>NZ_CP035311.1:309236-618472 GCF_004114795.1 Janthinobacterium sp. 17J80-10 | reverse complement strand
GACAATGCCACCTATGGCGGCTCCTTCCTCTACCACCTGGAAAACAACCAGGTGGCGGTGGGCTACGTGGTGGGCCTGGCCTATGAAAACCCGTATCTCTCCCCCTTCGAGGAATTCCAGCGCTACAAGACCCATCCCGCCATCCGCAGCTTCTTCGAAGGCGGCAAGCGCCTGTCGTATGGCGCCCGGGCCATCACCGCCGGCGGCCTGCAATCGCTGCCGAAGCTGGTCTTCCCCGGTGGCGCGCTGATCGGCTGCGATGCGGGCTTCCTGAATGCCTCGCGCATCAAGGGCAGCCATGCGGCCATGAAGACAGGCATGCTGGCTGCGGATGCCGCCTTCGAGGCGCTGGGCGCCAGCCGCCAGCACGATGAACTGAGCGCCTATCCCCTCGCCTTCGAGCAATCCTGGCTGCATGAAGAATTGCACAAGGCGCGCAACTTCAAGCCGGCCATGGGCAAGGGGCTGGTGATGGGCACCCTGCTGGTGGGGATCGACCAGGTGCTGTTGAAAGGCAAGGCGCCCTGGACGCTGCACCATACCCATGCCGACCATGAAAGCCTGAAACCTGCGGCCAATTTCACGCCGATTGCGTATCCGAAACCGGATGGCAAGCTGACCTTTGACCGCTTGTCCTCGGTGTTCATTTCCAACACCAACCATGCCGAAGACCAGCCGGTGCATCTGACCTTGAAGGATGCGAGCGTGCCGGTGCAGGTGAACCTGGCGACCTATGCGGGGCCGGAGTCGCGCTATTGCCCGGCCGGGGTGTATGAATTCGTAAAGACCGAAGAAGGCGCCGACCGCCTGCAGATCAATGCGCAGAACTGCGTGCATTGCAAGACCTGCGACATCAAGGACCCGACCCAGAACATCGTCTGGGTCACGCCCGAAGGCGGCGGCGGGCCGAACTATCCGAACATGTAGTTCTTGTATGAGCTTTGTGCAATCCATCGAATAGAGAAAACACGCCATGAACCTGCTGCATGAAATCGGGCCACACTTGTCTGGAATTGAACAACTCAAGGC
Source organism: Janthinobacterium sp. 17J80-10 (assembly GCF_004114795.1). Lineage (NCBI taxonomy): Bacteria > Pseudomonadati > Pseudomonadota > Betaproteobacteria > Burkholderiales > Oxalobacteraceae > Janthinobacterium > Janthinobacterium sp. 17J80-10. The sequence goes on along the minus strand of NZ_CP035311.1, from coordinate 617,443 downwards.
GATGCTGCAGACAGACCGGCGGCCCGGCATCGGCGAGACGCTCGACATCCGTCTTGTTGAAGTTGATGACGGTCGCGTCGTGCTCGAAGCGATACCGGACATTCATCTCTACAACCCGTTTGGCACTGTTCACGGCGGATTTGCCGCCACCATGCTGGACTTCGCCTGTGGCTATGCCGTCATGTCCCGAATGGTTGCCGGGCAGACCACTTCAACCATTGAACTCAAAATCTCGTATCACAAGGCAATGAACAAGGATACGGGGACCGTCCGCGCAGAGGGCAAAATTATTACCCTGGGGCGTCGCGTCGCATTCACCGAGGCGCGCCTGACCGATCTTGACGGAAAACTCTATGCTTCAGCCACATCCAGTCTGATTGTGCTGTCAGCGCAATAGTCGGTAAGTCAAGGCTATCCTGACGTAAGACTCGCATGCAAACCAACCATGTCCGCGACAGCACCCACGAAGATGCCTGGATAGAACATCCCCACGGACGCATCTTTACCCGTACCTGGCTTCCTTTGAAAGACAGGGAAAGCGCTGCGACCAGCAGTCCTATCGTGCTGTTCCACGACTCCTTAGGCTGTGTCGACCTGTGGCGTAATTTCCCTGCCATGCTAAGCGTGAGCACGGGCAGACGCGTCATTGCCTATGATCGCCTGGGATACGGCCGGTCCGATCCTCGCTCGGCCAAACCAGGACTGGATTTTATTGCGGAAGAAGCGCACACCTATTTTCCAGCGGTCTGCGCACAACTGGACATCACGCGATTTATTGCCTTTGGCCACAGCGTTGGGGGCGGCATCGCGATCTATTGTGCCGCCAAATTCCCAGGTGCTTGTGAAGGGCTCATCACTGAATCAGCCCAGGCGTTTGTCGATGACAGGATACTGCACGGCATCCAGGTGGCGAAAGAATCGTTCAAACAGCCGGGGCAAATTACGCGCTTGATGAAATACCATGGCGACAAGGCGACATGGGTCTTGAATGCCTGGACCGACACATGGTCCGATCCTGATTTTTCCGGATGGTCGCTTAAGAATGTCTTGCCCGAGGTGACCTGTCCCTTGCTCGTCATTCATGGTGCACAAGACGAATATGGCTCCTTGCGTCATCCTGAAACGATTGCAGGGCTATCTGGTGGACCATTGCGTGTTGAAATAATGCCAGACACTTACCATGTTCCACACCGTGAACATGAAGAAACGATTATTGAACTGGCCAGGGATTTTATCGGATCGATCAAATATATTCTGCCTGACGATGGCCTCGATGCGATAGGATAATTGTTTCACCATCTGCTGTTCCTTCCGGCGACACGTTTCTTGAAGGGAGTTCCATCATGCGCATGAGCGATGAAGAATATTTCCGCAGTTGCGTGGCGAAAGAACGTCACTTGGCGCATCTGCTAGGCCACCATAACATCGAGGAATTCTACGAAAGCGCGGGCACCCTGTGGGAAGGCAACAAGGCATTACCCAAGTGGACGCGCGACTGGAAAGCCTGCGGGCCGCTGCTGGCCGAATATGAACTGGCGCTGATTTTTCCCAAAGATGCGCCGCACGAGCGCAGCACTACAGTACAAATAGGCAACATCGTCGTTGCCTATGCCGACCATCCAAGCAAAGACCGCGCGGTCATGGTGGCCATCGTCAAGGCGGTCATTTTCCATCTGGAACATCTTAAAAACCACAAATCCAGCCTAGCCTGACGCTGCCTGATCTGCGGCAAAGTTCGGAATTTCCGGTAAAGGTAAGCTTGCCTTCTTTCCTTTAAACAAGAAAAAGGCATTTGATGAGCCTGGCAGTCCTGAAAAGCCGCGCGCTAACCGGCATGCAGGCGCAAGAAGTCACGGTCGAAGTCCACCTGGCCAATGGCTTGCCGTCATTTACCATCGTCGGCTTGCCCGATACCGAGGTCAAGGAAGCGCGCGACCGTGTGCGGGCCGCGTTGCAAAATGGCCGCTTCGAATTTCCCGCGCGACGCATCACCGTCAACCTGGCGCCGGCCGACTTGCCCAAGGAATCCGGCCGCTTCGATCTGCCGATTGCACTGGGCATCCTGGCAGCGTCCGGGCAAATTCCTGCAGATGAGCTGGACCGCTATGAATTCGCCGGTGAACTGTCGCTGTCAGGCGAATTGCGTCCGATCCGCGGCGCGCTCGCAATGACCTATGCCATGCGCAACAGCAGCGCCGCCGCAGGGCGCCAGCGTGCCTTCATCCTGCCGCAAGCCAATGCCGCCGAGGCCGCGCTCGTGATGGATGCCGCCATCCTTCCGGCCACGTCGTTGCAGCAGGTATGCGCCCACTTCGCCGCACCGCAAGGCGACGACCGCCTGGCGCGCCACCATGCCGCAGCGGCCACGCAGACGGCCCTGCCGCGCTATCCGGATTTTGCCGAAGTCAAGGGCCAGCTGCATGCCAAGCGGGCGCTGGAAGTGGCTGCAGCGGGCGGCCATAGCATCCTGATGGTAGGGCCGCCCGGCACTGGAAAGTCGATGCTGGCGGCGCGATTTCCCGGCATCTTGCCGCCGATGTCGGACGAGGAAGCGCTCGAATCGGCCGCGGTGCAATCGTTGACTGGCGTGTTCGCCGCCGCCAACTGGAAAACCCGGCCGTTTCGCGCGCCGCACCATACAGCCTCGGGCGTGGCCTTGGTCGGCGGCGGCGGCAATCCGCGCCCCGGCGAGATTTCGCTGGCGCACCGCGGCGTGCTGTTTCTGGATGAGCTGCCGGAATTCGACCGCCGCGTCCTGGAAGTCTTGCGTGAGCCGCTGGAATCGGGCCACATCACCATTTCGCGCGCCGCGCGCCAGGCAGATTTCCCGGCACGATTCCAGCTGGTGGCAGCCATGAATCCCTGCCCCTGCGGCTACCTGGGCCACAGCGACAACAAGTGCCGCTGTTCGCCGGACATGGTGGCACGTTACCAGTCACGCGTCTCCGGCCCCCTGCTGGACCGCATCGATTTGCAAATCCAGGTGGCATCGCTGCCGCGTGACGACTTGCTGCGGCAGGCCGACGGGGTCGCCTCGGCGGCAATTGCCGCGCGTACCGAACAGGCTTTCGTGCGCCAGCATGCGCGCCAGGACAAGGCCAACCATGCGCTGTCGCCCGCCGAGGTCGATGCATGGTGTTGCCCCGACCCGGATGCGCAAGAATTGCTGCGCAATGCCATGGCGCGCCTGAACTGGTCGGCCCGCGCGTATCACCGGGTGCTGAAGGTGGCGCGCACAATCGCCGACCTGGCGTCGGCCGACGTCATTGGCACGGCACATGTCGCCGAAGCAATCCAGTATCGCCGCGCACTGCAGGTGCAATAGTGTAAATGCGGCGAAACGGCCCGGATTGGCGCAAATTTACGTTACCATCGCACCCATGCAAAATTTTTTATGCTTTCCCGGACGCTGGCCCTGCCTGCCCCTCGTTGCACTTGCCTTGCTGCTGGCTGCCTGCAGCCCGAAATTCGACTGGCGCCAGGTGCGCGGCACCCCGGTGCCGTTTGAAGTTTTACTGCCGGCCAAGCCTGCCAGCGTGACCCGGCCGGTCGAACTCGGCGGCAGCAAGGTGGATATGACCATGACCGCGGCCGAAGTCGACGGCGTGACCTTTGCAGTGGGCGCCGCCACCCTGCCCGATGCCGCTACCGTCCCCGCTGCACTGGCATCCATGAAGGCCGGACTGCTGCGAAATATTAACGGCAGCATTCGCCGCGAAGCAGGTGCCGGCGCCGGCCCGCTCGAACTCGAGGCGACCGGCACGCGCGCACCGGACGCGTCGGAGCTGCTCCTGCTGGCGCGCTTCTTCGCCAAGGATGCACGGGTCTACCAGGTCGTGGTGCTGGGCCCATCGTCCAGGCTGGCGCGCGACGAAGCTGACACTTTCTTTTCTTCCTTCAAGCCGAACTGATTTCGTTCGCACGGAGCCCATATGCTACTCACCTTCAAATCCAAAGCAGCGGCCGATATCCTGATGTACGAGGACCATGCCAAGCGCCTGCTTGACCTGCTCGGCAAGGATACCAAGCGCGGCATCATCACCGCTGCCGAGACCGGCGCGGCAATTGAAAAACTGGAAGCGGAAATCGAGCGCGAACGCTTGCTCGAAGCCGAGCTGGCGGCGCAGCGCGAAGCCGCAGCGGAAGATGAAGACCGTTTCGACGCCGAAGAACGCAAGCGCCAGGCGGCCAAACACGTCACGTTCAGTGCGCGCGCATTTCCGCTGCTGGATATGCTGCGTGCTGCCAATGCGCAGGGACGCGATATCGTCTGGGGAGTCTGAGCAAGGTGGCAAAACTGCGGCTCAAACCCGACTCTCTGGCATTGAGCCTCCATGGTGCTGCACAGGCTGTCGCCCTCGTACTGGAGGGCACCGCCTTGCCGCCTGCACTCGCCAGGGTGGCGCAATCCCTCGGCTTGTCCGACGCCGCACGAGGTGCCCAGCAGGATATTGCCTACCGCAGCATGCGCCGGTGGGGGCGCGCCAGCGCCTTGCTCAGGCAGCTTGCCACGCGCACGCCGCAGCCGCAGCTCCTGTTGAGCCTGATTTGCTGCAGCCTGGCGCAATTGTGCGAGGACGATGGCAGCGACCGCCCCTATACCGACTTTACCCTGGTCGACCAGGCCGTGGCCGCCGCGGCGGCAGATCCGAAGCTCGCCCACGCCAAGGGTATGGTCAATGCCATCTTGCGGCGCTTTTTGCGCGAACGCGACAGCTTGCTTGCAGCAGTCATGCAAGACCCGGTCGCGCGCTGGAACTACCCGCTCTGGTGGATCCAGCGCGTCCAGGCCGCCTATCCGAATGCCTGGCAAACCATCCTGGAAGCCGGCAATGCCCGTCCGCCGTTGACGCTGCGCGTCAACCGCCGGCACGCCAGCGCTGCGGCCTACCTGCAGGAACTGGCGGCGCACAATATTGCAGGCCGAAAGATCGGCGCGGATGCCGTGCAGCTCGAACAGCCGATGCCGGTACAGGCCATTCCCGGCTTCACCCAGGGGTGGGTTTCCGTGCAGGATGCCGGCGCCCAGCTGGCAGCGCCCATGCTCGATGCGCAAGACGGCATGCGCGTACTGGACGCCTGCGCCGCTCCCGGCGGCAAGACCGGCCATTTGCTGGAATGCGCCGACATCGACTTGCTGGCGCTGGACGCCGATGGCGAACGGCTGCAACGCATTACCCAGAACCTGCAAAGATTGCAACTTTCCGCGCATCTTTTGCAAGCCGATGCCAGCCGCGCCGACTGGTGGGATGGCCAGCCTTTCGACCGCATCCTTGCCGACGTGCCCTGCACCGCGTCCGGGGTGGTACGGCGCCACCCGGACATCCGCTGGCTGCGTCGCCCGGACGACGCTGCGCGCCTTGCAACACTTTCCTGCCAAATTCTGGACAATCTTTGGCGGATGGTGAAACCGGATGGTAAATTGTTACTTGTGACGTGTTCGCTCTGGCCGGAAGAATCGGAAATGCAGGCACAGGCGTTCGCAAGCCGGCATGGCGCCATCCGGCTTGCCGCGCCAGGCCAACTGCTGCCAGGCGCCAGCGGCGAACTGGATCAGGATGGCCTGTTCTATGCGCTGTTCCAGAAACCGCCTGCCTGAAGGGCCGGTGCCCGTCCGCTAACGTTTTAACAAGCATCCGATAAATTCCGACCATCTGCCAGTGACAAGCCGCCTGCTCCAGATCGCCATCCGATTTCTCCTGGCCTCCCTCCTTTTGGGCGGGATGCTTGCCATGCCATTTGCGCATGCTGCCGACGTCGAGATCGAGCAGGCCCAACTGGAAGCCACCGATGAAGGGTACCGGCTGGCGTCCAGCTTCAGCTTCGAGCTCAGGCGGGTGCTGGAAGATGCGCTCAACCGCGGCGTGCCGCTATACTTCACCACCGATGTGGAGCTGAACCGGCCGCGCTGGTACTGGTTCGATGAAGGCGCCGTGCGCGCCTCGCGCACGGTCCGCCTGTCCTATAATGTGCTGACGCGCCAGTATTACACTACGGTGGCGGGCAGCCTGCGGCAGAGTTTTTCCTCGCTTGGCGACGCCCTGGCCGTGGTGCGCCGACCGGCGCGCTGGCTGGTGGCCGACAAGGAAACGCTGAAGGAAGGCGCCAGCTACCAGGTCAAGGTGCGCATGCGCCTCGATGTCACGCAGTTGCCCAAGCCTTTCCAGGTCAACGCAATCAATGACAGCGATTGGCATTTATCCTCAGGCTGGAAGACCTTCACCTACAAGGCAGAGTAATTGAGCAGGTTATTTCGGTATTTCCTCGTCATCGGCGCCGCGCTCGTCAGCATCTTGCTATTCATGCTGGCCTCGGCCTCGGAAAACTCGGCCGCCTTCGACAAGCATTATCCCTGGTTGCTGGGCCTGAACGCCCTGGTGGCCACCTCGCTGCTGGTGCTGGTGCTGCTGCTGCTCACGCGCCTTTATAGCCGATTCCGGCGCGGCCTGTTCGGCTCCAAACTGATGACACGGCTTGTGCTGCTGTTCGCCGTGGTCGGCATCCTGCCGGGGCTGATGATTTACCTGGTATCGGTGCAATTTGTCTCGCGCTCGATTGAATCCTGGTTCGACGTGCGGGTCGAGGCGGCGCTGGAATCGGGCCTGAATCTCGGGCGCACCGCGCTGGAATCGCAACTTGCCGACCTGGAAACCAAGGCGCGCAGCATCGCGCTTGAAATCGCCGACCTCACCGACACCGCCCAGGCCACCCGGTTGTCGCGCCTGCGCGGCCAGAACAACCTGCAGGAAGCCACCATCGTCAGCGCCGCCAGCCGCATCGTTGCAACAGACAGCGATGCCGGCAGTTTGCTGCCAACCCTGCCGACCCAGGCCATGCTGCGGCAAGCGCGGCTGACGCGCGCTTTCTCGGTCATCGAAAGCGATGCCGAAATCATTGACGATGCCACCGGCTTCGACGCCTCGGCGCCTGGCGCCGGGCAGCTATCGAGCCTGGATGCGGCCACCAGGCTGCGCATGCGCGTCGTGGTGGCGATTCCGGCATCGCTGCACACCTCGTCGCTCAGGAGCGAAACGCGCTTTCTGCAATTGATCCAGCAAGTGCCGACCTCGCTGGCCGCCAATGCCGAATCCCTGCGCGCAGCCTACAGCGAATACCAGGAAAGGTCGCTGTCGCGCACCGGCCTGCGCAAGATTTACCTGGTGACCCTGACCCTGACGCTGCTGCTCACGATCTTCGGCGCAGTTGCCAGCGCCTTCCTGATCGCCGGCGACCTGGCGCAGCCTCTGCTGCTGCTGGCCGAAGGCACCAAGGCTGTCGCCGAAGGCGACCTGTCGCCGCGCCCGATCGTCGCCAGCAATACTGAACTTGGCACGCTGACCAAGTCATTCAACCTCATGACGCGGCAGTTGTCCGAGGCGCGCGCGTCCGTCGAGAAAAACCGCAGCGCCCTGGAAAACGCCAAGGCCTATCTCGAATCGGTTCTGGCCAACATGTCGGCCGGCGTGATGGTGCTGGACCAGGAATTTAAGCTCCTGACCTGCAATGATTCCGTCGATCGCATCCTGCAACAGGCTGTTAGCCAGGCCATCGGCCAGCCATTGGCGGCGATCCCGGGCCTGGCGTCCTTTGCCGAAGTCGTGACCAAGGCTTTTTCCGAACACAACGCGCAATCTGCCGGCGACGACACCGTCACCAGCCGGCACTGGCAAAAGCAGATTGAAGTCCCGCGCGTAGCCGGCGCCGCTGACGGCGGCGATGGCACGGAAGGCGATGAAGGCCTCACTCTTTTGGCGCGCGGCTCGCGCCTGCCGGTTGCAGCAGGCAATGGCTATCTGATCGTATTCGATAACATTTCCGATGTTATTTCAGCCCAGCGCTCGCTGGCATGGGGCGAAGTGGCGCGGCGTCTGGCGCACGAAATCAAGAACCCGCTAACCCCCATCCAGCTCTCCGCCGAGCGATTGCAAATGAAGCTGGCCGACAAGCTTGCCGAGACCGATGCGGGCATTCTCAAACGCGCCACATCCACCATCGTCAACCAGGTCGCGGCCATGCAAAAAATGGTGAACGATTTCCGTGACTTTGCCCGGACCCCGCCCGCCGTGCTGGCCCCGCTGGAATTGAACGCCCTGATCACGGAAATCCTGCATCTGTATATCGCCGGCGATGAACGCGATATCATCCATCTGCATTTGGCACCAAATTTGCCGCAGATCATGGGCGATGCGACCCAATTGCGCCAAATCATCCATAATCTGTTGCAGAATGCACAGGATGCCGTTGCCGACATTGACAAAGCCTCGACCCAGCCGCGCATTGACGTCAGCACGGAAGCGGTCCACTATCCCGGCTCGGACGGTAGCAAACGCAGCGCCGTGCGCCTGACGATCACCGACAATGGCCCGGGATTTTCGTCAAAAATCCTGGCACGGGCGTTTGAACCCTATGTCACGTCCAAGGCACGGGGCACTGGACTAGGCTTGGCGATGGTGAAAAAAATTATCGACGAACATGGCGGCCGCGTTGATATTCAGAATCGAGTTGATGGAAATGGTGCCAAAGTATTAATATTGCTGTTAAAGTTAGCGCCTCATGCGTAAACGCATTGAAAATATTTCTCACAATCAATTATTAATACAAGCTATAGGCAATAGCGGGCAGTAAAGTTCAGAAAGAGTGGCAAATGGCGAATATCTTGGTAGTCGATGATGAAATGGGTATCCGGGAATTACTTTCGGAAATCCTCTCCGATGAAGGTCATGTCGTGGATACGGCGGAAAACGCCCAGCAGGCGCGCGAAATGCGTATTGCCGGCTTGCCCGACCTGGTCTTGCTCGATATATGGATGCCGGATACCGATGGCGTCACTCTTTTGAAGGAATGGCAGCGCGATGGCTTGCTGACCATGCCGGTCATTATGATGTCCGGGCATGCCACCATCGATACTGCCGTCGAGGCAACACGCATCGGCGCGCTCAACTTCCTGGAAAAACCGATTGCCCTGCAAAAATTGCTCAAGGCAGTCCAGCAAGGCTTGTCGCGCGGCCAGGAAGCCACCCGTCCGGTCGCAACGCATTTCGCCCGTCCGAATGCGCCTGTTGAACATGCCACTACGGCTTCGCACGGACACGGTGCCGGCCTGGCCACAAGCGCACCAACCGTCATGACAGCGGCAGCGCCGCTGCAGGCCGAAACGCCCGCCTTCAGCCTGTCATTCGACCTGCCATTGCGCGAAGCCCGGGATGCCTTCGAGCGCGCCTATTTCGAACACCACCTGGCGCGTGAAGGCGGCAGCATGACGCGCGTGGCAGAAAAAACCGGGCTTGAACGCACCCATCTTTACCGCAAACTGAAACAATTGGGCGTCGAGCCCAGCAAGCTGGGCAAGAAGAACCTCTGAAGCGCATCATCCCCCTGACACTGGTTACCGGCGCTGATGCCTTCCTGCGCGAAAGCCGGATTGCCGCGGCGCTGGACGCGGGTGTGCGCACCGCGGTGATCCTGGAAGGATTGCCGACCGGTGCAACGCCATTCGATGAAGTCTTGCCGTCGTGGCTGACCATCGTGCGCGTCGCGCCTGGCTGCATCTGCTGCACGGGCAGCCTCACCATGCGGGTTACCCTGAACCGCCTCCTGCGCCAGCATCCCGAACGCCTGTACATCAGCCTGGCCGACAGCAGCCACTTGCAACAGATCCGCCAATTCCTGCAGCAGGAACCATATGACAAATGGCTGGGTCTGACTAAAGAATTGACTCTGGATAGCCGTAGTACTGAGTGAAGGCGAGGTTTTCCCTGTATGGCACGTAGCCCTATGTGGCAGACCTAGCATATATTCGTTCAAGCTCTGATAAACCCGTGCCGCTGTAACAACTGGTAACCTTTTCTTGCCAGTCAATGCCTTGAAAAAGCAGCGACCAGCCGTCATGTTCGGGATAGCGACCTACCAGTCTTTCAACAGCGATGTTTAGCCAAGGAGCGCCACATGAACCTTATCTATAACAGCGATCAGTACAGCGTAGTGGAATTCTTCGCTGACGGCGATCGCGAATCCATGCGCTTTGGCGGCTATGAAATCATGGACAAGTCCGGCAAACGCGAAATCTTCATCGGCGGTGCCTTGGCAGAAGCATTCCGTAAAGATGTGGAAGACTTGATTGCCACCGAACCGTCCGTGGAAGATATTGATACTTTCCTCGGCAAATACGATGCACTGATGAGTCAGCCGGTCGTATTGCACTAGTACTGTCGTGCCGGCCAGGCACAATTGCCGCATGCAGGTTTGCGTCCTGCCTGCGGCAATTTTTTTCTCGTAAATATCTGCTTTTCACCAACATTGCATTAAAAAATTCCACAAGGTCTTAGCGCAAACTTGGCACAGCCGAGTACTGAAAGTTTCCCTTATTTTGCGCCGCAACAAACACGGCGCATCATGCATGATTACCCTGTGTAGTGTTCGCAGCAGCCAGTGGTGACCGCCAGGCGCGGTTGCAGCGCACAATGAAATACCATGGGAGGATACTGTGCTGGATGTATCGAAAACCGTACGGCACGAACAGACTGTTCTGATCTTGCGCCCTGTAATGCATGCCGAATTGTATTGCCCCTATTCGACAATGCTGGAAAAACAGGGAGTGCGGGTGATTGAACACCCTGGTTCGGATTCCCCCTATCTGGCAATCGACGCGGGGTGCCGGGTGGGCTTGCTGATGCTCACCCAGGCGGCCGATGTCGCCCACCTGGACAATTGCGACCCTCTCCTCTGCCGTGGCGGCATTGCCTGGATCGGCATGATCGCGCCCGAACTCCTGTCGGACATGCGGGTGCGCGAATGCATCAGCGCCTACCTGTTCAATTTCATGATCCTTCCTGCCCATCCGGACCACACGATGCTTATGTTGCGTCACGCCTGGGGCATGGCATTTGTGCGCGACTCCTGCAATGCGCCGCAGCACCCGCGCGCGAACATGGATGCCGAGTTACCAATGGTCGGCAATAGCGAGGCCATGCAACGCCTGTTTTCGCAGATCCGCAAGGTTGCGCGCACGGATGCCTCCGTCCTGATCACCGGCGCATCCGGCACCGGCAAGGAACTCGCAGCAATGTCGGTGCACCGGCAATCGCCGCGCAGCCACGCACCATTTATTGCCGTCAATTGCGGTGCGATCGCGCCGCAATTGCTGCAGTCGGAACTGTTCGGTTATGAAAAAGGCGCCTTTACCGGCGCCCAGCAACGCAAGATCGGCCGCATCGAAGCAGCCAGGGGCGGCACATTGTTCCTGGACGAAATTGGCGATATGCCGCTCGACATGCAAGTCAACCTGCTGCGCTTTCTGCAGGAAAAGCGCATCGTGCGCGTAGGCGGCACGGAAGCCGTGGATGTGGACGTGCGTGTCATCGCCGCGACCCATGTCGACCTCGCCGACGCGGTCGTCCAGGGACGCTTTCGCGAAGACCTTTACTACCGCATCAATGTCGTTTGCATTACCACGCCAAGGCTGACCGAGCGTGACGCCGACATTGATGGCCTGGCGCAGCATTACTTTGCCAAATTTTCCGGCATGCATAACCGCAGCGTGCGCGGCTTTTCACGCGCCGCCACGGCGGCCATGCGCAACCACCCCTGGCCCGGCAATGTGCGTGAACTCATCAACAGGGTACAGCGCGCAACAGTGATGGCGGAAGGGCATTTCATCCAGCCAGAGGATCTGGGGTTCATGAACGTGCCGCGCTGCGACAACGCCCTCTCCCTGGAAGCGGCGCGCGCCAGTACCGACTGTGTCATGATTCATCGCGCCTTGACGCAGGCACGGCACCAGATCTCGCATGCAGCCAGTTTGCTGGGCGTGTCGCGCGTGACGCTGTACCGCCTGATTGATAAATACAATATCCGGTCACGCCCGATGTCGACATCAAGTGCGAGCACGCACGTTCTCGACAATAGCCGTTAGTGCCCTGCGCAAGTACACCGGCCTGCGCTTGCTGCCAATTGGCCAGCAAGCGCTTCCGGGCGCATTCATGCGCTGGCTAGTTCGAGATCGGCATCTTGACGTTCAAGGTTAGGTCCGGCGTGTCGCGTGTGAGACCCGCGCCGACCGATACCGACAACGTGCGCTTGTCATTGATGCGATAGGAATAGCCAAGCAGCAGCGTGCCCAGCTGGGTTCGCACCGACCCTGGCACGACCTGCCCGCCCTGCTTGGTGCGTCCGACGGAATTGTGGTCGTAGCCGACACTGAATGACGTCTTGTCATTCAGCGCCAGCCCCATGCCGAAATTGAAGCCGAAGATGCCGCCGGGTTCGATCGAACCGAGAAATTCACGCTCGCCATTCAATACCGTGCGGCTGACATTATTGCGCTTGAAGTTGTGCAGGTACGTCACACTGCCAAAGAACACGGCGGGGTCCGTCGGAAACAGCCAGGTCAAACCGCCCTGCAGCGAATAGAAGCCCGAACCGGTCGGCAATTGCAGCGGCAAGCCAGTGCCGCTGGCATTGCCGACACAACGCTGGGCGCAGTCGGTGACCACCTCGAAGGGGTCGCGGCCATTGCGCGCCTTGAAACGCAGGGTGCCGATGTAGTAAGGCTTGTCGTTGCCGCCATCGTTCAACTGGTAGCGCGCTGCCAGTTCGACATCTCCCAGATGCCTGCCGCTGGCGTCGAAAGTGCGGTCCGCCGCCGTACCGGTAGCAATCTCGCGGCTGACGGTGGAATCGGAACGGTACACGTAAGGAATGCGCGCCTCCACCTCGAGACGGTTGGTAAGCCCGATGCGCCCGGCCAGCGCCGCAGTGAAGGTATTGCGCTTGACTTCGCGCACATCGATCAAGCCGATCAACAACGCGGGAATAACGGTGTAGCCGATCAGCGCAACCCGATTGGCGGACGAATAACTGTACTGCAACGATGGCTCGAGAACGTACTTGCCGGGCGGCGTCAGTACGCCAGGCTGCTCGAAAATCTGCGCCACTTCCGGCGGCCGCGTTTCCTGCTGCACCGGCTGGCTGGCGCCACCCCCGGCCTGCGCCGCCGCAACTGCTGCCCCACCCTGCGCCTGTGGCTCGGCGGCGCCGCGGCCACGTGCCCCATCCAGCGTTGCTCCGGCAACGGCACGGCGCAATTGCGCAAGGCTTGCCTCCTGCTCGGCGATTGCGCGCTTGAGCGCATCGATCTGCTCGGCCTGCGCTGCAATCCTGTGCTGCAGGGCCTCGCGTGCTGACGCGGCGCCCTGCATCTCATCGCCCCATGCCAGTCCGTGCATCATTACCAGCAACGAACAGCACAAGGCGCTTGCGCCATGCAAGCGTGGACGCAATCTTGACTCGGCATTGGCATAGAGGTTTACATCCTGCGCCGGCGCAAGCCGGGGCGCGGCTACATGGGCATTTATCATGGGGATACGGAAGAGGTCTGTGGAATGCCTCATTTTTGGTGAAGCATGCCGCTGCCATTTTGATTCCGCACAAGCACGCCATTAACGCAACGGCATTTACAACAGTGATCAGCGCCGCCTCCAGCCAGCCCCATCTGCTGCTGCCATGTCCCCTGCAACGCAGCCTTACAGTGATATTGCAGCCATCCCGCGCTTGCCCGTGCGTGCGCGCACCACTCGAAGACCGACGCCAGGCGGATGCCGACCGTGCCAGGCCGGCGGCATCGCCAAGACACCTTTGTAACACAAACATTACAGCATCCATTCTTCTATAAGAGTGCGAAGATTTTTCTGCAACTGCTTGAATTGCAGGAGATTTTTTGTATCCCCCACCCTGACAACACGCACTTGCCATGAGCCCTGACAGGCATTTGTATCGGAGGCATTACACATCTGGACCGGACTTGCGAAGAGAACCCGTCACCGCGCTACGTCAACCCGGATGCCTCAGGCGCCATTGCCCGGGTTTTCAATGACTTACCTGCGCAAGCCAGGTTCTGGCACTGCAATTGCAATGCACTGTGCGGATTGGCTAGGTTTGCCAAGTCCTGTCGGACATTGATCCACCTTCGATATTTTTTGCAAAGGCACAATCATGAAAAGAACTCTCCTGGCATCCTCTCTCGCACTTGCATTCGGACTCGGCGGCAACGCCATGGCACAGGACACACAGACTGGGCCGGGCGCATTGGCGAACAATGGTTCCCTTGCGGCGCAGGACAATTCGGTCAACACCAAGACCGTCACCAACACCAAGAGCGACATCGATACCAAAACCAACACCGATAATTCCATCCATACCAAAACTGATACTGACACCGTAACCAAGACCAATACCGATAATTCCATCCATACCAAGACCGATACCGACACCAAGACCGTCACCAAGACGGCGACGAAAGCCGTGACCGGCACTGCCACTGCCAACGGGCTCGGCTCGGCGGCAGCGGCCAACGGCGCGAGCGCCAGTTCGAAAGTGAGCGACTCGTTCAACACCAGCAGTGCGACTGCCACCAGCACACTGACCGGCGCGGTGACGGGCGTGACAGTATCCGGCATCGGCAATGTTGCCACCAACTCCGGTAGCGCAAACGGTGCGGCGGGCGGCGCCGGCGGCTCCAGCCTGGGCGGCATCGCAACTGGCGGTGCCGGCGGTGCCGGTGGTGGTGGTGGTGGCGGCGGCGGCGGCGGCGACGCACTCAACACAGCGACTGCCGGTCCGACGACCAACACGGCATCCACCGGCAGCGCAGTCGGCAGCGTGGCCGGCAGCAGCAATGCCGGTCCGGCCACGGCCGGCGCAGGTGCCACCGGCACTGGCACAGGTGGCGCTGCCACCGCGGCAAATGGCCAGACTACGGGGCCGGCAGTAGCTGCAAACGTTGCGGTCGGCGGCGCGGCAACGTCGACGGACACCGCCACCGGCGGCACGGCTGCAGCGACTGACACTTCCACTGGCGGACCGGCAACGTCCACGCAAGCCGCCAGCAACACGGCTGGCGCAACCTCGACCGCGACTGGCGGTGCTGCCGTTGGCGCCGTCGGTGATGGTGACGCTACGGGCGGCGCTGCCTGGGCCGGCGCCAAAGCCAAGAACGGCGACGCCATTAACGCTGCCAAGACTGCTGGCGGTGACGCCGCTGGCAAGGCCAAGGCTGCCGGCGGCGATGCTACCGGCTCGTCGACCGCAAGCGCGGGAGATGGCACAACCGGAGACGCCAAAGCCAGTAGCGGCGGCAACAAAGCAACCACCAAAGCCGCTGGCGGTGACGGCAACGGCAGCGGCGGTTACGGCGGCTCGGCGAGCGCCAATAGCGGCGACGGCGGCAATGCCGGCGACACCACCTCAGGCAGCGTCGGGCAGAAAGCCAGCACGACGGCAAGCGCAAGCGATGCCACCGGCGGCAATGGTGGCAATGGCGGCAAGGGCGGCAGCGGCGGCAAGGGCGGCTCGGCCAGCGCCAACAGCGGTTATGGCGGTGCTGGCGGTGCGGGCGGCGCGGGCGGCAAAGTGAAGGTGAGTGCAGGCAATTTCAACCTGTCCAATACCATGAACCATGTTGGCCAGTCGGCAGCAGGCGTCATGGTGATCAGCCAGAACTCCGGCGTCGCGTCACTCGTCCAGCAAAGCGTCAACGTCCAGGCCAACCTGGCAGTGGGCCGCTAAGACTGACCGAAGGGCCGCTTCGCGATCCGGACGGCCTTTCACTGCGGCGATGGCATGCCATCGCCGCTCAGAAGAGTTCCTCCCAGCCCGCGCGTGTACGGGCTGGAACCATGCAAGGAGAAGCAAATGCCGTCCGTGAAACATGAAACCTGGGCACTTTTGAGCCTGGGACTGTTATTTCCTGTATTTGCATATGCAGCTGATAACCCTCCCTTGCCAGTGGCAAGCGCATATACCACCGCTGTCAGCCTGGGTGAATTCACCGCAGAACCTGCGCTGGAACCACAGGCGATGCCGTCGGCCACGCTGACGGGCATGGGCCCCAGTATCGCCGCGGATACCCTGGAGCAGTATCGCGGCGGCACTGCCATCACCAGCGAGGCCGTCTCCCATGGCCTACTACAGGATGCGACGGCCACGAACGTTGCGACCGGCAATAACTCCATTGCCGGCGGCGCCTTCGCCAACACCTTTGGCCTGCCGATCGTGATCCAGAATTCAGGCGCGAATGTCCTGATCCAGAATTCGACGATCGTCAACGTGCAATTTCGCTAAACCATGCGCAGTCTCGTCCTCTTCCTCGTTGGCATGCTGGCCGGCAGCCTGGCCCATGCCTCCGGCTTGCATTTTTCCGGTATCGGTGGCGGCTACTCGGTTCCCGTGACCAGCATGAAGGACAGTCGTTTTTACGCCACCCTGCGCCAGCAATACGATTTCAGCTGCGGCTCTGCGGCGGTGGCCACCCTGCTGACCCACCAGTATGACGTTCCTGTCACCGAGGAAATGGTGTTCCAGGCGATGTATGAGCAAGGCGACCAGGAGAAGATCCGGCGTGAAGGATTTTCCCTGCTCGACATCAAGCGCTACCTTGCCAGCCACGGATTTGCCGCGGACGGATTTGTGCAACCGCTGGACAAGCTGGCGGAAGCGGGCCTGCCGGCGATCGTGCTCGTCAACGACAAGGGCTACCATCATTTTGTCGTCGTCAAAGGCTTGCGTGACGGCCGCGTACTGATCGGCGATCCGGCAACTGGCACACGCGCCATGGACCGTGCCAGTTTCGAAGCCAGTTGGGTCAACAGGGTGCTGTTCGTTATTCACAGCCACAAAGATCAGGCGCGTTTCAACCTGGCGCACGATTGGCGTGCCGCCCCGCGAGCGCCGCTGGTCGCCGGCGTGCAGCGCGACGGACTCGGTAGCGTAACGCTGCCAAAATTAGGCAGTACCGATTTTTAAAGCCCTTTTCCGTGCATGCAATGCCCATGCGCATGGAATCCACAGCCAGGGAGTTGCGCATGCAGACATTGAAAGGAAAATGGCTCGCGTTGAGCCTGCTGTCAGGCTGCGCAGCCAGCCTTGCCGGCCCCGCCTATACGATTGGCGGGAGCGGTGCAGCAAACCCTGCGGCAGCGCCTGCATTTCAGGACTGGATCGCAGTCGACAGCGCCGTGCTGGAGCGCATGCGCGGCGGCTTCGACATTGCGCCCGGCTTGAAGGTTTCCTTCGGCATCGAACGCCTGGTCAACCTGAATGGCGTGCTGCAGACAGCAACCCGCATCGAAGTGCCAGTTGCCGGCTCACCCGCCAATCTGCCTGGAGGCACGGCGGGACTCGTGCAAAATGGCCTCGGCAACACGTTCGCGCCCGCGGCGCTATCGCAAGGCGCAGTGGGCACCTTTATCCAGAACAGCATCAGCAACCAGACCATCCAGAGCCTGACCATCATCAACGCCACCACCAACAGCCTGGAAATGCTGAAAGGCGCGAATCTGCAATCCACCCTGTTCGACGCCCTCACCCAGTCCACCGGGACACGCTAGCAAACCCCAAACCCGTCGCGCAGCATGTGCCAAACCGCTGCATTCGTGCTAGTGTATGAAATCATTTCATACACGCACCAAAGTCATGTGCCAGCTTCTGGGGATGAACTGCAACGTCCCGACCGATATCGTTTTCAGCTTCACCGGTTTTGCCACCCGCGGCGGCCGCACTGATGAGCACAAGGATGGCTGGGGCATTGCCTTTTTCGAAGGTGCCGGCGTGCGCCACTTTGTCGATTATGAATCGGCAATCGTTTCGCCCGTTGCGGAGCTAATCAAGCGGTATCCGATCAAGTCGACCAATGTCATAGCCCATATCCGCAAGGCCACACAGGGCCATATTGCCCTGGAAAACTGCCATCCCTTCGTGCGCGAACTATGGGGCCGCTACTGGGTTTTTGCCCATAACGGCGACCTGAAGGCATTTGCGCCGGCACTCGACGGGGCGTTCCGCCCGGTGGGCAACACCGACAGCGAATGGGCCTTTTGCTATTTACTGCAGCAATTGCGGCGCCGCTTCGGCGATGCGCCGCCATCGCTGCCGGCACTGGCTGCGGCTTTGCGTGAATTGACAACGGAAATCGCCGGATACGGTACCTTCAACATGATGCTCTCGGATGGCAGTGCGCTATTTACGCACTGTTCCACCAAGCTGTATTACATTGTGCGCCAGTACCCGTTTTCCGAAGCGCGCCTGTCGGACGAAGATATGCGCGTCGATTTTTCCCAGGTGACAACGCCCAACGACCGGGTGGCCATCATCGTGACCGAACCGCTGACCGCCAACGAAAACTGGACAGCGTTCCAGCCTGGCGAAATGCAGGTATTTGTCGACGGCCAGCCGATTGCGCTATAAAGTCATTTCGACCGGCCACCACTGCAAGGAGATGCCATGAGCAATGAACAACTGAAATCGACCCTGAAGGAATTGCATCGCCATCTCGAATCGGCTGGCGGCAGCGTCGACGGCGAACTCAAGAACCTGCTGCAGGTGCTCGACAGCGACATTCATCAGCTGCTGCAAAAGGAGTCGCCGGCGGAAGAGACGGAAGAAGAAGGCGTGCTGGCGAGCCGCGCCCAGGAACTGGCCGCCCGCTTTGCGGCGCAACACCCGCAACTGGAAGGGGCATTGCGCCAGCTGGGCATGACCCTGGAGCGCATGGGAATCTGATTACAGGTTCGGCGCCAGCCAGCGCTCCAGTTCTTCCTTTGCGACCCCGCGCCGTGCTGCCATATCGTCCAGCTGGTCTGCGCCAATCTTGCCGACGCTGAAGTATTTCGATTCGGGGTGCGCAAAATAAAAACCTGACACCGAAGCGCCCGGGAACATGGCATAGGACTCGGTCAGGCGCATGCCGATTTCATCGCACTGCAGGGTCTGGAACACATCCGCCTTGACGGTATGCTCCGGGCAGGCAGGATAGCCTGGCGCCGGCCGGATGCCGCGGTAGGTTTCCTTGATCAGCGCATCGTTGGACAGCGCCTCGTCGGCAGCATAACCCCAGAAATCCTTGCGCACGCGCTCGTGCAGGTGTTCGGCGAACGCTTCGGCCAGGCGGTCTGCCAGCGACTTCAACATGATTGACGAGTAATCGTCATGCGCATCCTCGAAACGCTTTTCATGCTTCTCGATGCCGATGCCAGCAGTCACCGCGAACATGCCGATGTAATCGGCCACGCCCGAGGATTTCGGCGCGATGAAGTCTGACAGGCACTGGTTGGGGCGCGCTACGCCATCGATCACCGGCTTTTCGGTTTGCTGGCGCACGCCGTAGTAGGTAAACGCAACCTCGCTGCGGGTTTCGTCCGTATACACTTCGATATCGTCGTCATTGACGCTATTGGCCGGCAAGAGGGCGATGACGCCATTGGCGGTCAGCCAGCGGCCTTCGATCAGTTTTTTCAGCAGCGCCTGGCCTTCGGCAAATACCTTGCTGGCCTCTTCGCCTACCACCTCATCCTTGAGGATGGCCGGGTAGGGACCGGCCAGGTCCCAGGTCTGGAAGAACGGGCCCCAGTCGATGTAACGCGCCAGGGTCGCCAGATCGTAATTATTGAATACGCGGCGTCCAATGAACTTCGGCTTGACCGGCGCCTTGGCGCCAGTAAATTCGAGCTTGGCCTTGTTGGCGCGCGCCTGCGCCAGTGTCAACAGCGGCACGGTTTTCTTGCTGGCGTGCTGCTGGCGGATGCGCTCGTAATCGACGGCCAGATCGGCTACATACTGGTCGCGCTGGTCCGCCGTCAGCAGTGACTGCGCCACCGGCACCGAGCGCGAGGCGTCCGGCACGTAGACCACCGGACCTTCGTAATTCGGCGCGATCTTCACCGCGGTATGCGCGCGGCTGGTGGTAGCGCCGCCGATCAGCAGCGGCATCTTGCGTTCGCGGAAATACGGGTCGCGCTGCATCTCTTTCGCGACATACGCCATTTCTTCCAGCGAGGGTGTGATCAGGCCGGACAAGCCGATGATGTCGGCGTTTTCTTCCTTGGCCTTGGCGAAAATTTCCGCGCACGGCACCATCACGCCCATGTTCACCACTTCAAAGTTATTGCATTGCAAGACGACCGAGACGATATTCTTGCCGATGTCGTGCACGTCGCCCTTGACGGTCGCCATGACGATCTTGCCGCGCGGCTTGCTGGCAACGCCGGTTCGTTCCTGCTCGCGCTGTTTTTCTTCCTCGATGAAGGGGATCAGGTGCGCCACCGCCTGCTTCATCACGCGTGCGGATTTCACGACCTGCGGCAGGAACATCTTGCCCTGGCCGAACAGGTCGCCGACGATATTCATGCCGCTCATGAGCGGCCCTTCGATCACCTGGATCGGCCGGCCGCCCTCGGCAGCAATCTTGGCGCGCACCTCTTCGGTATCCTCGACGATCCATTGCGTAATGCCGTGCACCAGCGCATGCGACAGGCGCTTTTCCACCGGATCGCTGCGCCATTCCAGGGTGGCTTCTTCCTTCTTGCCGCCGGCTTTCAGGGTGGCGGCGAATTCGATCATGCGCTCGGTGGCGTCGTCACGGCGGTTCAAGACGACATCCTCGACGCGCTCGCGCAATTCCGCATCGAGATCGTCATACACGCCCACCATGCCGGCATTGACGATCCCCATGGTCATGCCCGCCTTGATGGCGTGGTACAGGAACACGGTGTGGATCGCTTCGCGCGCAGGGTCGTTGCCGCGGAAGGAAAAGCTCACGTTGGACACGCCACCGGAGATCTTCGCGTGCGGCAGGTTTTCATGGATCCAGCGCGTGGCATTGATGAAATCGACTGCGTAGTTATTGTGTTCCTCGATGCCGGTGGCAATCGCGAAGATGTTCGGGTCGAAGATGATGTCTTCCGGCGGGAAACCGACTTCTTCGGTCAGCAGCTTGTAGGCGCGGGCGCAAATCTCGGTCTTGCGCGCGAAGGTGTCGGCCTGGCCCTTTTCATCGAAGGCCATGACGATGACGGCCGCGCCGTAGCGCCGGCACAGCCTGGCCTGGCGCAGGAATTCTTCCTCGCCTTCCTTCATCGAGATGGAGTTCACCACCGCCTTGCCCTGTACGCATTTGAGGCCGGCCTCGATCACCGACCATTTCGACGAGTCGATCATGATCGGCACGCGGGCAATATCGGGCTCGCCGGCGATCAAGTTCAAAAAGCGCGTCATGGCGGCGACCGAGTCGAGCATCGCCTCGTCCATGTTGATGTCGATGACCTGCGCGCCATTCTCGACCTGCTGGCGCGCCACCGACAGCGCCTCGTCGTACTGCTCGTTCAAAATCATGCGCGCAAACGCTTTCGAGCCGGTGACGTTGGTGCGCTCGCCGACGTTGACGAACAGCGAATCGTCGTCGATGAAGAAAGGCTCGAGACCGGAGAGCTTCATGCGGTGGTCGGACGCGGGCACCTGGCGCGGCGCGATCTTCGCCACGACATCGGCGATCGCCTTGATATGCGCCGGCGTGGTGCCGCAGCAGCCGCCGGCGATATTCACAAAGCCGCTCTCGGCGAATTCCTGCAGCAGCGACGACGTCACGTCCGGCGTTTCATCGAAGCCGGTATCGGCCATCGGGTTGGGCAGGCCGGCATTGGGGTAAATGCAGACGAAGGTATCGGCGATTTTCGACAGCTCTTCGGCATAGGGGCGCATGAGGGTGGCGCCCAGCGCGCAGTTCAGGCCGATGGTCAGGGGCTTGGCGTGGCGCACGGAATGCCAGAAAGCCGGCACGGTCTGCCCCGAGAGGATGCGCCCCGAGGCATCGGTCACGGTGCCGGAAATCATGATCGGCAGCTTCTTGCCAGTCTCTTCGAAATAGGCATCGATGGCGAACAGCGCTGCCTTGCAGTTGAGCGTGTCAAAGATCGTCTCGACCAGCAGCACATCGACGCCGCCTTCGACCAGCGCGCGCGTCTGTTCCAGGTAGGCGGCAACCAGCTGGTCGAAGGTCACATTGCGTGCGGCCGGGTCGTTGACGTCTGGCGAAATGGAAGCGGTCTTCGGCGTCGGGCCCAGTGCGCCGGCGACAAAGCGCGGCTTGTCCGGCGTGGAATACTTGTCGCAGGCCGCGCGCGCCAGCTTTGCCGCCTGCAAGTTCATCTCGAACACCAGGTGCGCCATGTGGTAATCGTCTTGCGCGATGCTGGTGGCGCCGAAGGTGTTGGTCTCGATCAGGTCGGCGCCGGCCGCGAGATATTGTTCGTGGATTTCCTGGATGATGTGCGGCTGCGTCAGCAGCAGCAATTCATTGTTCCCTTTCAGGAAAACTTCCTTGCCGGCCCCGGGACCGCCCGCCGCAGCAAAATCCTTGAAACGCTCGCCGCGATATTCCGCCTCGCCCAGCTTGTATTGCTGGATCATGGTGCCCATCGCGCCATCAAGGATCAGGATGCGGCGGGTCAGCAGATCGCGCAACAGCGCTTCGGTATCGGGGATGGCGTGGCGGTTCATAGGATTTTAAAAAATAAAATAAAAAAAACCCGGCCTGCAATGCGGGGCCGGGTTCATGCCTGGGCCGCTTTAGCAGTATTTGTAATGGGACTTTACCCCGGCGCCCGCAAGCTGGGTTTGACTGGCTTAATCAAATCGGCGCTTTGAAAATTATACGCCTTATCAAGGCCTTGCGTAAGGCAGGACCATGCTTTGGCGCAATGACAAGGCAATAGGCAAAAAAAAGCCCGCAAATTGTGCGGGCTGGAATCCATATCAAAGGAGGAGACATGGAGGAGACAATTGCAGTCTATGTGATTACTAATAACATAGCCAATTTCATTTCCCCATATCTGTTATTCACATTATATATATCACGCCCGTGAAAATATCGCCTGCTTCCGGTATTCATTCAGCTTCAGGGTCAGGCATTTGGCCGAGCCGCCTGCCTTCATGAACTCGCCCAGCGGCGTCTGGTGCACGACAAAACCGTGTGATGCCAGGCGCTGCGCCAGCACACTGGAGGCACGGTTAAGGAATACATGGCGGCCGCTATTGACGGCATTGCAGGCAAACGCCAGGGCATCGGCATCGTCCACCTCGATGCGCCGGGCCGCCGGCACCCTGGCGCGAATACGATCCCGCGAATCGGCGTCGAAGGCGCCTGGATAATACATCAGATAGCCGCCTTCCAGCGGGCACAGGCACGTATCCAGGTGATAGAAGCGCGGATCGACCAGGCGCAATGCCTCGACTTCAATATCCAGCAGGTCGGACAACGCGGGGGCGCATTCCGCGCTGGAACGGTGGCCGTGGCCGAGCCAGAGCAGCTGCTGGCCGCGGTCGAGCAAGGCATCGCCGGCCCCTTCGAATGCCAGCGGCAGCGCCAGCCGCTGAACATTGAATCCTTGCCCGCGGAACCAGGCTTCGAAATAGGCTTCTTCCGGCTGGCGTTCGATATGGCGAAAACGCGACAGGATAAAGGTATTGCCCAGCACCAGTCCGGCATTGGCGGTGAATACCATGTCCGGCACGCCGGGCTCGCCGGCAATGCGATCAACCTCGGCGACGGCGCCAATGGCGTCGGCCAACGCCTGCCACTGGCGCCGAGCCAGGTCATTGCTGCAAGCAGCAACGTTCCCCTGCATCCATGGGTTGATCACGTAGTCCACGCAAAAATGCTCTGGCGTGCACATCAGGTAACGGTCGCTCATGTAGCTGCCTCTCTTGTACGAATGTTCAAACGGTCATGTGGCCGGCGCGGGAAACTTGCGTCGGGGCCGCCGCCTCCAGGGTGGCGCCGATGGTGGCGAGCGCCAGGTCGATTTCCTCGGGACCGATGACCAGGGGCGGGGCGAAACGCACCACGGTGTCGTGGGTTTCCTTGGAGAGTATCCCTGCGAGCATGAGGCGTTCGCAGAAGAAGCGCGCCGGCAACATGGCGGCGTCCAGCTCCAGCCCGATCAGCAAGCCGCGGCCACGCACGTCGCGAATCGCCGGATGCCGCAAAGCGCGCAATCCCGTCATCAGCCGCTCGCCCATCGCACGGGCCCGCTCGACCAGTCGCTCATCGCGCAACAGGCGCAAGGCGGCCGTGCCGACGGCCGCTGCCAGCGGGTTGCCGCCAAAGGTGCTGCCATGGTCGCCCGGGTTAAAGACATTCATGACGTCGTGCCGCGCGAGGAAAGCCGACACCGGCAGCAAGCCGCCGCCCAGCGCCTTGCCCAGCACCAGGCCATCGGGCTTGATGCCGTCATGTTCGCACGCCAGCAAGCGCCCGGTGCGCCCGAGCCCGGTCTGCACCTCGTCGCAGATCAGCAAGACATCGTGGCGCGAACATATCTCGCGGCACGCTGCCAGGTAGCCTGCCGGCGGCACCACGATGCCGCCCTCGCCCTGGATCGGCTCCACCAGGAACGCCGCGGTATGCGCCGTGATCGCCGCTTCCAGCGCGGCGGTGTCGCCAAACGGCACCGGCACGAAACCCGGCGCAAACGGCCCGAAGCCGTCGCGGTATTGCGGTTCGGACGAAAAGCCGACAAGGGTGGTGGTACGTCCGGAAAAATTACCCTTGCAAACGATGATCTGGGCCTGCCCTTCGGGGATGCCCTTGACCTTGTAGCCCCACTTGCGCGCCGCCTTCAGCGCGGTTTCCACGGCTTCGGCGCCGGTGTTCATCGGCAGCGCCTTGGCCATGCCGGTGCTTTCGCACAGCAATTCGAGGAACGGTCCCAGCCGGTCGCTGTAGAAGGCGCGCGAAGGCACGGCCAGCAATTGCGCCTGTTCCGTCAATGCCGCCACCAGGACCGGATGGCTATGGCCAAAGCTGACGGCAGAATACGCCGACATCATGTCGAGGTACCGCTTGCCCTCGACATCCCATAGCCAGACGCCCTCGCCCTTATGCAAGACCACCGGCAGGGGATGATAGTTGCGCGCGCAGTATTGCCTTTCCAGTTTGATCAGCTTGTCCATGATGGCCTCCTTGCCCGCGTCAGTGGTGCCGCCTGCGGCCGGCGACCCTTTCATCATAGGCCTGTGCCGTGGAAATAATTTTGCGTAATCGGCGTCAAATACCTGGATTTATGAAAGAATCGTTCGTCATGTCCGCAATCCGTGTGAGGATGCTATGGAAAAGCTTGACCGGTACGACAGGATCCTTTTGCAGGTGCTGCAAAAAAACGCGCGCGCGTCGAATGTGGAACTGTCGGAGGCAGCCAGCCTGTCGCCGCCCCAGTGCTACCGGCGCGTGCGGCGCCTGGAAGCGGAAGGCGTCATCCGCGGCTATGCCGCCCGGGTCGATCCGGCAGCGCTGGGACTGGGCGTAATCGCTTTCGTCAACCTGAACCTGCACCGCGACCAGTTCAAGGAAGTGCGCAAAGTGGAACAGGCGATCCGTCAATTCCCCGAAATCATCGAGTGCTACACGATTTCAGGCGACTTCGACTATCTGCTGAAAGTGGTGGCGGCTGACCTGAAGTCGCTATCGAATTTCCTGACAGACCGCCTCATGCAAGTGCCCGGCGTGGCGGGCGTACGCTCCACGGTCTGCCTGGAAGAAATCAAGCCACCAGCCAGTCTGCCATTGGCACAGCAAGATCATTGACGCCAGCGCTTCAGGAATGCGCCAAACGTTACCATGGGTAACTTTTCCATACTTAACCGATAGTTTTTTTGCACCAAAATTGTGCTACCCTCATGCAACATTATTATTGCAAGGGATACGCTGATTCATGCAATTCCTGTCTGCTTTATTTCGCTTTCCCAAGGACGATCCGGCCCAGGCGACACGTGCTCGCCATACCCTGATGTCGTCGATTTCTTCCCTGACGATCATCAGCTTCACCGTATATTGCAGCCACGTTGGCCTGTTCCGCGTTCCCCTGCCGGGCTTGTTCGGTTTTGTGGCGCTTGCCCTTGCGATTCATGCCCTGTTTTATGCGGCAATTTGCGCAGGCTGGAACCGCCGCCTCGCGGATCCCAGCATGACCCTGGTACAGATTATCAACAGCATCCTCTGGATGATGTTCGTGCTCTATTTTATTGAGCAGGTGCGCGGTACGGTACTGATGCTGTTCATGATTATTTTCGTCTTTGGCATCTTTCGCTTGCGCCTTGCGCAGTTCATCGGCGCCGCTGTATTTGCGCTGGGGGCATACGCCATCGTCATTGCCTTGCTTTTCTTTAATCGGCCACAATCGATCAACGCAAGGATCGAAGTGCTGCAATGGGTATTGCTGGCAATGGTGCTACCCTGGTTTGCCTTGATTGGCGCCTACATCAGCAATATCCGAAACGCCTTGCGCCAAAAAAACAAGGAATTGGAAAAGGCCCTCGAAACCATTGAGCGGCTGGCGTCGCACGACGAGTTGACCGGCATCCCCAACCGTCGCTGCTTCCTGGATGCATTGCGCCGTGAGCAGGCATGTGCCGACCGTGATCATCGGCCATTTTGCCTTGCGCTTTTTGACCTGGATTTTTTCAAAGCGATCAATGATCGCCACGGTCACTTGGCCGGCGACCATGTTTTACGCGCATTTGCCGAATGCGTACAAAAAAAGGTACGGCAAACCGATTATTTTGGCCGCTACGGCGGTGAAGAATTTGCGTTATTGATCGTTGACGCGGACATGGATTTGGCAAGCAACATGCTCGAACGCATCCGGGCAGACATCGAGGACCATGCCTTTTCCCACATCGATAGAAAAGTCACGGCATCGATTGGTGTCGCACAATATGCGCCCGGCGAGACGATCAATAGCCTGATTAACCGCGCTGACCAGGCGCTGTACGGCGCCAAGAATGACGGCCGCAATTGCGTGAAACAGGCAGTACTGGAAGTACAGGCAACAAATATAATCAGTGCGATCGAGGCAGTCTCTTAAGCTGCAATTACCCGCAACCAGGGAAAAACAAAAAGCGCGAACCGGCTTGCCCGGCTCGCGCTTTTTTTATGGCTATTGCGCTGCGATCAAGCTGCCAGACGCTTTTCCAATTGTGCCTTGACTGCTTCCAGCTCGGCCGGCAAATGGTACTTCAGCTTCTCGAACAGTTCAGCATGCAACTCCAGTTCGGCTTCCCACGCCGCCTTGTCGATCGACGTGATGGTATCGAACTGGGCTTGCGTGAATTCAAGGCCATCCCACTTCAGGTCGCCGTACTGCGGCGTGGTGCCGAAGATGTTTTCGACGCCATTGGCCTTGCCCTCGATACGGTCGAGCATCCACTTCAGCACGCGCATGTTGTCGCCGAAACCAGGCCAGACGAACTTGCCGTTCTCGTCGGTGCGGAACCAGTTGACGCAGTAGATGCTCGGCAGCTTGGCGCCGGTAGCTTCGATCTTCTTGCCCATGTCCAGCCAATGCTGGAAATAATCGCTCATGTTGTAGCCCATGAACGGCAGCATGGCGAACGGGTCGCGGCGCACCACGCCCTGCTGGCCGGCAGCTGCAGCGGTGGTTTCCGACCCCATGGTGGCAGCCATGTACACGCCTTCGGTCCAGTTGCGCGCTTCGGTCACCAGTGGCACGGTGGTCGAACGGCGGCCGCCGAAGATAAAGGCCGAGATCGGTACGCCGGCCGGATCATCCCAGGCCGGATCGATCACCGGGTTCTGGGTGGCGGCAACGGTAAAGCGGGCGTTCGGATGCGCCGCCTTGCGGCCGGTTTCCTTGCCGATTTGCGGTGTCCAGTCCTTGCCCTGCCAGTCGATCGCATGGGCCGGGGCTTCCTTGGTCATGCCTTCCCACCAGACGTCGCCATCGTCGGTCAGCGCGACGTTGGTGAAGATGGTGTTGCCGGTCAGCGAAGCCATGCAATTGGAATTGGTCGCGGTGTTGGTGCCGGGGGCGACGCCGAAATAGCCGGCTTCCGGGTTGATCGCGTACAGGCGGCCATCCTTGCCCGGCTTGATCCAGGCGATGTCGTCGCCGATGGTGGTGACTTTCCAGCCCTCGAAGGCTTTTGGCGGGATCAGCATGGCGAAGTTGGTCTTGCCGCAGGCCGACGGAAACGCGGCGGCGACATAGTGCTTCTTGCCTTCTGGCGACTCGACGCCGAGGATCAGCATGTGTTCGGCCAGCCAGCCCTGGTCGCGGCCCATGGTCGAGGCAATGCGCAGCGCGAAGCACTTCTTGCCCAGCAAGGCATTGCCGCCGTAGCCGGAACCGTAGGACCAGATTTCGCGGGTTTCCGGGAAATGCACGATGTACTTGGTGGCGTTGCAAGGCCATGCCACATCCTTCTGGCCGGCAGCGAGCGGTGCGCCAACTGTATGGATGCAGGGAACGAAATCGCCATCGGTGCCCAGCACGTCATACACCGCCTTGCCCATGCGGGTCATGATGCGCATGTTGACAGCCACATAGGGCGAGTCCGACAGCTCGATGCCGATGTGGGCGATGGGCGAACCCAGCGGACCCATCGAGAATGGCACCACGTACAGGGTGCGGCCCTGCATGCAGCCGTCGAACAGGCCATTCAGGGTGGTGCGCATTTCGGCGGGCGCCATCCAGTTGTTGGTCGGACCGGCATCTTCCTGCTTTGCGGAGCAGATGAAGGTACGGTCTTCGACACGTGCCACGTCCGAAGGGTCGGAGCAAGCCAGGTAGCTGTCAGGACGCTTTTCCTGGTTCAGCTTTTTCAGGGTGCCGGCAGCGACCATTTCAGCGCACAGGCGGTCATACTCTTCCTGCGAACCGTCGCACCAGTAGATGCGCTCCGGCTTGGTCAGCGCCGCAACTTCAGCGACCCAGTTGATGAGTTTTTGTTGTTTTACAAATGCTGGAGCGTTTACCGCGGTAATGCCGCCCATACGTGGTTGATTCATGCTACCTCCAATGCCAATAAAGAATTCTGTCTTGTCCCGGCACGGCAGGATCGTCGTCGAGGTAAGGCCAGCAGGTACGCTGACGAAACGGCGGTCTTGTCGAATGGCGGCCATTGTAGGGCCGCGCTGCCCTGGCTCACGAAGCGCACCGGTTGCCGAGGGAGCGATTGACTCGCTTGCCATCCGGCTCCAGGCGCCCCGACCAGGGCGGTGTGGACTGCATTCCGCAGGGTTGCTACGGAAAATAGGAGGGGGATTGTACACCCCCCCGACAGTCAGCCTCAATGCTTTAGGCCAAATATTGTAGTAACTTCTGCAGAAAATAGTTGAATTTTGTAGTCAACTATTAATATCTGGTCTCATTCCGTTATTTTGTTACGAAAATTCGACAACTTTTGTTAAATTGCATCGAAATTAGCCTAATGCACCGATTTCTTTCGTTGCAGCAATATCCTGGTAACAACTGAGCATGACTGCATGCCGGGCAAACCCCGTCGCAAAAATAGTCGCAAGGTAGGTAAACTGGCCTTTTCTTATCTTGCCGTGCAACAACCAATCCCCGCAAAGGCCACCATGAAAATTCTCAGTGTCAACCTCGCTCAGGTCGGCCGCTTGCAGGTTGAGCAACACGGCACACTGCACCGAATCACCAGCGCCATCAACAAAATGCCGGTCTCAGGCATGGTCGAGGTGGGCAGGCTGGGCCTGGCGGGCGACGAGCAGGCAGACCTGAGCGTGCATGGCGGGCTGGACAAGGCGGTATACGCCTACCCGGTGGAACACTACGCATTCTGGGAGCAGCAACGCGCCGTTGCCCTCAAGCGCAGCGCGCCTCTGCCGCCAGGCTCGATGGGCGAAAACCTGACGCTGGAAGGATTGCTGGAAGAAGACCTGTGGGTTGGCGACCGGCTGACAATTGGCTCCAGCGTATTCATGGTGACGGAGCCGCGCCGCCCTTGCTTCAAGTTTGCGGCCAAGATGGGGTTTTCTCATGCGGTAAAGATGATGGTGCAAAGCGGCTTCACCGGCTTCTACCTGCGCGTCGTGCAAACGGGTGCGCTGCAAAGCGGTGACACGGTCCACCTGGCACCCGGCCCACGCGTGGCCACGCTGGCGCAAATCAACCGGCAACGTTACCAGGGACGGCAACGCGATCTGTTTTAACGAGCGCTTTTTTTCACAGCGCTCTTGTTTTCAGTCGCCGGCATCGAACGGCGCATTGGCGGGCAGCTTCCTGGTCAGTAGCGGGCTGGCGGCCATGTTCGGGCCGGCCCACAGCCGCGCCCACCCAGGCGGCCATGGCAAGGCGGGGCCATCGTAGGCAGTGATGCCACGGCGCACGGCGATGACGGGCAGGCTTGAAGGTACCGGGCCATCGCGGCGGTCCCAGCCCAGCGTGAAAGCGTAATTCGGCAACAACGCCGCGCACACGCGCTCGAACCACTCGCTATGGTCTTCGTCGCGCCCGAGCGCCTGCGCCAGTCCGTGCGGATCGAATTTTGCCAGCGTGCGCACCAATTGCTCGGCCGTTTCGCCCGGCGCATCGCCCCAGCCCAGCACGGGATTGAAATTGTAATCCGAGCCGGACCCGTACCACCCTTCCCGCCAGGGCCGCTCCATCCAGTTGCGCTGGCCGGCAAACAAATGCCAGCGCCAGTGCAGCCCGGACGGGCGCGGCCAGCTATACATATACAGGCGCTGGTAGCCCGCGCGGTGCAGTTCGCGTACCAGCGCCATCAGGCGCGCGTGGGGCATGCGGTCAGGCGGGCGGCGGCGAAACAGGATCGGTTCGCCGTCGGCATGCTGCACTTCATCGGAACCGAGGTTCAAATCCAGGGTGCGTATCTCGCTGCCAAAGCGCGCGGAAATCCAGCCGGTGAGCAAATTGACCGACGTAATTACGCCATAGCCCCGATGGCGGTGGAAGATGACAGTGCCCGGCGCGACAGATTTCATCGTGAATGCTCTAAAAATGACAGTGTAATGGCGGCCAGCGCCGCGTCCGCACGCGATCCCCTGAAACGATACCGCATGCACCGTCAAAATGCACGCAGGCCGAAAACAGCACCGCAATGGCACATGAAGGCGCATGCCCGCGGCATCTGCCGCAGTAACGTCGCGCTGCACGCAGGCAGCGCACCCAAGGAATTTTGCACAGGACCGGCCATCGCATGCAAGACGAAGCCATCGGGCGGCATTGAGAAAGTTGCCTTATATATCAAGGACTTCCCCGTAACGCAGCGCTTTGTTATTGACCAAGGGTATCCTACATCGTTCAGCGGATTTTCAAAACTGACGCAAAAATTAGTCCATCTTCGTCCCTTGCCACGTCATTTTCAGTGCACATGGCCCGTAAATTGCACAGCTCGCAACACGCGCACAAAACCTGTGCAAATTAACGGGTTCAATAACTCAAAATCGCGCGTCGACATGACCGGAGGAGAACAACCGCATGGACAGCTTTCAGTCAGATATATTCTTGCCCTATATGCGCGATGTCATGCGCTGCGAACAATCCATGCAGGGCCTGAACCAGATGTGGCGCATGATTGAATCAACCGCCCGGATGAACTGCACGGCGGAAGCACAGACCATCCTGCCGACCATGGCAGCCACGCGCAGCAGCCTCGACAAGCTGGAACAGGAGCTGGTGGCGTGCCTGGCGGGTGAAAAAGTCGCCAACGTGCTCGACGAGATCGGCACCAAGGCCCAGTATGTCATCGATATCGTGGTGCGCAACCTTTACGAACGCACGGCCGACATCGGCTTTCTGGCGACTGACCATGAACTGTGCGCGTTTGTCGCCGGCCTGCAGGATGACCGGGATGCCGTACTGGATCGCCTGCGCGCCTACCGCAACAAGTACACCGTATACGATGAAATCATCCTGCTCAATCCCCAGGGCAAGGTACTGGCGCACATCGACCGCAACTCAAGCCTGGAATACAGCGCCGATGCGCTGATCGCTCAGTCGCTGGCCAGCGACGCCTACGTCGAAACCTTCCGCGCAAGCGACCTGCAGCCGCGCAAAGAGCGCGCGCTGATCTATTCGAAACGCATGATGCATCCGCAAACCCATGCCGTGGCCGGCGTGTTGTGCCTGTGCTTCTCCTTCGAAGAGGAGATGGCCAGCATTTTCCGCACGCACGGCGACCCCAGGGCGCGCGCCAACATGCTGCTGCTGGACGGCGACAACCGCGTCATCGCCAGCGCCAATCCGCGCTGGATACCAGTCGGCGACGAAGTGCCGGTCAATCCTGCGGCCTGCCCGGAACCGGTCATGTACGGCGGCCGCGCCTACCTGGCGCGCACCGTCAGCGCCGCAGGCTATCAGGGTTACATGGGGCCGCCGGGATGGCAGGGCCAGGTCATGATCCCGGTCGATGTCGCCTTTGTCAGCACCAGGAAGCACGAAGCCCTGGCCATGCTGGAACCGGCCATGGCGGAAGGGTTGCTGGCGCATGCATCGTCTTTCTGTCCGCAGCTGCATGACATCATGCGCGCCGCCGAGGGCGCCGCGGAAACCATCCGGCGCGTCGTCTGGAACGGCCAGGTCATGACCGCCGGCAGGCACGGCGAATTGCTGAAACTAAAGACGGTGCTCGGCCAGATCAGCGAAACCGGCACGGCCAGCAACAAGCTGTTTGCGCAATCGATCCGCGACCTGTACGAGACGGTCCTGGCGTCGAACCTGAACAATGCCGAGTTCATCGCCAGCCTGCTGGTCGACCTGCTTGACCGCAATCTTTACGAACGCGCGGACGATTGCCGCTGGTGGGCGCTGACGCCCGAGTTGCGCGCCGCGCTGGCGGCGCCGCAACGCAGCGAAGCGACTGTCGCGCAGCTGCACGGCATTCTTGACTACATCAACAAGCTCTACACGGTATACACGCGCATTTTCGTCTATGACCGCAGCGGCACCATCATTGCCAGCACGAATGCACCGGTCGATGGCGAATCCGTAATCGGCGCCAGCATCGACGAACGCACGCTGGAACGCGTCCTCGCGCTGAATGGCGAACAGCAATACCATGCCACGCCTTTCGAAGCGAGCGCCCTGTACGGCCACGACCATACCTATATCTATCATGCGGCGATCCGTCATCCCGAACAGGCCGCGCTGGCAGTGGGCGGCATCGGCATCGTGTTCGACGCCACAGTCGAATTCTCGGCCATGTTGCGCGGCGCCCTGCCGGACCCGGCCAGCATGAGCGCTTTTTTCATCGACCGCGCAGGCAGCGTGATCGCCAGCACAGACGCCGCACGGCCGGTCGGCACGCAACTGGCCATCGATCCTGCCCTGCTGGCCCTGGAAAACGGCCGCAGCGCTGCGCGCATCGTCGTCCACGACGGCAGCTATGCCATCATGGGCTGCACCGTCTCGAACGGCTACCGGGAATTCAAGCGCACGGACGGCTATCGCGAGGATGTCCTGGGCGTGGTATTCCATACGCTCGGCGCGGCGACGGGAAATGGCATCCGCACGAGCCGGCCGCAAGAGCTTGCCCACGTGCCTCTCGAGAGTGGCGATGCAAGGGAATTCGCCACATTCCTGATCGACGGCGACCTGTTCGCCGTGGCAGCTGAAAATGTGCTTGAGGCGGTTCCAGCGGCCAACATATCGCCCGTATCAGTCGGCGCACGCCAGGAGCGCATCGGCATACTTACCATCCACGGCGACGAAGGCAGCAGGGACTTTGCCTGGGTGTTCGATCTTGGCTACCTGGTGCGCGGCAAAGCGTCGGTGACGAATGACAACAGTCCCGTCATCATCATTCGGCGCGGTACGCAAACCATTGGCGTCCTTGTCAACGAATTGCACGGCGTGCCTGAATTCAGCGTGTCGGCACTGACGCCAACGCCGCTGTTGCCCGGCACGGACGGCATGCTCGTGCCCTGGGTAATCAAGGCCGGCAGCGAGCTGATCCAGGTAGTGGATGCGGATTACCTCTTCAGGCTATTGACGGCGCAGGAAGCGCCGATGCTGGCGTACGGCTAGGCCCTGCGCTCAGCCTGAAAGCGCTATCATGTCGCCTGCAACCATGCGACGTGGCTTTCCCATTCCAGACCGACCATGACCCTACACATCATTGCCACTGGCGGCACCTTCGACAAGCATTACGACGAAATCGCCGGCCAGCTGGCCTTTGCCGACAGCCACCTGCCGCAAGCCATCCGGCGCGCCCGCATCACTTCGCCGGTGCGGCTGGAAACCCTGCCCCTGCTGGATTCGCTCGACATGCAGGATGGCGACCGCCAGCGCATACTCGATGCGTGCCGGGCGGCGCCAGAACAGGCAATCGTCATCATCCACGGCACCGACACCATGCCCGAGACGGCGCGGACACTAGGCCCGGCAGCGCTGGGCAAGACGATCGTGCTGACCGGGGCGATGGTGCCCTATGAAGTGGCCGGTTCGGACGCCATGTTCAATTTCGGTTTTGCCGCCGGCGTTGCGCAAGTACTGCCAGCCGGGGTGTACGTGGCCATGAATGGCCAGGTATTCGCATGGGAGCGCGTGCAGAAAAACCGCAGCGCCGGCGTGTTCGAAGCGCCAGCGGCAGGTTAATGCGCCAGCATTAATTCGTTCGCGACGGCGCCAGGCACATCGTTTTCGACGCGATTTCTGCCTGCACCCTTGGCGCGATAAAGGGCCGCATCGGCGCGCCTGCTCCAGCCCGTGAGGTCCTCGCCGCGCCCGAGTTGCGCGCAACCGCCACTGATGCTCAACTTGCCGACCTCCGCAAAATCATGCTGCGCAATGGCGAACCGCAATTTTTCCGCCACGGTGACGGCATCGGCAAGGGCCACCGGCATCAGTATGGCGAACTCTTCGCCACCCCAGCGGCATGCCAGGTCCGAAGTGCGCAAGCTGTCCTGCACGATGACGGCAATCTGCTTTAATACGTCGTCTCCCGCCAGGTGGCCAAAACGATCGTTGACCAGCTTGAAATGATCGATATCGAACATCACCAGCGACACCGGCAGGCCATAGCGCTTTGCGCGATCGATTTCCCGCAGTGCTTCCAGTTCAAAGTGGCGCCGGTTCCACATGCCTGTCAATGAGTCGATCCGCGCGGCATGCTCGGCCTTGGCGCGCGCCTCGTCCAGCGCTTCCTCGATGCGGGTATGGGTAAGCAGCAAGAAGCAAAAGGCAAGAATCACCACAAGCATTGCGGAAACCAGGATCAGCACGCGGTAGCCGATATCATCTCTGATCAAATCGGCCATGCTCGGCGCATTGAGCATGGCAACGATGCGCCAGATCGCCGTGACCCCGATCCCCAGGAATGCGGCGAGCATGAACAGGGTGGAGGATCTTTGCCTGCCATGGGCATAACGGGAAAACCCGAGAAAAATGCGGGCGGCGACAAAAAACTGAAAAGCGTTGAACCAGATGACGCGCGTATTGACGTCACCGCCCTGATAAAGGTTGACCGCCTGGGCCGCTATCACCAGGGCGCCCAAGCCCCAGTTCAGGGAATCCGGCCGCGGCTTTTTTTGCAGGTAGAAACCGGCAATGCCATCATAGAAA
This sequence comes from Janthinobacterium sp. 17J80-10, assembly GCF_004114795.1. NCBI lineage: Bacteria > Pseudomonadati > Pseudomonadota > Betaproteobacteria > Burkholderiales > Oxalobacteraceae > Janthinobacterium > Janthinobacterium sp. 17J80-10. The sequence goes on along the minus strand of NZ_CP035311.1, from coordinate 582,278 downwards.
AACCCCAGGCTGGCAATCCCCAGGCCATTGCTGAGCAAGATCGTCGGCGCTTCGGGCAGGTACAGGCGCAATATGGAAACCAGAAAACAGCCCGCCAGCAGGAAAAACCCGGTCACCCAGTTGCCAAAACCGGAATAGGTGGTACGCGTCTTCAGCACGAACAGCATCAGTGTCGATAACGTGGTCAACAGCACGGCCACCAGCACGCCAAGGGTCGGAGGATGCAGCAGATTCAGCATGAACGAGAAAGGATGAAAATCCGGGAAGATCGAGTCTGATACTTGCCATTTTAGCCTGCATTTCCAATTTTCAATGAAATCACGCTGAAACATTGAATGTTGTCCACGTAAAACGCGAACGAAACGCGACATATGATGGTCATAGGAACGGCATTTGACAGTAATTGACATAAAGACGCCGGCTTTGCGCGCCAGCGCAAGGTCACAGACTATCAAATCTGCTCCCATGAACTCACCCGTTTTCCATCCACAGGATTGCCCATGCCGCGTTTGCCATTTTTACAGCCGTCATTGACACCGCTTTGCCTCAGCTTGTTGCTGGCGGCATGCGGCGGGGGCGGTGGGGATAGTGGCAATGCCGCCGTCAGCCAGGGCACCGCCAGCGCAGCGCCGGCACCGGTCGTGGAAAGCGGCGCACCTCTGGCCACCGGCAATACGGCCACCGATGGCTTCAACCGGGCCAATTTCCGCCGTCAGCAACTCGGCTTGAGCGTACTGAACCGTAATGCGCTGATCGACAGCGCCGCGCAAGGACATTCTGATTACCAGAAGCGCAACGACGTCATTACGCATGAACAGTCGCCGACTGCCGCCGGCTTTACCGGCGCCACCCTGAAGGACCGTCTGGCCGCGGCGGGCTATGCCCTGGTCGCGCCCTACGCATATGGCGAAGTTATTTCCGCCAGTGGCGACACCTCAGGGGCCAATGCCGCCGAAGACCTGATCACGGCGATCTACCACCGCTTCGTGATATTCGAGCCGCGCTTTCTGGAAGCCGGCGCAGGTGCCGCCACTGCCGCCAGCGGCTATACCTATTTCACGCTGAACCTGGCCAGCACCAGGGGCCTGGGCAGCGGCCTGGGCCAGGGCAACTTCGTCCATTACCCGTTGGCAGGCCAACAGAACGTGCTGACGAATTTTTTCAGCGACTATGAAACGCCTGACCCGGTCGGCGACCGCAATGAAGTGGGCTATCCCGTCAGCATTCACGCCGACATCACGTCCACCGTGACGGTGCAAAGCTTCAGCATTTCACCGCGCGGCGGCGCGCCGTTGCCCGTCAAAGTGCTGAGCCACGCCACCGATGCCAATACCGTGCAGTCGGTGGCAGCCATCGTGCCGCTCGGCCCGCTTGCGCCGAAAACAGCCTATGACGTGCAATTCACCGGCACCGTCGACGGCATTGCCGCCACGCGTGCCTGGTCGTTCAGCACGCGCTGAAAGAGAAAAGCCCGCCTCATTGACGCGGCAATACGGCATGGGGCGGATAAACGACGTAAAGCAGCGCCAGGAACATCCACACAACCCACGCCGACCAGACGTTGTGCGATAAAAAATGCGCGCCGCGCATCATCTGCGCCCACCCCATCGCCATCCCCAGCGCCATGCCCAGCATCAGCGCCAGACGGGCCGGACGCTGATGCGTATCGCGCAGGCCGAAATAGAACGCCATCAGGGCGAAGCCGCCGGAAGCATGGCCGCCAGGGAAACACTTTCCGGCGGCGACCGTCTCTGGCAGACGTTCAAACAATCGCGCAAAGGGTGCATAGCCGCCATATTCAGCTAAATCCCAGGGGCAATGCAGGGCACTGCCCTGCTTGAGCACCGACACCAGCAGCGTGCCACCGGCCATGGCAAGGAAAAGCCACAGCAAGCGACGCCGCTGGGCTTCCCATTGCGGCACGATATACGTCAGCAAAAATCCGCCCAGGAGGGCAATGGCGACGGCTACCGACATGAACTTCAGGCCGCTATGCATGAAGTTCTCCATGAACGGATGATGGCGCCATGGAAAACTGTGGCTGGGCGCGTCAAAAAAGGGGGCAATCAATACCCGGTCTAGCGGCGTGCGGTCGAATACCAGCCAGATCAGCGGCGCCAGCAACAGCGGCATTGCCAGCAGCCAGCCGTCGCGCCGCAGGCGCTGCAACACCATCATCGCAGACTCCGGTACTGGCCGGCCTTGACCAGTTCGGCCGTACCCTGGTAATAGGCGACGGCTTCCTGCACCAAGGTCTGGTTGACGGGTACCGGGGTCGTATTCGATTCCGCATCAACGGCGAAGGCAGCGACCTGGCGACGCGGCTGCAACACGGTCAGCGTGTCATGCTTGAGATAGCCGAGCGACTGGTAGGTGCTGATAAAGGCGCGGTCATCCTCGGGGGGCGTATGCAGGACGTCGTGGCCGATGAAGCGCGAGGCGTAGCTGAAGTTGAGCATGCCCAGCAGCGTCGGCCCGGTATCGATCTGGCTGGCCAAACGGTCCACCGTGCCAGGCTTCACATGGGCCGGGGCGTATACGATCATCGGAATATGGTAGCGCGCCACAGGCAGGTCGGTCTTGCCGGCACTGGATGCAGTGTGGTCGGCCACGATCACAAACATTGTGTCCTTGAACCAGGGTTTGGCACGCGCCATGTCGATGAAGCGGCCAATGGCATAGTCGGTGTATTTGACGCCGCCGGCGCGGCCGGTGTGCGACGGTATATCGATGCGGCCGTCTGGATAGGTGAACGGCCGGTGATTGGAAGTTGTCATCACATGGGTGAAAGACAGGCGCCCCTGGCGGTGCGAGGCATCAATTTCGTCGAGTACCTGGTCGAACAGGGCTTCGTCGGCCACGCCCCAGATGTTTTCGAACGGGATACGGCTGTCGGGAATATTCAGGCGATCGACCACATTGTAGTTGTTGCCGCCAAAAAAGGCATTCATGTTATCAAAATAACCGTAGCCGCCATACGCGTAGCGCACGTCATAACCCTTGCCGCGAAATACGCTGCCCAGGGAAAACAGGTCTTCATTGCCTGGCCGCTTGACGATGGATTGCCCCGGCGTCGGCGGCACCGACAGCGTGAGCGCTTCCAGCCCGCGCACGGTGCGCGTGCCGGTGGCGTATAGCTTGGTGAACAACAGACCCTGGCTGGCGAGGCGATCCAGCTGCGGGGTCAGCCCCTCGTTATTGCCGAACTTGCCGAGGAAATCGGCCGACAGGCTTTCCACTGAAACCAGCACGACATTCAGGCGCTGCTCGGCGCCATGGGCTGCCACCTGGCGCGGCTTGTCGGGCTCTGCACCCGGGGAAGCCAGCATGCGGCCCAGGGTCTGGCGTACTTCGTTGCTGGGGCGGGTCAGGTAAAAATGTTCGTAGTCGAGTTCATTGTTGCGGAAAGCCGCGGCAAAGCTGTACAAGCCATTGCTGGCCAGCTCGACATTGTAGTGATTGGCAAAACCGTTCGCGGCGCTGGCGGCGGCGGCGCCAAACCAGGTCGCCACCAGAATCATGGCCCAGCCTGCGGCATGCCGCAGGCGTGCCCGGACAGGTTGCGGCTGCGCCAGTGCTGCGGCCACCAGGCGGCGTGCCGGCCACAACAGCAAGAGCGTCAGCACCAGCAGGCCGGCAAGGATTTTCCCGACTGGATAGGACTCGCGGATATTGCCGATGACTTCCGTCGTGTAAACCAGGTAGTCGACTGCGATAAAGTTGTAGCGCACGCCAAACTCTTGCCAGAACAGTAGCTCGGAGACGAAATTGAACAGCAGCAGATAGATGCTTGTTCCCAAAAGCGCAAGCACGATGCCCTGCAGCATCGCCCTTGGAATGCGGCGTTGCGGCAAAACCAGGTAAATCAGCAAAACCGGCACCAATGACCAGGCGCCGGCGATCAGGTCATACAATATGCCGAGAAGGAAACTGGCTGGCAGCATGAGCCAGTCGACCTCCCGCCAGGACAATGCCAGCAAGCCAATACGCGTCAGCAGCGACGCCGCAAGGAATGTCGCCAGCAGCAGCAACGGCACCGCGCCAAAATAGTGATGCGCACGTGCGCGCCAGCCGCTTGAATTTCCAGACATACGTCATTCCTCCAGGTTAACAACTGGAGTGTAGAAATGTGCCTGTGAAGAATGCCTGCCGCTTATGTGATGGAATTGTGAAGTGGCTGGCTAAATCGGTGCCGCCGGCGCAAAACGCACTGTCACCCGCGTCCCCTGGCGCGGGTCCCCCGGCTCGGCGACGCTGTCGATGCTGCAATGCCAGCCATGCGCAGCGCAAATACGCTCGACAATCGACAGGCCCAATCCCATGCCGCCAGGAATATCACTGGCGCGATAATGGCGGTCGAACACATGCGCAAGATGTTCCGGCGCGATGCCGGGACCGGTATCGCAGACCGTCAATGCGCCATCGGCGAAATCGATCGTGATCTTGCCCTCGCGCGTATAACGCGCGGCATTGCCGATCAGGTTATCCAGCAACAATGCCAGCAATGACGCATCCGCTTCGATCATGGTCTCGGGCGGCACCAGCACGTCCAGACCCACGCCGGCGGCAGTACACGCCGGCGCAAACTGGCCCGCGCTGGCTTGCACCCGCTGGCGCAAGTCGAGCCGCTGCAGCGTCGCCAGCGCCGTCTCGCGCGCCAGAAACAGCAGCCCGCGCAAACGCGCCTCCATGTCATCGGCGGCAGTGACGATGCGCTCCAGGCGCGTCCTGGCACGCTCGGCGAGTGCCGGTTCTTCCAGCAGGAGCTCGGCGCTGGTGCGCACGCGCGTGAGCGGGGTGCGCAATTCGTGGCTGACATTGGCGGTGAATTCACGCTCGCGCGACAGCAATTCGCGGTTGCGCTGGCGGTAATCGTCCAGCGCGCGCGCCAGCAGGCCAACTTCGCGGTCCAATCCGGATTCATACAATTGGGCCCGGTCGTCGCGCTGCAGGTGATCGGTCATCTTTTGCAGCTGATACAGCAGGCGGCCGGCAAGCCAATAACCCAGCCACAAGGAAACCAGCCCCAGAACGAAGATGCCGGTCACCAGATTCCAGCGCAACCGTTCCAGGCGCACCTCATGTTCGCCGACATCGTACAAAAGGTAGAAGCGCTCGCCACCCACCTCGCGTATGCCGATGTGGTATTCGGTGCTGCTGCTGTACCACTCGTAGTTACCGACCGGCTTGCTGCCATATTCCCTGGGTAGCGGCGCGGGCGACTCACCCGGGCGCAAGTGGTAAAGGCTGAGGCGCTGCGTGAGCGATTGCTGCGACAGCCCCGGCATTGTGCCGCCTGACCGTGTCAGGATGTCGTCGAGGGTCACATTGACCACCTCGTCAATCATGTCTTCTTCCTGTTCCTCGGTGGTCATGAACAGGGCAATTGCCTGGATCAGCACTGCCAGTGTGGATAGCAGCGCGAAACTCCACGCCAGGCGCCAGCGCAGGCTATTTCTCATGCGGCTCCACCAGGCGGTAACCTCGGCCGTGCACGGTCTCGATCATGCTTTTCCCATCCTCCAGCGTGAGTTCGCGCCGCAATTGCGACAGGTGGCTGCGCAAGGTATCGCTGTTGGCCTGCAGCTGCCCCCACACCGCCTGTTCCAGTTCGTCCCGGGAAAACAGGCGTCCAGGACGCGCCAGCAAGGCCTGCAGAAGCTTCAGCGTCTTGGGCGGCAGTTTGAGCGCTTCGCCGCGCCAGGTTGCAATGCCGGAGAACGGGTCATACGCCAGTTCGCCGACCCGTTGCAGTTTCTCGACTGTGTGGCCTTGGGCACGGCGCACCAGCGCCAGCAGACGTGCTTCGACCTCCTTCAGGGCGAACGGCTTGACCAGGTAATCGTCTGCGCCAGCGTCAAAACCGGCCAGCTTGTCGTCGAGCGTGTCGCGCGCCGTCAGCATCAGGATCGGCACTGCCGACTGCGCATCCCGGCGCAGGCGCTGCGCCAGCGTCAAGCCATCCATGCCAGGCAGGCCGATATCCAGCACCACTGCATCGAATTGCTGGGTGGCGAGCAGGTGCATGGCCGTCAAGCCATTTGGCGCCGCATCGACGCCATAACCCCGGGCTGCGAGAAATTCATACAGGTTATCGGCAATGGTGGCATCGTCTTCGACGATCAGTATATGCATCTGTTTGCGAATATCAGAAAGTGGCGCCTGGTCAATTTGAACCCATACGCTATCACATCCGTTGTCATTTGAGATTGCACCAGCAGCGCATGCCTGTAATTGAAAACGGGCGTTTCGCATGGCGCAACGCTGGATGCTGCCAACCCTGGGTAAATTAAAAGATGCATTTCATCTGCATCTTATGGTAGAGTACTTCTACCCAAACGACTCGAGCAACCCTTACCTGTGCATCCAAGGAGCATCATGAAATCCGAAACACTCACCCTTGCCAGCCCCCTGAACGAAGCCGGCGCGTTGCAAGCTGCGCAACTATTGAATTCCATGAGCGGCGTAAGCAAGGTGGCGATCACTACCGCGGCAGGCGCCATCGATGTCGCCTTTGATGAAAACCTCACTTCGGTCCAGGAACTGCGTACAGTCCTGCAGAAAGCCGGGCTGCGTGTCAAGCCGCTCGCACATGGGGAAGCAGGCATGTGCTGCGGCAGTTGCGGCGGTTAATGCCCCTGCACCCGCGCGGCTGCAATACGCCGGCGTGACCAGACAGGGCGTGGGACATTGCTATCGCATTTTGCATGGCTTACGATCCGGAGACGACCATGAACTACCCTGCTTTTTTCGACCAGGCGCCCGCCATCACGGTCCGTGACAGGCTCGCCGGATTTCTCGGCGCGTGCAATGACGGCCTGCTCACCTACCGGTATATTGATGCGGTGCGTCTGGCAGGCCATTCCTGCCCGACCGTCGCTGGCGCCTACCTGCTGACCAGGAGGGCGCTTGACTTGCTGTACCCGGAGCAAATACCCGAGCGCGGCAATCTCCAGGTCCGTTTTGCTGCGTCTCAGGATGACGGCGTGACCGGCGTCATCGCCAGTGTGGTCGGGCTTGTGACGGGAGCTGCGGGCCCAGGCGGATTCAAAGGCATCGGACACAGCTTCCGGCGCCAGAACCTGATGTACTTCACCTGCGCCCTGGAAGGCGAAGTGCGTTTCGACCGCGTCGACAGTGGGGAATCGGTTGTGCTTGGCATGCACATGAGCCGGGTCCCGGCCGATCCACGCACCACTGGCCTGCTGCGAAAAATCCTCGAAGGCCAGGCGACTCCGCAAGAAGGCCGCGATTTTGCAGCGCTGTGGCAAGACCGCGTCAGACGTATCCTGATCGATCATGCGAACGATCAGGAACTGATTTCGGTAGCGGCGACGACGTTTTAATCCCGCTTGCAGAATGAACCTGGCGTACAGACATTTCAGGCTGGCGTCAGCTGCTCCCTGATGCGTTCGACAGGCTTCCCCGGCTTGTCAAAACGGATTCTGGCCACCCAGGAATGCTGCAGGCATTGCAATGGAATGCGGCATTCGCCTTTACCCTTGACTTGGTTTATTGCCCATTCGCGAACGTATTCATCCGTACTCCATACGCCTGGCCGATATGTTTTTGCCTTGCGACTACCCTGCTTTTCCATGGTGTATTCCCAACTTGCCGAATCAATTTCAAAGTTCGCTCAATCAGGATGGCTCAAAAATGAAAATCGACAAATTCAAAGTGCAGCACGAAAAGATTTATGGCTGCATCGATTCGCTTCGAAATTATGCCGTCACAGGCATCGCGGAAAATGCGCCGGCGATTGCGCGCCTTGTCATATCAATGAGTTCGGTCATCAAGTTGCATCTCGCCGTTGAAGACACCGTGCTTTATCCTGCCCTGAAAATGAGCGCTAACGCCCGCCTTGCCAAGAAAGGCGGCGAATATCAAGCCGAGATGAAAGCTATTGCGGAAAAGTATCAAGGCTTTGCAAGGCGCTGGAATACCTCTGACGCCGTAACCTGCGACCCTGAAGGATTCAGGGCGGACGCAAATCGTGTCTTGAAAATGCTGCATGAACGCATCCGCCGCGAAGACCGGGAGTTCTATCCCGAGATCGAAGCGTTCTGACACGGGCCAGGCGTGAATGGCGAAGCCGGATGCGTCGATGTCGCGCTATTCGACATGGTGATGTCGTTCTCGCGGGCGATCGATCTTCTTCATCCCGCTATTGGCGAACATCACCTGCGCGTAGCATATCTATCCGCGCGCATCGCCGAGCTTGCAGGCTTTTCTGGCGATGCGATCCAGGACATTATCGTCGCCGGCGCCTTGCACGATATCGCCGCAGTGTGCCAGCCCTACTCTCTCCCGTTGCTGGACAAGGCTCTGACTGTATACGACGGCGACATGACGGACGAAGCAAACATTCATGAGCATGCCGAAGAGGGCTACCTCATGCTGCACGATTTTCCGCCGTTTACGCAAGCAGCGACAATCATCCGTTTTCACCATGTGGACTGGCGGGCCGCCAAAATAGCCGCCAGGGCCGGCCATGCCATCCCGCTGGCCAGCCACATCCTGAGGCTGGCTGACCGTCTGGCGGTACTTCCCAGGGAAGACTTGCACATCCTTGCCCAGAAAAACGACATCTGCAGCGCAATCCGAACGGGAGCCGGCGCGCAGTTTCTTCCCATGCTGATCGAAATATTCGACGAACTATCCGCAGCGGAGTCGTTCTGGCTCGATTTTGTCAGCAAGTACAAGGAAAATATCCTGCGCCAGCGAACTGCTGGCGGCGCGTCTGGGCTTGCGTGGCGCCGGCGTCAGGCTGGTCGGCATAGCTGGTTACCTGCATGACATCGGCAAGTTGTCGGTGCCTGTCGTATTGCTCGACAAGCCAGGCAAGCTTGCACCGGATGAAATGCAACTGATCCGCCAGCATCCCTATTACACGCACCAGATACTTTCCGCGGTCCCGGGCCTGGAAACGGTTTGTGCCTGGGCAGCCTTCCATCATGAACGACTGGATGGCACCGGCTATCCGTTCCGTCCGCGTCACCTGCCTCTGGAAGCGCGCATCGTCGCGGTTGCGGATGTTTTTACCGCCATCACCGAAGACCGTCCATATCGGCCAGGGATGCCGAAAGAGGCATGCCTGTCGATACTGTACAAGATGGTGTGCGAAGGCGCGCTTGACGGCGATATCGTTTCTTATCTTCCCGACATCTACGATGCGCTGCACGATGCGCAAGCGAAGGCATAGCGGCAGATAGCGCTTGCCCGGCCAACGCTAGGTCGGCCGGGTGGGAGACGCGTCTTAGTGGCCGGAGGCGGCAGCCGCGCCGATACCGGTTTCCGAACGAACTTTCTGGGCGTCGTAGCCTGCGCGGTCACGCTTACCCTGGTCGCTATTGTCGAGGATCGAGAACAGCCAGATGCCCACGAAGCCAGCGGTCATGGAAAACAGCGCCGGCGAGGTGTAGGGGAAGATCGCATTCGCATTGCCGAACACATCAACCCATACCGACTTCGACAGGACCGTCAGCGCCACGGCCGTAATCAGGCCGAGGAAACCGCCGATCGTTGCGCCGCGGGTAGTGCAGTCTTTCCAGAGCACCGACATGAACAATACCGGGAAATTCGCCGATGCCGCCACAGCGAATGCCAGTGACACCATGAAGGCGATGTTCTGTTTCTCGAACACGATGCCCAGCACCACGGCGACGATGCCGAGCACGATGGTGGTCAGGCGCGATACCTTGAGCTCATCCTTGCTGCTGGCCTTGCCCTTCTTGAACACAGTCGCATACAGGTCATGCGACACGGCGGATGCGCCCGACAGCGTCAGCCCGGCGACCACTGCCAGGATGGTCGCGAAGGCAACGGCAGAGATGAAGCCGAGGAAAACGTTGCCGCCGACCGCGCTTGCCAGGTGAATCGCCGCCATGTTGTTACCGCCAAGCAGTTTGCCGGCTGCATCCTTATAGACGGGATTGACGCTGACCAGCACGATGGCGCCAAAGCCGATGATAAAGGTAAGGATATAAAAATAGCCGATCCAGGTGGTTGCCCAGAACACCGACTTACGTGCTTCCTTGGCGCTCGGCACCGTAAAGAAGCGCATCAGGATATGCGGCAGGCCGGCGGTGCCGAACATCAGCGCCATGCCGAAGGAAATTGCGGAAATCGGATCCTTGATGAAGGTCCCCGGCCCCATGATCAATTCTTTCTTGTCGTGCAGCGACACCGCTTTGGCAAACAGCGCCTCCGGGCTGAAACTGAACTCGGCCATGACCATGAATGCCATGAAGCTGGCACCGGCCAGCAGCATGATCGCCTTGATGATCTGCACCCAGGTGGTTGCCGTCATGCCGCCGAACAGCACGTACACCATCATCAGCGAACCAACGATGACGACCGCCATCCAGTATTCGAGACCGAACAGCAGCTTGATCAGCTGACCTGCACCCACCATCTGGGCAATCAGGTAGAACGCCACCACCACCAGCGTGCCGGAGGCAGCAAACGCGCGGATCGGCGCCTGCTGAAAGCGGTACGCGGCAACGTCAGCAAAAGTGAAGCGTCCGAGGTTGCGCAGGCGCTCAGCCATCAGGAAAGTGATCACCGGCCAGCCGACCAGGAAGCCGATCGAATAGATCAGGCCATCATAGCCATTCAGGTACACCGCAGCCGAAATGCCGAGGAAGGATGCGGCCGACATGTAGTCGCCGGCGATCGCCAGGCCGTTCTGGAAGCCAGTGATGCCCCCACCCGCGGTATAGAAGTCGGCGGCCGACTTGGTTTTTGCCGCAGCCCATTTGGTAATGAACAGGGTAAACAACACGAACGCGCCGAACATGATGATCGCGGTCCAGTTGGTTGGCTGCTTGGTGGCCTGGCCGAGGTCCGCGCCAGCAGCATGGGCACCGGCGCTCAGCAATGCAAGCGCGCCGAGCGCAAAAAGGTTTTTCAGGTTTTTCATACATTCACCTCTTTGCGGATTGCAGCGGTCAGCTCATCGAACTCGCTGTTGGCGCGGCGAACGTAAATCCCTGTGATAACAACGGTAAACAGGATCACGAACAAGCCAAGCGGCATGCCCACGGTCATTACCCCATCGCCTAATTTTTGGTTCAGCAATTCCTTGTTAAAAGCGATCAAGAGAATGTAGCCGTAATACACCACAAGCATCATGGCGCTCAACCACCAGCCGAAGCGCGAGCGCTTCGCGACCAGTTCCTGGTACTTCGGATTGGTCTTGATTTTCTGTACCAAATCGTCCTGCATTGTCTCTCCTTTTGATGAATGGATTTCGCAATCTCATGAACTGCGAATTGTTTGCTGCATCCCGCGCCTTTCTTGATGTGACGCTTGCGGGTGCAGCCTTTACCTTGCTGCTTACTGGGCCTGCTTCAACTGTTCCAGGATCGCGGGATTTTCCAGGGTCGAGATATCCTGGGTGATATCCTCGCCCTTGGCCAGGACGCGCAACAGCCGCCGCATGATCTTGCCCGAGCGCGTCTTGGGCAGGTTGTCGCCAAACCGCAGTTCCTTGGGCTTGGCGATCGGGCCGATTTCCTTGCCCACCCAGTCGCGCAATTCCTTGGCAATCTGCCTGGCCTCTTCCCCGGTCGGGCGACTGCGCTTCAGCACCACGAAGGCGCAGATCGCCTCGCCCGTGGTTTCATCCGGCTTGCCCACCACCGCGGCTTCGGCCACCAGCGGATGCGCCACCAGGGCCGACTCGATTTCCATGGTCCCCATGCGGTGACCCGAGACATTCAGCACATCGTCGATGCGCCCGGTGATGGTGAAATACCCCGTGTCCTTGTTGCGGATCGCCCCGTCGCCCGCCAGGTACAGCTTGCCGGCAAACTCTTCCGGGAAATAACTCTTCTTGAAGCGCTCCGGGTCATTCCAGATCGTGCGGATCATCGAGGGCCAGGGCCGCTTGACCACCAGGATGCCGCCCTGGCCATTGGGCAACTCATTGCCCGTCTCGTCGACGATGGCCGCCATGATCCCCGGCAAGGGCAGCGTGCACGACCCCGGCACCATGGGCGTGGCGCCCGGCAGCGGCGAAATCATGTGGCCGCCAGTCTCGGTTTGCCAGAACGTGTCGACGATCGGGCATTGCTCGCGGCCGATGTGCTTGTAGTACCACATCCATGCTTCCGGGTTGATGGGCTCGCCCACCGAGCCCAGGATGCGCAGGGAAGACAAGTCGTACTTCGACGGATGGATAGCGGCGTCGGCATCGGCCGCCTTGATCAGCGAGCGGATGGCCGTGGGCGCGGTATAGAAAATGCTCACCTTGTGGCGCGCGATCATGTCCCAGAAACGCCCGGCGTTCGGGAAGGTCGGCACGCCTTCGAAGACCACTTGCGTGGCGCCCACGGCCAGGGGCCCATAGGTGATGTAGGTGTGGCCGGTGACCCAGCCGATGTCGGCGGTGCACCAGAAGATGTCGGCCGGCTTGATGTCGAAGGTCCATTTCATCGACAAGGCGGCCCACAGCAGGTAGCCGCCGGAAGAATGCTGCACGCCCTTGGGCTTGCCGGTGGAGCCGGACGTATAGAGGATGAACAGCGGATGCTCGGCATCGACCCATTCCGGCTCGCACGCCTCGGCCTGGTCGGCCACCAGCTCGTGCAGCCACAGGTCGCGCCCAGCGTTGACGGCAATATTGCCGCCGGTGCGGCGATAGACGATGACATTTTTGATGGAGTCGCAACCGCCCAGGCCCAGCGCTTCATCGACGATGGCTTTCAGCGGCAGTTGCTTGCCGCCGCGCAGCTGCTCGTCGGCGGTGATCACGGCCACCGCGCCGGCATCGATGATGCGTTCCTGCAGGGACTTGGCGGAAAAGCCGCCGAACACCACCGAGTGGGTGGCGCCGATGCGCGCGCACGCCTGCATGGCGGCAATGCCTTCGACCGACATGGGCATGTAGATGACGACGCGGTCGCCCTTCCGGATGCCCAGCGATTTCAAGCCATTGGCAAGCTTGCAGACGCGCTGGTGCAATTCGCGGTACGTCACCCGGGTGACGTCGCCGCCATCGGCTTCGAAGATCACCGCGGTCTTGTCGGCATTGCCATTGGCCAGGTTGCGGTCGAGGCAATTGTACGAAACGTTGAGTTCGCCATCGCCGAACCACTTGTAGAACGGCGCAGCCGATTCATCCAGGGTTTGCGTGAAAGGCTTGTGCCAGTCGAGGTTTTCGCGGGCGAGCCGGCCCCAGAAACCGGCATAGTCTTGCTCGGCCTCGGCGCACAGGGCGCGGTACGCGTCCATGCCGGATATCGCGGCATCTTTTACCAGCGCCGCCGGCGGGTTGAATACCCGGCTTTCCTGCTTGGCATGCGTATCGTTTGTGTCTGTCATTGTCGTCTCCACACATTGTTATCAAAACTCTACTGCGCGCACCCCTTGCCCGGCATTGTTGTGATTGTCATTTGCCGGGCGCAGAAAAAAGTCACGACCATATCGACTCGCCAGGCAAGAGGAGAGTGCAACTTCCTTGCTGGCCTGCTGAAAGGCACGGATCCGTACTATTGCAAAGGAATCAACATGCATGAGACAGGTAAGGCTTGCCTGGATTGTGATATGAGGAATGCGAAATTTTTTTATCAAACCGACGCAGAGTAGCATCAGCCTTGCATGCTTGAAAGTTACAATAGAAACAAACACACTATCAGGTGTACCTATAACACTTTGATGCATTGCAACAGCAAACGGATGTGCCATGAATACCCGTGAAACCTCGATCGCCCGCTCCATTGCGAACTTCATTGCACTCCAGATTACGCAAGGCATCTATGCCGAAGGCCAAAAACTTCCTTCGATTCGCGAGTATGCAAAATCGCATGGCCACTCCAATAACACGGTCATCAATGCCTATGACGACCTGACCGCCAAAGGGCTGATCGAACCCAGGCGCGGCTCCGGCTATTTTGTCGCCGGCATGCCGCGCGCAACCATGTCTGACGTCGAGCCGACATCGCTGGACTGCGCGATGGATATCGTCTGGCTGATGCGGGAGCAGTTGCGCGATGCGCCCGGCGACCTCCATGTGGGCGATGGCTTTATGCCGGTCGCATGGACTGCGGAAGTCGAATTCGACAAATGTTCGAAGAAGCTCAGCCATGCGACGCGCCTGGGCACGATGTGCCGCTACGGCACGCGGTTCGGCTATGCGCCGCTGCGCCATTACCTCGCGCGCAGGCTGGCCGGCATGGCAATCGAAGCGACGCCAAACCAGATCGTCCTGACGCACGGCGCCAATGCCGCGATGGAGATCGTCATCGCCAATTTCGTCAAGCCGGGCGACACGGTGCTGGTGGATGAACCGGGTTATTACCCGCTCTTCGGCAAGCTCAAGTTGCGCGGTGCCCGGATCGTGGGCGTGCCGCGCCAGTGGGATGGCCCTAATGTCCAGGCGCTTGAACAGATCCTTCAAACCACCAGGCCGCGGCTCTTTTTCACCCAGACTCTCGGACACAATCCGACCGGTTCGGATACTTCGCCGGCCAAGGCGCACCGCATCCTGCACCTGGCCGAACAGCATGACCTGCTGATTGTCGAGGATGACCCTTTCGCCGACCTCAAGTCGGACAGCATGCTGCGCATTTCGACGCTCGACCAGTTGAACCGCACCATCTATATTGGCAGTTTTTCCAAAACGGTTTCACCAGCGCTGCGTGTCGGGTTCATCGCCTGCCATCCGGACCTTGCCAGCGACCTCGCGGACGTCAAGATGCTGCTGCACGTCAGCAGTTCGGAATACTGCGAACGGACGCTGGAAGCGATCGTTACCGAGGGCAGCTTCAAGCGCAACATCAGCCGCCTGCGCGACCGCCTCGAAGAAGCAACCGATTCCGCCGCAAGGATTTTTTCAAGCCGGGGCTATCCGGTATTCCATCAAGCCCGGCACAGTCTTTATTTGTGGGCCACGATTCCGGGCGCGCCCGATTCGATGCAGCTGGCCCGGAATTTGATGAAGCAGAATATCGTGCTGGCGCCGGGCGCCATTTTCCTGGTCGACCCCCAGCAAGTCACTTCATGGGCACGCTATAACGTCACGTACGCCTCCGATCCGCGCTTTCTTGCCAGCCTTCCCGGCTAGCGTCAGTGTGCGCTCCTATGAAGATCCAGCATTGAACCAGCGGAATTACACTGGAGTATCTCCACAGTACATAAAAAAACGCCCGGTCCGTTTCTCAAAAAACGGTACCGGGCGTCTTAGTAAAGAACCGGGGGAAATCACCTGCCGGCACACTATCCCGCACTGGCCAAGGTGATGCCGCAGGCAGTCACCAGCTGGCTTCCTGATGCGTGCTGGATTTAAAGAATTCTCGCGTTCAGACCTGTTCCGCCAGAAGCCGTTCTACCGGCTTGCCCGGTGCATCGAGGCGCACCCGGGCGACCCAGGAATCCTGCAGGCTTTGCAGCGGAATGACGCACTCTGCGCGGCCGCTGCATGCATCTGCAGCCCATTTCCGGATGTATTCATCCGTGCTCCAGGTACCAGGCCGGTATGCTGCGCTAGCCTTGCGTATGTTTTGCTTGCTCATGGTGGGCTCCTGACTCGACACTTTCAGTTTCTCATTGCAAAACATGATACCACATCCCGGCATAAACATGCGGCACTTATGCATGTTTATGCCAGGCCTGCAAGGCACGGCCAGGCAAGCATTCGTTTCGATGCAGTAGCTTGAAATATCCTGCAAGTAATTGAATTTCCACGAAAACACTGATCCTGTTAACATTGCTTGGGCACAATCTTGGGCACAAAAAACAATTCCAACCCCAAGGATTGCCAGCGACCGACGCCACATCAACAGCCCGAATCTTTTGCCGGCGAATAGCCGGGGAGCGGCGCCCGGTGCCTTATATATAAAACGCGCACGCGCGCGGGATCGACGCGAGCGCCAACAGTGGGAGTGGAGAGAAATGTCGCAGCGATTGACCGTGGATTGGTTCAGGATCCTGGCCGATTTGAAAACGGCCGGCTTGGGTATCTATGCCGTTTCTGATCTGATCGACGTACCCAAGGCAACGCTCATGGGCTGGAAAAACTCTGGTGCAGAGCCTCGCTATTCTGCCGGTGAGCGCCTGGTCGAGCTGTGGTGCGCCACCGTGAAGCGACACAGGGGGGACCTGCCGAAGGAAGTTGCCCCAATCTCTGCCGCAAAGATTTAGGCAGGAGACAACCGTCCAGTGCCCTCCCTGCCGCAGGCAAGTTATCCACAATTTCCACCAAACTCTCGAAGGCCAGAATTCCTGTTAGGTTACCGGTAAAAGGCATGGCCCCACTGGTAACCTAATGGTACATCAGCGCACTTTTGAAACGCGAGTGGACAAAAACGAGATTTGATGGTCATGCCCAATTTTTAGGCAGACAACACTCGGAATCTCTACATGGATTGCCCGGGCAATGGTTTTGTTACAATGACATTTCCCCTGAGCATCTTGGAGGAAGCAAAACACCAAGATCGGCATCAGCTCTGTGACTCACAACCTCGGGCGTAGCACTCAGTGGAACCCTCTTGGGATGGCCGGCACTCCGCCGTCCCGCTTCCGGATCGCTGCATTTCTGTTCGCGAATAGGTGCCGAATGAGATACTTCCTGCCACCGTTGGCAATCCTGCTGCCGTTACTTTCCCATGCTGCCGAAGGACTGCCTCACCTCGGGTTTGCCGGCCGCGCTGGTCAAGGCTGTACTGCATACTCAACGGTGGTGAAGACGCCGCCCAGGGCGCCAATTGAAGTGGACATGTATTTAACCTGCCAATTCGACCAGGAAGTGAAAGAAACCATCGTCCACATACCGCCCCATTTCTCCAGGGTCGAAACCTTCCTTGTCGACTGCACCAGCAAAGACTCCGCCTTGGCCAAAACCAGGTATTTCAGGAAGCAATTCTGGCGCGATCAAATGACATGGGACGAAAGCAAGCACGCAGACCCATTCTTCATCCCGTACAAGAATTCGTCTTACGAAGCCGAGTTCGACCAGATCTGCGCTACTGGCATTGCCGGGTCCGGCGCCGCAGTCCCATTGGGATACACGTCCAAGAAAAAATAATAGGCCATCGGCCAAGCACTGCGGATAAAAAAAAGGGGAAATTAATGGAATTTATCGATCAAGCAATTGCCTGGATGCGATTGCCAGAGAATACAAACTTGGCGGGTTGGGCCCAAGCTGTTGGAGCAACAGTCGCGCTCGTCTTAGCCATTGCCGTCCCTGCCTATCAGCGGCATGCCCAGTTGCTCGATTTGCGGCGCCAACGCTCCGAACTAAATCTTGCCCTTGCGACGTCGTGCCGGTATCTGCTTGGTGATGTCCTGAATTTTCTAAATGGACCGATTACTTTAGCAAAGTTACCACGCTCTTCATGTCGAGACGATGTTCACCTGAATGATTTACTGGAACGCATCCATGCTCTTGAGAACCGTGAAATAAGCCATGCTCGGATTACCTCACTCTATGCAGCTCGCAATGCGCTGATTCTTACAAACATGGCTCTTTGTAGCCCTTATGCGCAGGACAATCCCCTCTCTGCAAAAGAGTTGGAGAATCTAAAGACGCGCATTACCTCGGTCAATGAAATACTTGAAACTGCTGAATACGATGCCGACTTCGCCCTTGGGGAAGCGCGAAGTTTTGAGCAATCTTGGCCTGCACGGCCAATTTCCAGAGCCATACTGTGGTGCCACAATTTATACAAACACCGGCATCTAACTTGGCCAGACCGTCTATTTGGTACGAAATAATTCCAAGAACAACCAGGTTGAGAATCATGAGCAATACCACTTCCCGTACCCTTGAAATTATCGCTGCGACGGCTCTTACAGCAGTTGCATTCACCGTTCTAATACTGCTCTTTCCAACGATGAAGAGCAGCGATGTGGCTTCATGGGTTCAGGCACTTGGCTCCATAGCAGCAATCGGAATTGCAATATGGGTTTCGCATCATCAGCATGAAAAACAAGTCGAACGCGATTGTATGCGTGATGAAGCGGACGAATTAAGCATGCTTCATAGTCTTAGGGATGAGATTACCTCTCTCTGGGACATCTTTGAATTGCGTGTAGGGCAACAATTAGCAAATGACCCGGATGGAACAGCGTTTCTATCTGAGTGGCCGATACAAGAAAGTCCTTTTGCTGTCTACGATGCTTGCGTAGATAGAATTGGAAAAATCAAAAACCATGTCATACGACAGAAAATCATCGTTACATATGCATATGCATCTGGCTTAATTTCGAGTTTTAAAGGCAACAACCAGATGATTCAAAAATTCGATGCTGTACAGGCGTTGGCTGATCAAACAAATTCTATGAATGATATAGCTCGATCGGCACATTTATTGCAACAATTGCAGGCATATGCAGATGCAATTAGGGAAAGTCGAATAGAGGTCGAAAAAATGGTGGCTGACCTTCTATCGCATCTTCCAAAGCCAAATTAATTTCATCGTACCCCCGGCAAGTATTTTTCTTGGTGACTACGTTCCAGCGGTGAATGCCACCAGCCACTCCAGAATGGCGGATTAACTCGGATTTAAGCAGCAGTTTTGAGGGCTTCAATCAAGGCCTCGCACTTCCCGGCATCGATCGTCACCCCTTTCGAACTGGGGACAAATTCCCCCTTGGCCTTGTCCCTGAACCAGACCCGAATATCGATGGTTTCCCGGCCCTTGTAGATGTCGCGCGTCACTCGCACGTTTAACAGAATTTGGTGAGCCGTGGTGAGCACTGGTGAAACACTGTAATTCAGTGTTTACAGGGGCTCCAGGTTTTTTTGATATTCGGTGAGCGCCCCTGAAACACCTATTCACTTGCCGATGCAAAACCGGGAAAAAATCACCCCCAGCAAATCGTCCGGGGTGAATTCCCCGGTGATGCTGTTCAAGCGCTCCTGTGCCAGCCGCAATTCCTCGGCGAACAGGTCCAGCGCCTGGTCGGACGTGGCAGCGTGCTCGGCCGCGAGGTCCAGATGGGTGCGCGCCATTTTCAGCGCGATCAGGTGGCGTTCGCGCGCCAGGTACAGCGACTCGCCCGTCTGCTGCCAACCGGCGATGCGCAGCAATTCGTCGCGCAGCAAATCCACACCGGTGCGGTCGGTCGCCGACAGATAGACATGCGTGGCATCCGGCTGCACATCGGCCGCCGGCTTGTGGCCCGACAGGTCGATCTTGTTCCACACCCGGATCACCGGCACGTTGTCAGGAAAGCGCGCGACGATGGCTTCATCGGCGCGGGTCGGCCCGCGCGCCGCATCCAGCAGGTGCAGGATGACATCGGCCTTTTCCACCTCGGCCCAGGTACGCTGGATGCCGATGCGCTCGACCTCGTCGCCATTCTGGCCGAGTTCGCGGATGCCGGCCGTATCGATGATGTTCAGCGGGATGCCCTGGATCTGGATGGTTTCGGTGACCTTGTCGCGCGTGGTGCCGGCAATGGGCGTAACGATCGCCACGTCCGCGCCTGCGAGCGCATTCAGCAGCGACGACTTGCCGACATTGGGCTGTCCCGCCAGCACCACGTTCAAGCCTTCGCGCAGCAAGGCGCCCTGCGAGGCCTGCGAAAACACTTGCTCCAGCACTGCGCGGATCGCCGCAAGCTGGCCGCGGGCATTGGATTTTTCCAGGAAATCGATTTCCTCTTCCGGAAAATCGAGCGTGGCTTCCACCAGCATGCGCAGCGCAATCACCTTCTGCACCAGCGCATTGATGGTCCTGGAAAATTCGCCCGACAGCGATTGCGTTGCCGATTTGGCCGCCGCCTCGGTGGAGGCATCGATCAGGTCGGCCACGGCTTCCGCCTGCGCCAGGTCGAGCTTGTCGTTCAGGTAAGCACGATAGGTAAATTCGCCCGGCTCGGCCAGGCGCACGCCGATGCCGCTGCCGGCTTCCAGGCAGCGCGCCAGCAGCATTTGCAGCACCACTGGCCCACCATGCCCCTGCAATTCCAGCACGTCTTCGCCGGTATAGGAATGCGGCGCCCTGAAGTGGATCGCCAACCCCTGGTCGATGGTGCTGCCGTCGGCATTCAAAAAGTTCAGGTAAGTCGCATGGCGCGGTTTTAACTGCGCGCCGGTGGCCTGCCCACAGACAGCCTCGACCACGGTGGAGAGGTCTTTGCCGGAGATGCGCACGACGCCGATGCCGCCGCGGCCTGGTGCGGTCGCAATCGCCGCGATGGGAGAAGTATCGAATTTCATGATTTGATTCTATGCCAATGCGCAGATAACAAAAAAGCCCGCGATCTGTTTCGCGGGCTTTTTATGGATGAAAAACAACGCGCTGTTTTTACGCTTTCATTTTCTTGTTAATCAACCATTGCTGTCCGATCGACAGGATGTTGTTGACGACCCAGTACAGCACCAGGCCGGCCGGGAAGAAGAAGAACATCACCGAGAAAATAATCGGCATCCACATCATCATCTTGGCCTGCATCGGATCCGGCGGCGTCGGGTTCAGCCTGGTCTGCAGGAACATCGATGCCGCCATCACCACCGGCAGGATGTAGAAAGGATCGGGCGAAGCCAGGTCGTGAATCCAGCCGATCCAGGGCGCATTGCGCATTTCGACCGAGGCCAGCAGCACCCAGTAGAGCGCGATGAACACCGGCATCTGGATCACCATCGGCAGGCAACCGCCGAGCGGGTTGATCTTCTCGGTCTTGTACAGCTCCATCATGGCCTGGTTCATCTTTTGCGGGTCGCCCTTGTGGCGCTCGCGGATGGATTGCATCTTCGGCGTGACCGTTTTCATCTTGGCCATGCTGCGGTAGCTGGCTGCCGTCAGCGGGAAGAATGCCAGCTTGATCAGCACGGTCAGGGCGATGATGGTCCAGCCCCAGTTGCTGATCACTTTCTGGATCTGCGTCATCAGCCAGAAGATCGGCTTGGCAACCACGGTCAGCCAGCCATAATCCTTGACCAGGTCAAAGCCGGGAGCGAACTTTTCCAGCCGCGCCGATTCCTGCGGTCCCGCATACAGCTGTGCATTGACAGCAGCCGTCGCGCCTGGCGCCACGGTCCCCAGCGGCAGCTTGGTGCCGACCGAGTACTGGTTGGTGGCGACCTTGTCGGTATAGATTTCGCGCGGCGCCTTGTCCTGCGGCAGGATGGCCGAGACAAAATAATGCTGCACCATCGACGCCCAGCCGTCATTGGTGGCCGCGGCCTTGGGTGCCTTGCCTTTTTCGATATCCTCGAAGCTCACCTTGTGGAATTTCGCGGCATCGGTATAGACGGCGGGACCAGTGAAGGTGCTGTAGAACATCGACTCGCCCGGCAGCTTGCTGTTGTCGCGCACGAGTTGCAGGTAAGCCGTCGGCGTAACCGGCGCGCCGCTGGCGTTGACCACTTCATGCTTGATGTCGATGACATAACTGCCGCGGGTAAAGGTAAAGGTCTTTACCAGCTTGACGCCATTCTGCTCGGCTTCCAGCACCAGTTGCACCTGGTTGCCGCCATCGAGCGCGCGGGCGCCCGGACGGGCGACGAACGCCGACTTGTGGTTCGGGAAAGGACCGCCGATCAGGCCGGTCTGCGCCGCATAGTTGCGGCTTTCATCGAACAGCGCCACGTTTTTCGCAGACTGGGCGCCTTCCTTGTGTTGCAACAGTTCCAGGTGGACCAGGTTGCCGCCCAGGGTATCGACCTGGGCTTTGAAAAGATCGGTGGTGATCAGGATGCGCTCGGTCTTGACCGCAGCCTGGCCGGCGGCCGGGGCGGCTATGCCGGAAGGCGTGCCGGGAGCGGCTTGCACAGCCGCCTGGCCGGCTTGCGGCAGGCCCGTTTGCGCCGTGCTGCCGGCGCCGGCAGCGGGTGCTGCCTGCTGGGTCGCCGAGGGGAAAAACATCGATGGCTTGCCGTTGTAGCGCATCCAGTTGTCCCACAACAGGATGATAGACATCGAAAATATGACCCAGAGGAAGGTACGTCGGATATCCATGGCTTTCGGTCGCTTATTGGTCGCCTGGTGGGCGGTTAATGTACAAAATTCAGTGGTGGTGGCAGCCGCAGGCGGATGCCGGCTTGGCGGGCAGGTTGTCCGGCACCGGATCGACACCCCCGGCATGCCACGGATGGCATTTGGAGAGGCGGCGCGCCGCAAGCATACCGCCTTTCAGCGCGCCATGCCGGCCAATCGCCTCCATGGCGTACTGCGAGCAACTCGGATAGAAGCGGCAATTCTGCCCCAGGAATGGACTGATGCATAACTGATAGCCACGCACCAGCAACATCAGCAGGGATTTCATGGCGCAGCCTCCGGCAACTTTTGTGTCTGGAACAATTGCTGCAACTCCCGGCGCATGGCCGCCTTCAGGGCTGCCGTGCTGGCCGGCGCCTTTTTGGTATTGACCGGCTTGGCCAGGCGCACGATGCAATCCAGACCTGGCAACGGCGTCTGGCGGAACAATTCGCGTGTCACGCGCTTGATGGCATTGCGGGTCACGGCGCGCGGCGCCAGGCGTTTCGCGGCGACGACGCCCAGGCGGGCATGCGGCAAGTTGTTAATCCGGGTATAGAGTACGAAATGCGCGCTGCGTTGCACCGGCCGCAAACGAAAAACGGATGAAAATTCATCCGTTTTAACGATGCGCCGATCGCGGGCGAAATCCTGCGAACGATCGCGGTTCACGCAGGGAAAGCAGTGGCCTGGCTTAGACAGCCAGACGCTTGCGGCCCTTGCCACGGCGTGCGTTCAGGATAGCGCGGCCGCTGCGGGTGGCCATGCGCACGCGGAAACCGTGGGTGCGCTTGCGGCGAACGACGGAAGGCTGGTAAGTACGTTTCATTGTTATCTCGCTAATCAGCTAAAAGGAAATGCTTGGGGTTCAGTATCTCGTGCAACGCATCGCGTCATGGACACAACGGGCGGCGAACCCAGAATTAGACAGCATTTTCCGCTTGTTTGTCAATCACTTAGAGATTGTCAAGCGAAGCAGATGCGGGCCCCGCACAGTAGAAATACATGGCGTGCCTGTGGATAACTTGGGCGATGAAGGGTAAAATAGCGTTAAATTTCCGGTCGCCCCGGCACCTTCCCGCGCTTTTCGGGCCTCCTCAACCGTGCACTGCGGGACGACCAACATGCAGCACCGCACGCTCCTAATCAAGTCATTCTAAGTAATACATGGAAAATTTTTGGCAGGCCTGTTCCGCCCAACTGGAGCAGGAACTGACTCCGCAACAATTTAACGCCTGGATCAAGCCTCTCGCACCGCTGGATTTCGAGGAGGGCTTGTTGCGTATTGCCGCGCCCAACCGTTTCAAGCTGGACTGGGTCAAGACCCAGTTCGCCAGCCGCATCCATGCGCTGGCTGCCCAGCACTGGGATGGCCCGATCGAAGTCCAGTTCGTGCTCGACCCGCGCACCAACGTCGCCAAAAAACCGGCCACCGGCGTGTCCGCACCCGCCCACTCCGGCAGTCCCCAGCAAGCCAGCATGCCGCATGCCTTCCAGGAAATCCCGGTCGAGACCATGACGCCGCGGCGCGAGCAAAGCCGCATCAACCCGGACCTGACCTTCGACAGTTTCGTTACCGGCAAGGCCAACCAGCTGGCACGCGCCGCCGCCATCCAGGTCGCCAACAACCCCGGCACGTCCTACAACCCGCTGTTCCTGTATGGCGGTGTCGGCCTGGGTAAAACCCACTTGATCCATGCCATCGGCAACCAGCTCCTGGTCGACAATCCGAATGCACGCATTCGCTACATCCACGCAGAACAGTACGTTCGCGACGTAGTGACCGCTTACCAACGTAAGGGCTTCGATGACTTCAAGCGGTATTACCACTCGCTTGACCTGTTGCTGATCGACGACATTCAATTCTTTGCCGGCAAGAGCCGCACGCAAGAAGAATTCTTTTATGCGTTCGAAGCCCTGATTGCAGCAAAGAAACAAATCATCATCACCAGCGACACCTATCCCAAGGAAATCACCGGCATGGATGACCGCCTGATTTCCCGTTTCGATTCGGGCCTGACGGTGGCCATCGAGCCGCCGGAGCTGGAAATGCGGGTGGCGATTCTGCTGAAAAAAGCGGTTCAGGAAGGTACGCCCCTGTCGGATGACGTGGCGTTCTTCGTTGCCAAGCACCTGCGCTCCAACGTGCGCGAACTGGAAGGGGCCTTGCGCAAGATCCTTGCGTATTCGCGCTTCCACGGCAAGGAAATCACCATCGATGTGGTCAAGGAAGCATTAAAAGACTTACTGTCAGTGCAAAACCGGCAAATTTCTGTCGAAAACATCCAGAAAACGGTGGCGGACTTTTTCAATATCAAGGTCGCCGACATGTATTCGAAAAAGCGCCCGGCCAATATTGCCCGGCCACGCCAGATTGCCATGTATCTTGCCAAAGAGCTAACGCAAAAGAGTTTACCGGAAATCGGCGAACTGTTTGGCGGGCGTGACCATACGACCGTCTTGCACGCGGTGCGCAAGATTGCCGGTGACCGCGCCAAGAATCCGGAAATCAACCACGAACTTCATGTACTTGAGCAAACTCTTAAAGGATAGAAATTTTTAAAGGCTTGCCTAAGTGCCTGTGGATAACTTTGCACTGCACCTAACAAGCCCCGTTGTAAAGCCATAAATAAATTGGTGGTCAGAGCGGGGATTTTTGGTCAAAATTGATACCTGTAAATCATCACGGTTCTCAATCACTATCAGGGATATAACTATGCAATTGGTCAAAACCACCCGAGACACGCTTCTCAGGCCACTGCAGATAGTGAGCGGTATTGTCGAGCGTCGGCACACGTTGCCGATTCTGGCCAATATCCTCATTCGCAAGGATGGCGAGCGCGTCTCTTTCCTGTCGACCGACATCGAAGTGCAGATCACGACCCACGCCGATGTCGGCAGCGGCGGTGAGGCGACCGCCATCACGGTGGCCGCGCGCAAGCTGCTGGATATCCTGCGCGCGCTGCCGGATTCCACCGATGTGTCGCTGTCGCTGGCCAACAAGCGCATGACGGTCCAAAGCGGCAAATCACGCTTTGCCCTGCAGACGCTGGCCGCCGAAGAATTCCCGACGGTGGCGCAAGCCGAGCATTTCAATGCGAAAGTCACGCTGCCGCAAAAGACCCTGAAGCACCTCTTCAACATGGTGCACTTCTCGATGGCGCAGCAGGATATCCGCTATTACCTGAATGGCCTGTTGCTGGTCGTCGATGGCAAGAACGTGATTGCAGTCGCAACAGACGGCCACCGCCTGGCGTTTTGCCAGGTCGAGACCGACCAGGATTTCCCGCGCCAGGAAGTCATCATTCCGCGCAAGACCATCCTGGAATTGCAGCGCTTGCTGGAAGACCTGGAAAACCCGGTGAATCTCGAAATCGCCAACAACCAGGTCAAGCTGACCTTTGCCGATATCGAACTGATCTCGAAGCTGGTCGAGGGCAAGTTCCCGGACTACACCCGCGTGATCCCCAAGGGTTACAAGAACAATTTCACCATCGACCGCGTGACGCTGCTGCAATCGCTGCAGCGCGCCGCGATCATGACTTCCGATAAATTCAAGGGTGTGCGCTGCATCGTCGCCCCTGGCAGCATGAAGATCAGCTCCACCAATGCCGACCAGGAAGAAGCCGTCGAAGAAATCGAAATCGACTACGGCGGCGACAGCATCGATATCGGCTTTAACGTGACTTACCTGCTGGATGTCTTGAACAACCTGAAGTGCGACAGCATCAACATCGCCCTCGGGGACGCCAATTCCTCCGCGCTGATCACGATTCCGGAGAACGCCGACTTCAAATACGTTGTGATGCCGATGCGTATTTGATCCAGCAAGAAGCAACCGACAAAGGGGGGTGCGGAAGGTCAGCGCGCCCCTTTGCCACATTTTAAAAGCAGTAAATTTGTTTGCAGAAACAAATAAATCCTTCGTTCTTTAGCTTTATTCAGTCGTCAGTTTTTGTAAAGGCAGCCAATGTCCGCACTACCGCAAGAAACCCCGGAAACTCCGCGCGAGCCGCAGCAACAAGCCCAGTATGGCGCCTCCTCGATCCAGATCCTCGAAGGCCTGGAAGCGGTGCGCAAGCGCCCCGGCATGTACATCGGCGACACTTCCGACGGCACCGGGCTGCACCATTGCGTATTCGAAGTGCTGGACAACTCGATCGATGAATCGCTGGCTGGCCATTGCACCGAAATCCACGTCACCATCCATGCCGACAACTCGATCTCGGTGGCCGACAATGGCCGCGGCATCCCGACCGGTATCAAGTGGGACGACAAGCACGAGCCCAAGCGCAGCGCTGCCGAAATCGTCATGACCGAACTGCACGCCGGCGGCAAGTTCGACCAGAACTCGTACAAGGTCTCGGGCGGCCTGCACGGCGTGGGCGTCTCCTGCGTCAACGGCTTGTCCAAGCTGCTCAAGCTGACCATCCGCCGCGATGGCAAAGCCCATTACATGGAATTTGCCAAGGGCATCCCGCAAAACCGCGAGACGGAAACCCAGGATGGCGTGCTGGTCTCGCCGATCAAGGTCATCGGCGACACCGACAAGCGCGGCACCGAAGTGCACTTCTGGGCCGATGAAGAAATCTTCAACAATGTCGAGTTCCATTACGACATCCTGGCCAAGCGCATCCGCGAACTGTCCTTCCTCAACAATGGCGTACGCATCAAGCTCTCCGACCAGCGCACCGGCAAGGAAGAAATATTTGCGTTCGAAGGCGGCACGCGCGGCTTTGTCGAATACATCAACAAGAGCAAGTCGGTGCTGCATCCGACCATCTTCCAGGCCACCGGCGAAAAGGTGTCCGAGTACGGCACCAACATCACAGTCGACGTCTCGATGCAATGGAACGATGCCTACAACGAGCAGGTGCTGTGCTTCACCAACAATATTCCCCAGCGTGACGGCGGCACCCACCTGACAGGCCTGCGCGCGGCGATGACCCGCGTCATCAACAAGTACATCGAAGAACATGAATTCGCCAAGAAGGCCAAGGTCGAAGTGGCCGGCGACGACATGCGCGAAGGCCTCACTTGCGTCTTGTCGGTGAAGGTGCCAGAGCCGAAATTCAGCTCGCAGACCAAGGACAAGCTGGTGTCTTCCGAAGTGCGCGGCCCGGTCGAGGAAATCGTTGCCAAGACCCTGACCGACTACCTGGCGGAAAAGCCTAACGACGCCAAGATCATTTGCGGCAAGATCGTCGAAGCTGCGCGCGCGCGCGAAGCAGCCCGCAAGGCGCGCGAACTGACACGTCGCAAAGGCGTCATGGATGGATTGGGGCTATCGTCGAAACTGGCCGACTGCCAGGAAAAAGACCCTGCCCTGTGCGAACTGTACATCGTCGAGGGTGACTCCGCAGGCGGCTCGGCCAAGCAGGGCCGCGACCGCAAGTTCCAGGCGATCCTGCCGCTGCGCGGCAAGGTCCTGAACGTCGAGAAGGCACGCTTCGAAAAGATGCTGTCGTCCGAGCAGATCACCACGCTCATCGCGACACTGGGAACTTCCATCGGCGCCGACGAATTCAACATCGACAAGCTGCGCTACCACCGCATCATCATCATGACCGATGCCGACGTCGACGGCGCCCACATCCGTACGCTCCTGCTGACGCTGCTGTACCGCCAGATGCCGCTCCTGGTCGAACGCGGCCACGTGTACATCGCGCAGCCGCCGCTGTACAAGGTCAAGCATGGCCGCGACGAACGCTACCTGCAGGGCGATATTGAGGAAGCGACCTACATGATGGAAGTTGCGCTGCAGGACGCCGCGCTGATCCCGACCGAAAACGCGGCACCGATCACCGGCGATGCGCTGGCCGAGCTGGTACGCCAGTACAACACCGCCAATGCCATCATCATGCGCCTGACGCGCGCGGTCGATGCGGCCGCGCTGTCGGCGATCATGACCGGCGTGACCCTGCACCTGGAGACGGTCGCCGACGCCGAGCAATCGGCCCAGGTCATGGCCAAGGCCATCAATGATCCGGCGGTGCAGGTCGAAGTGTCGTCGGATGAATTGTCCGACAAGCACATGCTGCGCATCCTGCGCCGCCACCATGGCAACCTCAAAGTTTCCGTGATCGACGCCGACTTCGTCGCCGGCCCCGACTATGCGGTGCTGTCTTCGGCAGCAGCGACATTCAAGGGCCTGATCGGCGAAGGCGCGCTGGTGCGTCGCGGCGCCGGCGAGAAGGTCAAGGAATTCGCGATCCACGATTTCCACGAGGCGATGGCATGGCTGCGCAGCGAAGCCGAGCGTGGCGTTTCCAAGCAGCGCTACAAGGGTCTGGGCGAGATGAACCCGGAACAGCTGTGGGAAACCACGATGGACCCGGCCGTGCGCCGACTGTTGAAGGTGCAGATCGAAGATGCGATTGCAGCAGACCAGATCTTCGCCACGCTCATGGGCGATGATGTCGAGCCGCGCAGGGCGTTCATTGAATCGCATGCGCTCCAGGCGGGGAATATTGACGTTTGATGTTGTAGGATCCGCAGGCCGCCAAACTCATTGCAACTCGTGCCATAACTCTGTTGCTGGAGTAGCATAGTTGATGCAATTGACTTAAGACCTGGGGTTAAAAAGGAAAAGAAAGGCTGCGTTCGCAAGAATGCAGCCTTTTTATTTGGAAGCGTGTTTAAAGATGAATGTCTACGACCCTCCTTGGAGTCAACCGGTTTTGGGCACTTTGACTTAAATCAACCAAATTCTCAGCCGCGAGCTCTACCATCGCCGCTCGGCATCGTCATTATTGCATCGGGCCGCTACGTATTTCACGCCTGCCCGATGCACGGAGCCGTAGCCAATTTCCTTTTCAAGAAAACATGTATGTGTATTAATCCGTCTCCCGAGTCTTTGTCAAATCCGTTCGCATTGGGCATCGCCTTCATGGATGAGTCCCACCAGATGCTGCACGAACAGCTCGATCAGCTTTCATCGGTGTCCGATGCCGATTTTCCGTCGGTATTTGAGGCATTGCTTCAGCAAGTCCGTGATCATTTCAAGGCGGAAGAACAGGCGATGGAAGAAATCGCCTTTCCCGGCATCGCATGTCATCGCGATCAGCATGGCCAGGCCCTGAACGCGCTTCGGTATGCCAATCTGCGCGTCAAGGAAGGCGCCGTAGCAGAGGGAAGGGAAATAGGCGGCCTGTTCTCCCAGTGGCTCACTTCCCATATTACAACCATGGACAGAATGCTTGCATCGGTTATGCAGCCGGCTGAAACGCAGGAAGGCGCCTGCGCCGCAGCTTAAAACTGGCTTGAAAAATCAGGGGTTTGCGGTCCCCGCCGCTGGACGAAAGTAAGCGATTCATGACAGAGTGGCAGCAAGGCGGAACAGCGGCGTTGCGCCGCCTTTCGATACGACACTCGGAGAATGAAATGCCTTTTGCCATCGCCGTTGACGGCACCCGCATTGCCTATGATGTGCAAGGTGCCGGCGACCCATTGCTGCTGATTAGCGGGCAGAGCTTCGACCGACACTTGTGGGATCAATTTTCCGCTGCCATGGCCAGCCGTTGCACAGTGATCCGGTATGACCACCGCGGCACTGGCGACAGCGACAAACCTGCGGCGCCGGCCTACACCACCGAAATGTTTGCCGATGATGCCATTGCCGTGCTGGACGCCGCCGGCTTTGAACGTGCGCATGTATTCGGCTATTCGATGGGTGGCCGTGTCTGCCAGTGGCTGGCGATCAAGCATCGCACACGCGTGGCCAGCCTGATTTTGGGCGCGACTACGCCCGGCAACCGCCATGGCGTCGCACGAGAACCCTGGGTCTCGGCACTATTCGTCAAGGGCGATACAGCCGGCATGGCCGACGTGTTTTACAGCCCCGCATACCTGGAGCACCACAAGTTTTCACTGCCATCGGCTGCCACGCCAGACTTTGCAAAAAAGCTGCATTTCACGGCCAGTGAAAGCCACGACGTATGGGACCGGCTGCCCGACATCGACTGCCCGACCCTGGTCCTGCATGGTTCGGCTGACCGCGTCAATCCAACGGCCAATGCGCAAATTCTGGCAGACGCGATCCCGCATGCGCAGCTTGCCATCATCGACGGCGCCCGCCATGGCTTCATCGATGAATACCTGGATGAAACCTGCCGCCTGACAGGCGAGTTTATCGCAGCGCATCCGGTTGCGGCACCCGGTGCAGGCCGGTAATGGCAGCGCAAGTGGCGCATTCGCCCGGCACATCGCGCAGGTAGGTTTCGGTTTTCTGGATGCAGCAGGGTATAGAATCGACGCACGCGCCGATCGATATCGATAACAACATGGAGGAACCGAATGCCTTCCGGAAAAATCCTGGTCGCCCAAGGTGGCGGCCCTACTGCGGTCATCAACCAATCCCTGGTCGGCGTGGCGCTCGAAGCGCGGCGTTTCCGGCAGGTCGAGCGCGTGTACGGGGCGCGCCATGGCGTACGCGGCATCATCAATGAAGAGTTTGTCGATCTCACGCAAGAAACCAGCCATAACCTCGAACTGGTCGCCAATACGCCTTCTTCCGCACTGGGCTCCACTCGCGACAAACCGGACCTGAAGTATTGCCAGGAAATTTTCCAGGTGCTGCGCGCCCACGAGATCGAACATTTCTTTTATATCGGCGGCAACGATTCCTCGGACACGGTACGCATCGTGTCCGAGGAAGCGCGCAAGGCTGGCTATCCTCTGCGCAGCATCCACATCCCGAAGACCATCGACAACGACCTTGTTGGCAATGACCACACGCCGGGATTCCCATCGGCCGCGCGCTTCGTGGCGCAGGCCTTTGCCGGCGCCAATCTGGACAACGCTGCGCTGCCCGGCGTGTATGTGGGCGTGGTGATGGGGCGGCATGCCGGCTTTTTGACGGCGGCGTCGGCACTGGGCAAGAAATTCCCGGACGATGGCCCGCACCTGATCTATCTGCCGGAACGCACCTTTATTCTCGAAAAATTCCTGGCCGATGTGAAGGCGACTTATGAGCGCTTCGGCCGCTGCGTGATTGCCGTCTCCGAAGGCATCCACGATGCGTCCGGCACGCCCATTGCCAGCCTGCTGGCCAAAGATCTGGAACATGATGCGCATGGCAATGTGCAACTCTCCGGTACCGGCGCGCTGGCGGATCTGCTGTGCGAGGAAATCAAGTCGAAGCTCGGCATCAAGCGGGTACGCGGCGACACTTTCGGCTACCTGCAGCGCTCCTTCATCGGCTGCGTGTCGGACGTGGACCAGCGCGAAGCGCGCGAAGTCGGCGAAAAGGCGGTGCAATTTGCGTTTTGGGGCGACCGCGACGGCTCGGTGGCGATCAGGCGCACCGGCTATTACTCGGTCGAGTACGAATTGCTGGCGCTCGATGCGGTGGCAGGCAAGACGCGCACCATGGAAGATGAATTCATTGCCGCCAGCGGCACGGACATTACCGATGCCTTCCGCTTGTATCTGCGGCCGCTTTTGGGGTCGGGCATGCCGGATGCATTTCGCTTGCGGCATAGCCCTGTTGCCAAGGTCAGGGGCTAACGCAGGTGCACGCCCATTGGGCTTGGCCATCATTGCTCATTTTCCTGGCGAGTTACCCTCCCAAACCAGATAGCAGGCATTGTCAGTGCATCCATTGTCTCGAGAGGTAACGCTTGCCTGTTTCAATACAAGCTGCAAGCGGCCCTGGTATTCCGTAAAATGTCGTTTTCCGCCATGTCCAGCGCCAAAGCCGACTGCCACGCCAGACCGTCCCTGGCATGAAGAACGACGATCGAGATCAATTCCTGAAAGTGCACCACATGAATAAAAAGACGGCGCCATGAAAAGCGACTACGGACACTTGATGCTCGACGCGATTTGCGCGGTTGACGCGCAAGGCAAGTGCGTATCCGTCACTGGTGCGTGCGAACGGATTTTTGGCTATACGCCTGCAGAGATGGTGGGTAAACAGATGCTTGACCTCGTCCACCCCGAAGACCGCGAGAGAACGCTGCAATCGATCGACAGAGTGATGGGCGGTTACCTCCAGCGCTATTTTGAAAACCGCTACATACGCAAGGATGGACAGGTCGTTTATATCAGTTGGTCGGCATCTTGGTCGGAAGAGCATCAGCTAAGAATCGGCGTGGCACGCGACATCACCCAGCGCAAATTCGATGACGGCGAAATGGTTGCGCCTCAGCTCCTTCCTGATGACCCATCGTACTGGCAGCTGTCTGCATCACCAAGGCGGCTGATCTCGCCCCAGGGGATCAGCATCTCGCTTTCCGGCCAAGACCACATCGTTTTGCTGACACTGATGAGCGGAGGCGAATGCGTTACGCGAAGAACCATTGTCGAAGCGTTAGGGGAAGATTTCCTGGAATATGACCAGCGCCGGTTAGATACGCAAATGCGTCGTTTGCGACGCAAGGTCACGGAAGCTTGCGGCCAACAACTTCCGGTAAATACGTTACGCAGCCTTGGCTTCCACTTTTACGAGAAAGCCAAGATCTGCCGCTGATCACGGACCATTCGTGAGACCAGGTCTTCAGTGATTTCAGTGGATGCCTGTGCATCATCCATTGCGGCACTCAGCGCGAAATTTTGCTATCTCTGGAAATTCACAGTGGACTTTGTAGTGCCACACGGCACGTATTTCCAGACGGCGAACGCTCAGATTTGCTCAGAATCGCTCAGGAAGTTTCCTTTTGGAAATGTCTATACTCTTGGCTTTATAGCCACTTTTGCCCCCCATGAAAAAAGCAATGTTCAAGGCTGGCTTCCTCCTGCTCGGTGCACTCGCATTCCCCATAGCGGTGCAAGCGCAAGGCGTTCCGGATGTTTCGCCCAGCCTGAAAAAAATGCTGGGCGCGCTTCCCGTGGACGACGCCAGGGAAGAATTGCAAAACATGGTCGGCGCCCTGAAAAAGACGAGTTGCGGTGGCAACCTCACAGGTTGTTATGCCACCCAGTCGGGGCCCCTGCAACTGTATTTTTTCACGAGCGGCCAAGCCCAGCAAACCTTCCTGGTGGTGATCGAAAAGAAGCTCGCCATGCCAAGGCTGCTAGGAGACAAGGTGCAGAAGGTCATGGGTGATACCTCGCTGAGCTCACCGATCATCTCGATTTCCACGACGGACTTCGACCTGGATACCGTCAAGATGCCACCCGAGCTGCAGAAGGTTGTGCGCGAGAACTACTTCAACGTCAACGCGCTTTCCTTCGCCAGCGGCGTGCAACTGGCGGCCCGCGCCAATCTGGGCGGCCCCATCAAGTCGACGATGGAAGCCTTTGGGGTAAAGGGCGACCAGCTGACGATGCGCGCGGCCGTGGTGATGCCGATCCCCATCGATCTGGCAGGCGGCGCGGGTGCCGGGGCTGGGATGGCCAGTGCCGTACAACATGGCGACACCATGAAAAAAGCCGGGGCCGAGGCCTTGAAGCCGGAGGCCTATGTGGAATTCCAGTTTGCGCCAAATGCCAGGCTGCCGCTGACCACGCCACCGATGAACCTGACGGACGCCACATTCTTCATCAACAACGCCCTCACCTTCGGTTACAAGGGAAATGCAGCGTTCAAGGGCGTCAACGACAAGAAGGTGCTCATCCAGTTTCAAACGCCGCTGGATCCTGCGGGCGCCCTGGACTTGCTCGACTTCCAGTTTCGCATGGCCACCCCATCCAACTTCACCCTGGAAGATGCTGCGCATGTGATGGTGGCCATGGCAACGCCTGATAAGCGCCTGGCCCAGTATGGCGGCGGCTTCATCCGCAACATCGAATCGTTCAAACATGCTTTGCTGGATGCGACCAAGCCCCTGTCGGTATTTCAGATGAAAAATCCGCAACCGGCGCCGGAATACCGCTTTGGCGACAGCAGCAAGCCGTGGCCCAACGACCCCAGGTATTTCAATATCGCCTTGCTGGGACCTCTGGCCCAGAACGGGCCGTTCATGACAATTTCGGGCGACACGGTCATCCTGGGGCAAAAGATGGGCTGGCTGGATGCGTCCGCAGGCCGATCCGGACTGCATGGGTTAGCCGGCGAAGCTATCACCCTCAAGCTGGGTCCGCTGGGCAGGCTCAAGATCAGGATGCAAGCCATGGCCGATATCGACAAAGGCACGCAGACCATCAGTCTCAAGGGAAATGTCGTTGGTCAGGCGGTGAATGTGATCTTGAGCGGCAGCTCGCTGACGATCGATGTCCCCGCAAGCTGCGCAAACCCGTTTGAGATCAAGACAACGGTCGCGCTACAGGCAAGCACCAACATCGCTGACGTGTTTGAAGGCCAGGGCGGCGCCAACGTCGATCCGACCAGGATCGGCGGCTGCGTCGGCAAGGAACTCGAGGCGGCGCTCAACAAGATTGCGGGGGAATACAAAAATCTGAGCGGCTATACTGCCAGCGCCGCCAATGCAGAATTGAAGAAGATCAGCAATGCTGCCAACGCCGAATTGAAAAAGGCCGAGGACGCGGCACGCAAGGCAGAGGAAGCTTCTCGCAAGGAGTACGAGAAGACGAAAAATGCCGCCCGCGATGTGGCCAATAAAACCTCAAACGCCGCCACCAATGCCTTCAATGCGGCGGGCAACGCCTTCAAGGGCATCGGCAAGAAGAAAAAACACAAGAAGGGGCCAGATCCGAGGTTCGCGGCATCCGTGTTCGACTGGGATTATTACTACGACAGGTATCCTGATCTCGTGAAGGCGAACGTCGATCTGGCGACGCACTGGCTTGACCACGGCATCAGTGAGGGACGCCGAGGCAGCCTTGAATTCGACGTCAGGTACTACCGCAACCGTTACCTCGATGTGCAGGAAATGTGCGGCAAAAAAGATTATCAATGTGCATTGCAGCATTGGCTGGACAATGGTATCGAGCAAGGCCGTCAAGGCAGTGCCGACTTCAGCGTCGCAGACTACCTGGATCGCTACCCCGATCTCGAGAGCAATCTCGGCAAGGGCAATTACACGGATGCGCTGGAGCACTGGTTGAACGACGGTGTCGATGCCGGTCGCAACGGCAGCCCCGACTCTGCATTTGCCGGACCGGTATCGGGGCCGCAAGTCGCGGGTGGCGGCGGTGGCGGCGCCTGGCGCGACGATGCAACATGCGGGAACCAATACGTCAATGGCTTCCGGGTGCGCACCGGGCGCAGCATGGACATGGTGCAGTTCAGGTACGCCAAACGGGGCTGGGCGCCAGCCCAGGGCAATCAGGGCGGCGGTACTCTGGTGGCAGACGTGACGCTGCGGGAGGGTGAGTACATCGTGCGTGTCGACTATCGCAGCGGCGACCGCGTCGACCAGCTGAGCTTCACAACCAACCGTGGCAAGACCTATGGTCCGTATGGCGGCGACGGCGGCAGTCCCGGCGCATACACGGTCACGCCCGGCGAAAAGCTGGGTTGCATGGCCGGCCGCTCCGGCAAGGCCACCGATCAACTGATCTTTTCATCGACAGGGCCGCGCTAATGAAAAAAATGAAAAACATCGCCCAAACCGTCCGCCGCGGCAAAATCGCTGCAGCGATGGCGGCTGCGCTCTGCGTGCTGCCCGCCGCGTGGGCTGAAGAGCCTGCAAAGTCCTTCGCCGACATGGTCAAGGAACTTCCATTGGTGCCAGTGGGCTCGCACGATTCGGAGATGCTGGCCAAGGTCACCGTGGCGGTCAACTTCATCCAGCGCCTGGAACTGCCGCAAGCCCATCTGGCGGTCAACGAAGCCTTGCAGCTGGACCCGCGCAACTCGCACCTGCATTTCCTGAACGGCTTCGTCTACCACCTGCAAGCCAGACAGGGCGACACGCAAAAAAATGAAATGGCCCTGGAAGGCTACCAGCAGGCGCTGCGCATCGATCCGGGCAACTGGATCGCCCAGGAATTCCTGGCGCTGGCATACATGGACCTCAAGCAGTTCGACCGCGCCAGGATGGCATTTTCCGAGGTCTTGCTGATGACCCCGGAGAGCGCCGTGTCCATTTACGGCTTGATGGTGGCGTCGTATCTGACGGGGGATGCCCGGACGGCTTGCGCCATGGCCGACCAATTCCAGAAAACGCCGATGGAGCCGAATCGGGGCTTCATCCGGTCGAGCATTTCGGTGTATGCCTCCTGCAAAAATTTTGCACAGGCCGACCGGATGCGAGAGCGATTGAACCAGCTCAGCGGCGGCGGGCTTGAGCTCGAGCGCGTGGATCGGCGGCTGGCGCAATGGAAGTCTTTTTATCTCAAGCAGGAGCAGGACGCCGGCGGCGCAAAAAGCCTGGCCGCTGCGGGCATGGTGCGGACGAGCATGCCCCCAGTCCCGTCCAGGGAGCGCCCCGTAGAACTCGCGCAGGCATTCACCTTGCCGAATAAAGTTTATACCCCCCCTGAAAGACCCGCGCCGGCCGGTGCCAGCCCCAAGTCGGACGTTGACGCGGCGCCGGCTGCGCCTGCCGTCGCCGCGCCAGCGGCGGCGCGCGCGGATGCGGCCGACAGCGGTCCGCGCATGCTGCTCATCGATGTGGTGCTGCTGTCCACTCAGGAGCTCATCTCGACATCCAAAGGCGTCAACCTGCTCAGCGCGTTGACGCTCCAGCTTGGCTCGGTGGCCGGCAACGTTCCCGCTTATTCCAGGGTCGTCACCGACAATAGCGTAAACAATGCCGCCGCCACAGTCAGCACCGCCATCACGCGGGCCGTGACCATTCCGGCGCTGTCCTATTCGCTGAACATCGCCAACGCCAACAATTCGGTGAACGAAGTGCTGGCGCGCCCCACCCTGGCCGCAATCGAGGGCCTGCCATCGGAGTTTTTTTCAGGCACCAACCTGAGCGCCGGGGTGGTCTCGACCAGCGTCCAGGGCGGCACCACCATCGTGCCGCTGGATAAACGCTTCGGCATCAAGCTGGCCGTCACGCCCACATTCCTGCCGCAGGGGCGCGTTCAGCTCAAGGTCGAGGCGCAGCGAACTTCTCTGAACGCCAGTTCCGACAACCCCCGGGTGGCTTACCAGATCGAGATCGGCGAAATCACGGCCAACGCGAACGTTGTAATGAACCTGGGTGACACCCTGGTCTTGAGTGGATTGAGTGAAAAATCGACTTCCAGCACGCGTGACGGTGTGCCGGGACTGCAGGATGTGCCCGTGGTGCAGTACCTGTTTTCGAACAAGAAGACCAATGACCTGCAGCGCTCGGCGCTCATTTTGGTGACGCCGAGAGCGCCCGTCCAGATCGCCGAAGCCGCTGCAGGTGCTGGCGACTCCATGGCAAGCCGCATGAAGGCCTTGCGCGAGAAATTCGGCTTTGCCAACAGCAGCCCTGCCAATATCGAAGCCATCATGACCCAACTCCAGTCGAACGAATTTTTCCGGGAGTTTCGTCAAGGCGATGTCTCGATGGAACGCTGGGACCGCATGCGCAGCACCGGAGATCGTCTGCGCGAAGCCCTGGGGTTCCTCTACTATTGAAAGCCTGAAACGGAAGAATGCGCGGGCATTGGCTGCCCAGCCCAGAACGTCAGTCCAAAGGTATTGATGCCGCCGCCGCTTCTTGCAAATACCTTGCCTTTATGGATCGTGGCAATCGCCTTTACAATTGCCAACCCGAGTCCATGATTACCGGCACTGAAGACACGTGACGGGTCCGCACGGTAAAAACGGTCAAATAGCCTCGGAAGTGATTCTTCGCCAATTTGATCTCCCGGGTTCGATACCGCAATAACACATTCATCTTGCGATTGATGCATTTCTACTTGCAGCCTTGCGCCTGCCGCAGAGTACTGAATTGCATTATGCAAGAGATTGCTCATCGCGCGCCGGAACAAGGCTTTATCCACAGGAATGACGGCATCGCCAACGGTATGGACCGAAAGCGACTTTTCTTCAATCAAGGGTTCAAGAAATTCGATCGTCTTATAGACTTCGGCCGCCAATGACACTGATTCCAGGTTATGGAGCGCCTCCCCTTGTTCAACCCTGGCCAGGAACAGCATATCGGTCACTATTGCGCTTAAACGCTCCAGTTCTTCCAGGGCTGACGCCAGCGTTTCACGCAACTCGGACTCGCTGCGCTCACGTGTCAACGCGACTTGCGCCATGCCGATGATATTGCCAAGCGGCGTACGCAATTCATGGGCCACATCCGCGGAGAAGCTTTCAAGCTGAACATAAGCAGCTTCCAGCCGATCGAGCGCGCCATTGAACGAGTTGGCCAGCGGGACCAGTTCCGAAACTTTCGATCCCAGCGCCAGGCGTTGTGACAGGTTTTTAGGATTGAGTGACTGGGCCCCTGTTGACAGATCGATGAGAGGCTTCAAGCCGTAGCGGGCAAACCGGAAGCCCAACAGAGAAACGATGGCAATGCCCGCCAATGTGATTGCAGTCAATGCAACCGCAAAGGCATTCAAGGTCTTATACATTGGCCCGGTACTGACACCCACGACCAAATGGACTTCTGGAATTTCTATGAGCGGACGTAAGGTACTGCTCAAGGTTTTCATTGCGTACGGATGGTCCTTTAGCCGCAAGATTCGGACCTTACCATCCGTCGGCGGGTGACTGGAATGGGGAAATTGCGAGCCATAATTGAGGGAAGAATCGGCGCAAGCAATCCAGAAACGCGTATTGCCATCAGTCGTCGTAATCGTGGCGAGGGTGTTGCGCAACTCATCCCATCGTTCGATCGTTCGCACACTGCCTACCAGTCGCTCAGCCACCTCGAGCTTGCCGTGGAGGTCCTCGTCAATTTGCCTGCCCAGCGTTTCAGCCAGCGCATAGTACAGCGCAATGCCTGTCAGCGAGAACACCACCAATGCCGTCAGGCCAAATGCGACGGCAAGCCTTACCGCAATCGAACGCATCAGTTCACCCTTGAAACGCCATTCTGGTCGCTGCTACGCAGGCGGGACTCAAGGACATAGCCCATTCCCCGTACCGTATGTAGTAACTTGTGCTCGAACGGGTCGTCAATTTTCGTCCGCAAGCGCTTGATCGCCACTTCGACAACATTGGTATTGCTGTCAAAATTCATGTCCCAGACCCGTTCTGCGATCTCTGTCTTGGACAGGATTTGCCCGGCATGCCGCCCGAGCGTAGTGAGCAAGACGAATTCTTTCGAGGTCAAGTCGAGGCGCACACCAGCCCGCATCGCTTTGCGGGTGGTTAGATCGATGTGCAGATCGGCGACCTGCAACTGGGCTGTTTCCTGAGGCTTGGCACGCCGGACGACAGCCTCGAGCCGGGCCACCAATTCCAGAAATGAAAATGGCTTCACCAGGTAATCGTCTGCGCCAGCCTGCAGCCCACGTATCCGGTCCTCCACGCGATCGCGGGCCGTCAACATGATCACCGGGGTTTGACGTACGCGCCGCACGCCTTCCAGGACGGCAAACCCATCAGCTCCAGGCAACATCACGTCCAGAACGATCGCATCATAGTCATTTTCAGTGCCTAAATGCTTGCCATCGATGCCGTTATTGGCGACATCAACGATATGACTGCGTTCTGTCAGACCTTTACGCAGGTAATCCGCGGTTTTCGCCTCATCTTCGACAATCAGAACTTTCATTAGCGTACTTGCATTAACCCGGAATGCGGCATCGTATGAAATTGACAATTCAAAAGTGCATGTATAAAAAACCTGGCGGAGGATTGCCCCTTGCGCCGTACAAGTAGTGCATACGGCCCAAGGTGGCACTTTCAACAACTGGGTTCTTTAGTTTGCACCGTGGCTACCATGCGAGCTTGCAGGCGAGCCAGTTTGACTGCCGTGAAGATACCATGTTTGGCTCAAGGGATCCAACGGCTGCACCGGCCCTGCAAAGCTCTCGACATTGGATTGCTGACCCGAACTTGCGCGGTTCACATTCACCGCCGCCGTCAAGGCGCCCGCGCGGGCTTGAACAGAGTTCTGCCCCACAGCCTGGCTCATTGGATCCAGCCCTTGCACCAGTCCGTCGCCGGCTTGTGCGCTTGCTGCAGTCAAGAGTGTCGCGAGAGCCAGCGTAATTGCTGTTGCATGCGTGTGTTTTTTATAAATCTTCATATCAGCCCTATCTAAATTAACCAAGTGACTGGACCAGCCGCAATATACCGCTGCTGATCCATGGTGCCATTCTAGTTAGGGCATGCCAACGCCATACTGACTGCAAGCTTACAATTCTGTAATACAGCCTGGCTCGCATGGCCGCGGCGTAAATTACCGCAACGGGGTACTCCCTACTTGCGAGAAATGTTAAAGAGAGAAATCGCTTCCCTGAGCTGGTTTGACTGGTCATACAGGTTTGATGATGCAGCTGCGGCTTCTTCTACCAGTGCTGCGTTTTGCTGAGTCACCTCGTCCATGTGCGAGATGGCCTGGTTCACTTGCTGAATTCCCGTCGCCTGCTCGTTGCCTGCAAGAGCGATCTCACTGATGATCACGTCGACATCCTTCACGGATTCAGCGATTTTTTGCATCATGCCTTGCGTTTCCTGCACCATCCGCTCACCGGCACGGACACTTTCGACGGAAGTGGAAATCAAGTTGCCAATCTCTTTTGCTGCTGCCGCGCTGCGCTGCGCCAGGGTGCGAACTTCGGTCGCAACGACGGCAAATCCACGTCCATGTTCCCCGGCTCGCGCGGCCTCGACGGCAGCATTCAGCGCGAGGATATTGGTTTGAAAAGCGATCCCGTCAATCAAGGTGACGATGTCGCGGATCTGCCTGGAAGACTGCACGATGTCAGTCATGGTCGTTCCAAGATGATCCACCTTTTTACGTCCCTCTCCCGTGACAGAATGCGCTGATCGGGCAAGTGATTGTGCCTTCAGGCTATTATCGGCATTCTGGCGTATCGTCGCAGCAAACTCTTCCATCGTCGAAGCCGATTGTTCCAGGCTGGACGCTTGTTGTTCTGTCCGGCTGGACAAATCCATGTTGCCGGCTGCGATTTCTTTGGTGGCATGCGTCATGGAATTTACATTATTCATGACGTCGCCAATCAGGGAAACCAGGGTAACGTTCATCTGCTGCACGCCTTGCAACAGGCGTCCTACTTCGTCGCGTCGTGTCGCTTGCAGCGACAGCGAAAGATCACCCCCAGCAATTCTTTTCACCGTGTTGACAGCGTCAATCAGCGGCAGCATGACCCGCCGATGCAGCGAAAACCACTGAGTCGCCATGGCGGCCATGCCAACGGCAATGGCCGCCAAAGGCAGCGGCGACACGCCGGCGGATTGGTCGGCGGTGGTAATGAAATATGCGCCGAGACTGGCAAGAATGATCATCTGAAAAATCGCAGTACATGCAATTCGCTTCTCGATCGACGCATGCCGGATCTGGTCAAAAATGTTTGCGATGCCGGTGCGGACCACATGGCCGCGCAAGATTTTAAGCCGCTTTGCCCGCCCTTCGCGCATATCGCGATACAGTGTTTCAGCTGCAGTGATTTCATCTCGCGTGGGCTTGGTACGCACCGAGATATACCCTGTTACTTCGCCATTTTCGACCGTGGGCGCGACATTGGCCTTGACCCAATAAAAATCGCCATTTTTGCGGCGGTTTTTTACCAGTGCCGACCACATTTCCTTTGCCTTCAATGTCGCCCATAAATCCTTGAACGCATCGGGTGGCATATCAGGATGGCGTACCAGGTTATGGGGAGCCCCAAGCAACTCCGCTTCGGTATAGCCGCTCACCTCGACAAAGTAGGGATTCACATAAAGGATATTTCCCTTGAGGTCGGTTTTGGAGACAATGGGTCTGCCATTTTCCAGTATGAATTCGTGGTGGGTAATCGGAAGGTTTTCGCGCATGGCGGAATCTCGTTTTGCAATCAAATCGCGATCAATAAAGCATCAGCCCCGCACGTGTTGTTTCCGAATGCACGACTTCACTGTCTTAATTACGTATATTAAATTTTAAAAAAATCGGCGGCACTCTTACAAGAGTAAGCACCCGCATTTAAAAAATCATCCAGCAACCGGCACTGTCCATGTGGAATGCAGGAATTTTTCCATCTCCTGGGCTGGCAGCGGCCTGGAAAAATAGTATCCCTGGACTTGGTCGCAGTGGTTAGATTTCAGGAAATTCAGCTGCACTTCGTTTTCCACGCCTTCGGCAATGACCTTGAGCCTCAAGCTGTGAGATAGCGAAATAATCGCCCGGACAATGGCGGCATCGTCTGCATCATCCGCAATGTCGCGCACAAACGATTGATCAATTTTCAGCATGTCGATTGGAAAACGCTTCAAATACGCCAGGCTCGAATAGCCTGTGCCGAAATCGTCAATCGACACATGGATACCAATTTGCTTGAGGGCAGATAGAACGCCGATGGCATACTCGACGTTTTGCATCACCATACCTTCGGTGAGCTCAATTTCCAGGTACTGGGGCGCCAATCCGGTTGCGTTCAAGATGTTGATGATTGTGTCGACCAGGTTTTTTTCGGCAAACTGTCTGGCCGACATATTCACTGCGACGCGAATCTTGGGAAACCCGGCGTCTTGCCAAATTTTGTTTTGCCGGCAAGCCGATTCGATGACCCAATAACCGATTGGGACAATCAGTCCGGTTTCTTCCGCCAGGCTGATGAACCGACCTGGCGAAACGGCACCAAGGTTCGGATGGTTCCATCGTATCAAGGCCTCCATGCCCCCGAGAGTGCCGTCGTCCAGGCTTATCTGCGGTTGGTAATGCAAAACGAATTCGTCGCGCTCCAACGCCAGACGTAGATCTTTTTCCAGTTTCAGGCGATCGAGTGCCTTGTGGTTGAGCTCGGCTGAATAAAATTGATAGTTGTTTCTACCCAGTTCCTTGGCACGATACATCGCAACATCAGCATGCTTGATCAGGGATTCCGACTCTGTTCCATCGTCTGGGTAGACAGCAATTCCAATGCTTGACGTGACGAAGAACTCTTGCGAATTCACCTTTATCGGATCAGCCAATTCATCCATGATGCGTTGAATGATGCTGGCGTTTAACTCACTGTTATCTCTGGCGCCGATAATCAGGATAAATTCATCGCCCCCGTGTCTCGCGACCGTATCCGATGCTCGCAATACCGATTTCAGCCGCTCAGAAACCTGTTGAAGCAGGATGTCTCCGGCAGAGTGCCCCATGGTGTCATTGACGTATTTGAAGCGATCAAGATCAACGAAGACAACCCAGAATTTTCGTCCATCGCGCCTGGCATCGGCAACGGTGCGCTCCAGCCGGTCCTGCAAAAGTGAGCGATTGGGCAGGCCGGTAAGCGAATCGTGCGTTGCTTGAAATTCCAGCTCTTCCTGGTATTTCTTGCTTTCCGTGACGTCATACTTGGCTGCCACAAAATGCGTCACGATCCCGTCGTCATTTTTAACTGGCGCAAGCCGGACATCTGTCCAAAACATTGAGCCATTTTTTCGATAATTCCTTAAAACGGCATGCCCTTCTCGTCGCTGGCTAACCGCCGCACGGATTTCACGCAAGCCGATCTGGTCATAATCACTACCATGGAGAATTCTTAAGCTCTTTCCACAAATATCCTCTGGCGCATAGCCAGTCATGCGCTCAAAAGCAGGGTTGACGTACTCGACTGGATAATCCGGACCCTGGGCACGGCAAACGATGATGGCATTTGCACTGGCCTCAATGGCGCGCTCCCGCACCATCAGCGCCGATTGTGCCGCCAGCTTCTGCATGAGTGATTGCTCGTGCCGGGCCTGCAGGTGGCGCACAATAAAGAACAGTAACAAGGTTGCCAGTATGCCGCTCGCGACAGTCATCAAAGGCATCCAGGATTCCGGGCTTTTAAAGTATTTTTGATCCGCTGAAATCTCGAAGTGCCATAGCCCGCCACTGAAGGGCAAGGTATATTGTTCTTTATAGACGCTCGAAGAATTCCTGGTGGCCCCGTCCGCCACCAACTCCGAGGTTTTGAAGATCATCCGGTCGCTCATTTCACCTTCGAACGTCTGCTTCAAGCCCTGGATATCGGATATGGCGACATCAAAGCCTTTAAGCACTTGCGGATTCAATACCGTCGTCAGCGCCTCATTAATTCGAACCGCAAGAAAGACAAAGCCAATAATCTTCTTTCGCCGGTCTGCAATTGTTTCCGGCACGTTGCCATCTTCAAATACCGGCATAAAGAAAATCACGCCCTCATTGCCATCTACAGGGTTGAGCAGTCTGATTGGGCCAGTGGCAACCAGGCCACC
Source organism: Janthinobacterium sp. 17J80-10 (assembly GCF_004114795.1). NCBI lineage: Bacteria > Pseudomonadati > Pseudomonadota > Betaproteobacteria > Burkholderiales > Oxalobacteraceae > Janthinobacterium > Janthinobacterium sp. 17J80-10. Next base: position 538,229 of record NZ_CP035311.1, on the reverse strand, counting down.
TTTATCGCGGGCTTGCCTCATTGCCTCGCTCCGCGTTGGCTCGCTAAGCTGGTCAAAGCCGATGGCAAGTTTATTTACAATGAACGGTTCAGCGTATTCAACGAGGTAGCGTTCGCTGTCATGCGTGGTGGCGCGCTGGCTAACCGGATGCGCCTTGCGACTGCCATAGGCTTGTTGGGGATTTTCCGTTCGCCGGCTAAATCCCAGCGCCTGGATAGCGGGGAGCCGTTCGCTGATTTCGAGCGTCTTGTATGCATGCTCAAATGACTCGGCGGAAAGCTTGGGGCTTGAAATGAATTGAGAGTGCACGCCACGCAAAACTTCGGTATAGCGGACCAATTCCTGCTCAATGCGCGAGACGATTTCCTTCGAATGTACTTCGAACCTGACTTTGTTGTGGTCCTTGATTTCAGACTGGATTACTGAAGTTAATATGGCCGTTGCGATCAATCCAAATGGTAGAATTCCCGATTGGATCCAGTTGAAAAATCCCGGTCGCTTATCTTTATTCTTATTGTTCATAATAGCGCTAGTGTGAGAAAACTTTTTCAACTTATATAATGGCAAAGCACGCCTTCTGGAACCGTTTGCCAGTATTGCCTTTTACTTTTCAAGCCCTCTGATTACAAGGTAGAATCGCCAAATTGCGATGCGCATTGTGACCTTGTGTTGAAGAAAACAGCCCCACAAGGAATTGCGTAAACAATAATCATCGCGGGTTACGCAATGATAAAAATTTTGTTCGCATTAGAACATATTGCCTATAGGGACTTTATTGATATATATCAAGGTGCATTACAGATTTTCATGCTTGCGTTTGCAATCCACTAAGTCCGTCTGGCATAACCAAATGCCGTAGGTCCTGCCCGCGCCGGGCAGCGCGTCATATCCCCGGCCGTCAATAATCCCCGCCCTTTCCCGCGCCGTCCGGAACTTGGCTGAAACCGGCCAGTCCACTTACTCTGCTTGTCAAAACCGAAAGGCCCGCCATGCTTGCCTCTACCGGATACGGCGCCACCAGCGCCAGCGCACCGCTCGGCAAAATCGATTTCGAGCGCCGCGACCCGAAACCCGACGATGTCCAGATCGATATCCTTTACTGCGGCGTTTGCCATTCCGACTTGCATACTGCGCGCAACGAATGGGGCAATACTGTGTATCCGGTCGTGCCGGGGCATGAAATTGTCGGCCGCGTCACGGCGCTCGGCAGCCAGGTCACGCGCTTCAAGGAAGGCGATATCGTCGGCGTCGGCTGCCTGGTGGATTCCTGCCTGCAATGCAGTGCCTGTGCAGAAGGCCTGGAGCAATATTGCGAAAACGGTTTCGTCGGTACCTATAACGGCGAGGAAATGCATACCGGCGGCATGACCTACGGCGGCTATGCCAGCAATATCGTCGTGCGCGACAAGTTCGTGCTGAAGATTCCCGCAAACCTCGACCCGGCGGGCGCCGCACCCCTGCTATGCGCCGGCATCACGACCTATTCACCCTTGCGGCAATGGCGTGTCGGCGCCGGTCAAAAAGTCGGCATCGTCGGACTCGGCGGCCTCGGCCACATGGGCGTCAAGATCGCGCATGCGATGGGGGCTCAGGTCGTGCTCTTCACCACGTCCCCTGGCAAGCGCGAGGACGCGAAACGACTGGGCGCCGATGCCGTGGTGGTGTCGAAGAATGCGAGCGAAATGACGGCGCACCGCAATTCCTTCGACTTCATCCTGAATACGGTGGCAGCGCCGCATTCGCTCGACCCCTTCTTTGAACTGCTCAAGCGCGATGGCACCATGACACTGGTCGGCGCACCGGCCACGCCGCACCCTTCCCCGCAAGTCTTCAACCTCATCATGAAGCGGCGCCGCCTGGCCGGATCGCTCATCGGCGGCATTGCAGAGACACAGCAAATGCTCGATTTCTGCGGCGATCACGGCATCGTTTCCGACATCGAGATGATCCGCATCCAGGACATCAACGCGGCCTACGAGCGCATGCTCAAGAGCGATGTGAAATACCGGTTTGTCATTGATATGGCTTCGCTCAAACAGCCAGGCTGAGCCACGCTCACCCGTGCGGCACTGCATGGCCACTTTGGAGCAATGCGCTGAAATCTTCAGGTAGCTGAGGCTTGCCGCAGTAATAGCCTTGGATCTCGTCACAGTGCAGTTGCTCGAGGATGTCAAAGGTGGGGCGATCTTCCACGCCTTCGGCGACCACTTTCAAGTTCAAACTCTGGGCTACATTGATGATCGCTCGCGTGACTGCCACGTCGTTCGGATCGCGCACGATATCGCGAATGAAGGATTGATCGATCTTGAGCTTGTCGACCGGCAGTTCCTTCAGGTAGCCCAGGTTCGAATAACCCGTGCCGAAGTCATCAATGGCCAGCATGATGCCCATGCGGCGCAATCCGTGCAGCACATCGCAGCTGCCGTGCAGGAAGGCGCCTTCCGTGATTTCCAGCTCCAGGTAATGGGCATCGAGCTTGCTGTCATCCAGTGCGCGTTTGACCGTGTCGACAAATGCCGGGTCCTTGAATTGGTGCGCCGACACATTGACCGCGATCTGGATGGGCGGCAGTCCCGCATCCTGCCAGGCCTTGTTCTGCAAGCACGCGGTGCGCAAGACCCACTCGCCGATCGGCACGATCAGCTGGATTTCCTCGGCCAGGCGGATATAGCCGGCGGGCGACAGCAAGCCCTTTTCCGGATGCTGCCAGCGCAGCAGCGCCTCGGCGCCGACAATGTGCTTGCCCCGCGCGTCGACCTTGGGCTGGTAGACCAGCAGGAATTCGCGGTTAGCCAAAGCCCGCCGCAACTCGGTTTCCAGCACCCTGCGCTTGATGGCAATGGCCCCCATGTCAGGGGAGTACAGGCGTATCGGCGTGCTACTTTCCTTGGCTTCATGCATGGCCACTTCAGCAAAGCGCACCAGGGTTGGCCCATCTTCATTATGTTCGGGGAAGAGGCTCACGCCGACTGTCGCGCCAATCTCGATGCGTTCGCCGTCAATGAAAAACGGCTCGGTCATCCGGCGGACCAGCGCCTGGACGCCGCCCGACATGACTTCCTGTGCGCCAACGCCGGGAATGATGCCGATGAATTCATCCCGACCCAGATGCGCCACCGTGCTTTCGGGCGGCACGCCGTCTTCCAGGCGCATTGCCACGGTTAACAGCAGCTGGTCGCCAACCGCCTGGCCCATCGAATCATTAATGAGCCTGAAGCGATCGAGGTTGATGAACAGGACAGCCAGCGGCTGGCCGGCTGCTTTCATGCGGGCGATCTGCTGCTCCAGGGAAATGCCCAGCAGCCGGCGGTTTGGCAGATTGGTGAGAGGATCGTGTTGAGCGATGTATTCGATGTACTGGCTGGCCGAGCGATTGGCTTGCTCCCGTACCTCTAGCGCGTGGGCCATCGCATCGAAGTGCCTGGCCAGCTCGCCGATATCCCCGGCTTCATGGTTCAGCCCAGTCCGGGTCGTCAGGTCGCCGGCGCTCACGCCTTGTGCAGCCGCAATCATGCGCTGCAGGGGATGCAGGAGAAAGCGCCGGCTCAGCAGCCATGTGCCGGCGTACGAAAGCAGAACGATCAGCGCCAACACGCCAAGATTGGTCGCCAGCGACTTGCGGGCCGCCTTCGCAAGCAAGGATTTGTCGAGCCCGACGTAGACGTAGAAGAAGGGCCTGCCCTCAAAGAGGCTGGGAACGACTGCGAACAAGCGGTGGATACCGTCGATCCCTTGCGCTTCCAAAAAATGCGGCTGCTGCAAGGACAGGCTGCGGCCCATGGTTGCCGCCGGCACTGGCTTGCCGGCGGTATCGGGCCGGAAGGGCTGACGTGTCAAAACGATGCCTTGCGGATCAGTGATCACAATAACGGTGCCGGCGGGAAGCAGAATGTCGCGCGCCAGGAAAGCAAATTCGTCAAGATGCAATGCCGTTGTGATGGCCCCGTTGAATTTTCCATCGTGCAGCAGAGGAAGTGTGAAGGAAGCGGCTTGCAACCCGGTAACGCGGCTGACAAGGTAGGCACCGCCGACGAAACGCTGTTCACGTTGCATCGTTACAAAATACGGACGGTCCCTTACATTGATGGGAACGGCGAGGGGAATGCCGGCACACAAAATATTGCCATTGGCATCAATAAAGGAAAAATTGTCATAGGCGGGATACAGCTTCGTCAGGCTCGCCAGCTTGGTGCGGCAAGTCGGCAAGTCCAGATTCTGGATGAAAGGCTGTTCGCTAATGGCGATCAAGGTGTCCTTGATTCCTTGCACCACCTTGCTTTCGTTGCTCGCCGCCAGCCTCGCCATTGTCATCAAGGCATTCTCAGCCTCGCGCAGCGATTTTTCATATTGTCTGGAACTCGCCAGCACGAACAAGCCGGCAGCCGGCAGCGATGCAAGCAGGATGATGAACAAGATGCGCGTGCGCAGCGTCAACTTACCGAAGTGGAATCTCATTACGTATGGCGGTATGAATATGCCTACTTCAGACAAGCAGATATGAGGAATGGTTGCTCTTGCTGCAACAGCATGAAGCAGTACCAATGCAGCGCCAGATCGGCGGTACACGTCTTAATCACTTCGCAAGCTTTTCCACCCCAAACATCGCCCCGCCATTGCGGTAGCGAAAATGGGAGGGCATAAACGTTTCAAGGGAGGCGATGTCGAATGATTTTGTTGTTGCAACATTCAATCCTGCCTGGACGCGAATGCACCTGATAAGCAAAAATGCTGCGCAGATCCTCAAGCACCCCGGCGCGTTTTTAATCAAGGCGGCCAAAAGCTTTCTTGCCAACAATGGTCTGCTGCTGGCCGGGGCGGTGGCTTACTATGCCCTGCTGTCGCTGGTGCCGCTGCTGATCCTGATTGTCGTGGCGCTATCGCATTTCATCGACCAGGGGGAATTGCTGCAGACCGCCGGCCACTACCTGGAATGGCTGGTGCCGAGCCAATCCACGGTGGTCGTGGAGGAACTGTCGCACTTCCTGGAAAACCGTTCCGTAATCGGCTGGGCCTTGCTGGGAACGATGCTGTTTTTCAGCTCGCTGGCCTTCTCGGTCTTGAACCAGGCGATGTCGATCATTTTCTATCACCGATTTCTCAAGCGCCGGCGCCATTTCCTGATTTCCGCGTTGCTGCCATACACGGCCATCCTGATGCTGGGCTTCGGCATCCTGATGCTGACGGTCCTCGCGCATGGCGTGGAACTGCTTGGCGAACACGATCTGGTGCTGGGTGCCCGGCACTGGAGCCTGGAAGGCGTTTCGGGATTGTTGCTGTACCTGCTGGGGCTGTCCAGCGAGATCCTGATGTTTACCCTGATTTACTGGTTCATGCCGGTCGGCCGCCTGTCTTTCCGCCATGCCTTGATCGGCGGCGTGACAGCCGCGCTGTTATGGGAAGGTGTGCGGCGCTTGCTGATGTGGTACTTCGCCCATCTGTCGCAAGCCAGCGTAGTGTATGGCGCGTTGACGACAGCGGTGGTCGTCACGCTGAGCTTTGAACTTGCCGCCACGCTGCTTCTGTTCGGTGCGCAAGTGATTGCGCAATACGAACTCTTGTCCGGCAGCCGCACCGACCAGGCCGCGGACACGACCGCCTAAGCTGCGAGCGATCGCATCAACATGGCATCAAACTCATCCTCGGGCAGCGGCCGCGCAAACAGGTAGCCCTGGTCGAAGTCGCAGCCGGCCACCTGCAGCAGCTCATGTTGCTGCAGCGTTTCCACACCCTCGGCGATCACTTTCAAGCCGAGCTTATGCGCCATCACGATGATGGCCTCGCACAAGGCCAGGTTGTCGGACCCCACTTCCAGGTTTTGCGTGAATGCCCGGTCGATCTTCAGGTAATCGATATGGAATTTCTTGAGATAGGCGAGCGAAGAATAGCCCGTGCCGAAGTCGTCAAGGGCAACCTGCACGCCGGCCTGTCGCAACTTGAGCAATTTTTCAGTGACGTTTGAACTGGCATCGAGCAGCAAGCCTTCGGTAATCTCGATCACCATGCCCTGCCCGGAAATCTCCAGTTCTTCCAGCGTGGCGAGCCATCGCGCATACCGGTCGTCATGCCGCTGGAATTCCAGCGGCGATTGATTGATGCTTATCTGGAAGTTGGCGCAGTACGACGTGCGCCAGTGTTTGACGGCACGCGCCACCTTTTGAAAAACCCAGTCGCCGAAATGCAGGATCAGCCCGCTCGATTCCGCCAGCGGCACGAATTCCGCCGGATCGATCAGCCCTAGCTGCGGATGGCGCCAGCGCAGCAATGCCTCGGCTTTTTCAATGCGCCCCGTCGCCAGCGCCATGATCGGCTGGAAATAAATTTGCAATTCATCGCGTTCGATTGCGCCGCGCAAGTCGTTTGTCAGGCGCATGCGGTGAATGGCCGCCATCTGCATCGCCGGCGTGAAGTAACCGAATTGATTGCGGCCGCTATCCTTGGCGATATACAGCGCCTGGTCCGCCCGCTTGACCAGTTCATCGATGTCGCTGGCATCGTCGGGATATACGGTAATGCCGATGCTGGCGGAAATATAGGCTTGGTCGTTGCCGAGCTGAAACGGCACTGCCAGTGCATCGATGATGCGCTGGCTGATTTCTTCAATATGGCCGGGATAATCTAGCTGTGAAAGCACCACGGTAAATTCGTCGCCGCCGAGTCGCGCCACGATATCGCCCGTGCGCACGCAATCGGAAATGCGGCGCGCAGCGGCCACCAGCAGCATGTCGCCGCAGGCATGGCCAAGTGAATCATTCACTTCCTTGAAGCGGTCCAGGTCGATGAAGAGCACTGCGATCTTGCTGTCTTCCGCCCTGGATTTCCCCATCGCTTCCAGCAGCCGGTCACGGAAGTGACTCCGGTTGGGCAGGCCCGTCAGAGAATCGAAATTGGCTTGTTGCCAGATCAATGACTCGGAGCGCTTGCGCTCGGTAATATCGTCGCTGATTCCCAGCAGGTACTCGACCTCGCCATCGGCCCTGTTGAGGATCGGTACCTTGATCGTATTGAGCAATACCGTATCCTGCTGCCGGGTCGATGCGGATTGTTCCGGAATGTCGATACGCTGCCTGGTCCCGGCGACGGCCTGATCACTCGCGTGTATCTGCGCGATGTCTTCGTCGGCCCAGATCTCATCCGTTTTTTTGCCGAGCACAGCTTCCTTGGGGATCCGGAAAATCTCTTCTGCCGCCCGGTTCCACAGGGTATAACGGAATTCATTGCGCGCGTCCTTGACGAACACGGCGACCGGAATGTTTTCAATCACCGCATTCATGAAGGAGGCCTGCGCCTCGAGTTCCTGCGTCTTGGATTTCAGGGCATTCTCAATACGCTTGCGCTCGCTGTTCTCGGTATGCAGCTTGTCGTAGAGCGTTGCATTCTCCAGCGAAATCACCGCTTGTGCTGTCAGCAGCTCCAGCATCGCCAGGCGGTCCTGGGTGAATACCGATCCGGTCAGCCGGTTTTCCAGGTACAGCGCGCCCACCAGCTTGGCTTGCTTGAGCAGCGGCAGGCACAACAGCGACTTGGGCCGGTGCTTCTCCAGGTACGGATCGGCGGAGTAGGAATGGTGTTGGGTCGCGTCGTCCAGCAAAATCCTTTCGCCGGTACGCGTGACATACTGCAGGATCGTACCGGGCAGCGCTTCGGCCGTAACCGGCGCCTGGTTCAGGATGACATGGATGGCGCCATCGTCTGTCACGGCTTCGGCGACAATCCGGTAATCCGTGCCGGCCGAGAGGAGCAGCACCCCGCGGTCTGCGCCGGCGTTTTGCAGGACGGCGCGCAGCAGCGATTGCGTCAGCCGGTTCAGCTCGATTTCGCCGGATACGGCTTGCGCGGCCTTGGCCGCGGTCAGTATGTCCAGGTCAGGAAAGCGGGGCGGCTGCGCCGTGGACGCCGGGATGAATTCAGCGGCATCCCAGCCATGCGCAGGGAAGGCTTGCTGCAATGCCGCGGCTTTTGCAGTCGCGCCCCAGCGCAACCAGCAGTTGCGGGCCATGGCAAGATGCGCAGACGCCGTCATGGGCAAGCCGCGTTCCTGGAAGTAGCGGCTGGCAAGCTCGCCGGCAATCGCCGCGTCATGCAAATTCTTACTGGCGCGCGCCTGCATGATCGCCTGTTCATACAATTGCACGGCGCGTTCCGCCTGGCCATCGATGCGTGCAATTTCTGCGGCAACGAGCTTGTACCGGGCGCCATAGTTTTCCGGATTGCGCTCTGCCCATTTCTGCAGCAGGGCAGCCTTCTGCTGCAGCACCCCTTTCCAGTCTTGTTGCTGCTCGTATGTGGCCCGGTCATGGAGGGCGGTCAGAGTCAGCGCATGGTAAAAATGGTGCGTCACCATCGACGTCAGCGCTTGCAGGGACCCGGGCATGACCTTGACAGCGTGGGCGGATTCAAGTGCCTTGTCGTAATTGCCAAGGATATAGTGGGAAATCTGCTGGGTAATGTAAAAATGCCCTAGCGTATAGTTCCAGCTTGCGCCATCGATCTGTTTTAAGAAAGCGGCATCACTGTCTTTTTCCGCTGTGCCCTGTAACTTGGCGAACAGCAGTTCGAGCATGGCGATGACGCAGTTTGCCTGGAATGTATTGGTGACGCGGGACAGGTCGCGATAGGGCGCCGCCATTTCCTTGACCGTGGCTAACGGCAATCCAGATTCCCAGGCAGTCCAGATGAAGGCATCGATGCTGGCGCCGGCAAAGCCGATATGACCCGCATCGCAGCATGCCTTGAAGGCGTCTTCCAGAATCGGCAGGCATTGCCGCCATGGCCGGCGCAGGCCGGCAAACGCATAGCCGTAGATATACATGAGACGCCCGCGCAGCTTCGGATCATTGAAGCGCGCATTGAGCCTTAGCGCCAGTTCAGAATAGGCATAGCCGGCATCGAGGTCGCCGAACAACCCGACGCGCAAGAGCGCGTAATTATTATAGAGAGCGCAGGATTCTTCGACATAGCCAAGGGTGAGCGATAGCTCAAGCCCCTTGAGCAGCAGAGGCAGGGCAACTGCAGGCTGCGTGCTATAGGCGACTGTCAGCAATTCCGCCATCAGGCCAATCACGATCCGCACTTCAGGATCCGTTGTCCGGGGCAGGTCGATGAGGGCATCGATGCCGTGTTGCATTATCCTGGCATCAAGCTCCTGCAGGCTTTTTTCAGCATACGCATGCAGCGCCTCATCTGTCTGCGGGAACGACACGCCAAACAGCGCTAGCGTTTCCAGTCCGACGCGCATGCAGTCTTTCCCGCGTGCCCAGAAATGGTACATGCGGGCCCGCACGCGAGCCACGCGCGCGCGGTCATGGTTGGATCGTGCCTGCACCGCAGCCTTGTCCAGCAGGCGCTCGGCCTGCTCGAAGTTGCCGATCACAGACGCGCATTCGCCACAGTCCAGGTGCAGCTCGAAAGCCTCCGCATGCTGGTCTTCCCATGCCGTTGGCGGCAACAGGGCAATCGCCTGCGCCAGGTAATCACGCGCGGCCTGGAATGCCGCCGATGCCCGTGCGCGTGCGCCCGCCGTCCTGTTGAGCTGGCAAACGCTGGCTCTTTCGCTCTCGTCGGCGACCAGTTCCAGCCCGGCATTAAAGTGATAGGCAAGGTCGAAGATGCGCTGATCAAGTTCGCCCGGCGCAACTTGCGACAGCAATTTCCGGCCAATTTCGAGATGGCGGGCGGCGCGTTCGGCTTGGGGAATGAGCGAATAGGCCGCTTCATGGATTCGGTCATGGGCAAACTTGACCTGCCCGTCCGCCTGGCGGATCAAGCCGGTACGCTCGACTGCGTCCAGCAACGCCTCGACCGATTCCGGTGGTGCTTCAAGAACGGCTTGCAGCGTCGAGACTTGCGCCGTAGTCCCGAGACACGCCAGTACCTTGAGCAGCTCCAGCGCGCCTTCCGACAAGCGGCGCAAGCTTTCCACCATCAGTTCGATCACGTTATCCGTCAGGCTCATCGCACGGATGCGCTCGATATCCCATTGCCAGGCGCGTGATTGCGGATTGAATTCGAGGGCGCGGTCTTCGGACAGCGCTGCGAGAAACTGCACGATAAAGAACGGATTGCCACCCGTCTTGGCATGCAGTAATGCCGTCAGTGATGCCGCTTCTGCCGGCGTGTTCCCCAGCATGCTGGCGATCAGCTGCCCGGCGATATCCTGGGAAAGCGGGCCCAGGTGGATTTCATGGACGACGCCCTGCAGGCTGCGGATGGTTTCAATGCGCTGGGCAAACCCCAGATGCGGGTCTAGCTCCTCGTTGCGGTATGCGCCGATGAGCAGCAGATGCCGTACGTCGGCGTGCGTGACCAGGTCTTCGAGGAGCTTGCGGCTTCCGGCATCGATCCATTGCAAGTCGTCGAGGAAAAGTACCAGGGGGTGCTCGGCAGTTGCGAGCACGCTGATGAATTTGCGGAAAACAGTCAGGAGCCGGTTCTCCGCCCCGGAGGGGTCAAGCAAGACGGCCGGCGACTGCTGGGGACCAATGATATAGGTGAGTTCCGGGACCACATCGACAAGCAGGTTGCCCTGGCTGCCAACCGCATCCTGTATGGCCGCCCGCCATGCGGCCACCTTTGCTTCGGGCTCGCTTAACATGCGCCGGATGAATTCCTGGATGGCCTGGACGATGGTTACATACGGAATATTGCGCTTGTATTGATCGAACTTTCCGGAAAGGTAAATGCCGCCGGCGGCCACAATGGTCGGTGCAATCTCTCGTGCCAGGCGCGATTTGCCAATGCCGGAATACCCGGAAATCAGCACGAGCTCGGTTGCCCCGCGCGAGACGCGGCTGTAGGCCTGGAACAGGGTGCGCGTTTCTGCTTCTCGTCCAAGTAGATTTCCAGGCAATTGCAGGCGCCCGGAAAAGTCGTGCCGGCCCAGCGCAAACTCTGGCATGCGCCCCTGATCGGCAAGGCTGTCCATGCAATAGGCAAGGTCGGCAATCAGGCCGTCGCAGCTCTGGTAACGTTCTTCCGGGTCTTTTTTCAGCAGTTTCAGGATGATGTTGCCAAATGCAGGCGCGATATCGGCACGGATTTCCTGCGGCGGAACCGGCAGGTGGGCGATATGGCAATGGGCAAGCTCAATCGGGTCGTTCCCGCGAAAAGGCACCTGGCCGGTGGCGAGTTCATACAACACCACGCCCAGGGCATAGAGATCGCTGCGTGCATCCGGCGTCTTGCCGATGCGTCCGAGCTGCTCCGGGGCCGTATACGCCAGCAGCTGCTGATTGCCCGCCTTTGCGAGCAGGACGTCCGCCGTCGTGCCGGCAAAGCCTGGCGTCAGCGCCAGTGTGAACGGATTGATGCACCCATGGAACGGCCGCTGTACATGAACCTGCTTGACTAGCCTTGCCAGCGAAAGTGCTAGGGGCAAGGGCGCCTCTGCTGTAATTGATGCTGTGCCGGCAGATTCATTCATAGTGACTGCAACAGGTTCGCACCCGCCCCGCAATGAGAGATATCACGCAATTATCGCATTAGTTATGGACAAATAAGCAAGTTTTACCTTGTTTTGCCTGCCTGCGCCATTTTCAGAATGAAGAACCTTTCTCTTGCAGGAACGCGGTTTCTTCGACAGTCGAAGCCCTGCCGAGGATGGCATTACGGTGCGGGAAGCGCCCGAAGCGTGCGATGATGACGCGATGGCGTTCGGCAAAGTCATGGAAGCCTTCGAACACCGTGCGCTGCTCGGGCGGCACTTGCTGCAGCAGGCGCCCAAACAGCGCCACCGATAACGCCTGGTCGTCGAGGGTTTCGGAATGCTCCAGCGGCAGGTAAAAAAAGACCCGCTCGATCGGCCGCAAGCGCTGGTCGATGCCAAGGTCCAGACCCTGCCTGCACCACGCCAGTGCCAGTGCGTCATAGGCAAATGCAGCAGCACTATCACGATACATGTTGCGGGAAAATTGATCGGTGAGCAGAATCAGCGCCAGGCGCCCCTGCGGCGTGCCGCCCCAGTCAGCCAATGCCCCGCTGGCCGCCATGGCCAGTGTGCTTTCAAAGCGCTGATGCATCAGCGCATCCGTGGCAGCATCTTTTGCCCACCAGAGCTTCGACTGGGCTGCCGCCACCGCCGCGTCGTCGGCAGCGGTGCCAAACCAGAATGCCAGGATTGATTCGGGTGTTTCCATCAGTGCTCCTGTTTGCGCGAAAGACCAAGGCCCGTAGCCGGACATGATACACACTGTCATCAAGCCGTCATAATCGGACCTCTATAATTCGCCTGGACCGCTTTCCAAAAGGCACACAGGCCTATGTATAAAAGCAATAAACGACTTCTGATCCTCGACGCGGACGGCACCACCATCGATGCTTTCCAGGCCATCGAGGCGGCGTTCGACCGGCATGGCTTGTCGCTCGGCGAGGAAGAGCACTTCCAGAAGCGCCACAATCTTTTCAAGTATCTGGGCGGGATCAAGGAATTCCCCGCCATCTTCAAGAAAAACATCCGTAAAAAGAGCCGGGCAGAGTTGATCGATACCCTGACCGAGGTCTACCGCACGGAAGCGCGCCTGTATCCGGGCATTGCCGACCTGATCCGTACGCTGGTGGCTGCGCCCGATGTCATGGTTGGCCTGGTGACGCGCAACATCACCAACGAGCCCCTGGAGACCTTGCGGCAGTTGTTCGCGCGCCATGACCTCGACATCCATGCTTTCGATTTTCTGGTGCACGTACCGCTGAAAGAAAAAAAGACGGCGCAATTTCGCGCTATCCGCGAACGCTTCGATATCAATCCGGCGCGCGGCTACATCTGCGGCGATGAGCACAAGGATTTCCATGCGGCGCTCAATACCGGCCTGCACCCGTTCATGGTGTCATATGGCTTTGAAGACCATGCCAGGCTGACGGAAAAATTCGGCGTGCCGGCGGACGTGATTTCGCGCACTTCCAGAGAACTCTGTGCACGGGTATGCCATGCGCTGGACTTGCCAGCTTCGTCCTAGCGAAAGTAACACCGGGTGCGGCCTTCACGCCCGGTATGCATACCAGAACAGCAGTGCGCTGACGATGGCGAAAATCCAGTATTCCACCGGCGCGCCGGCGATCCAGTTCTTGTGCCAGGACACGTGATCCTGGTGAAACCGCTTCCACCCATAGGCAGGGTTGAGGATAAACCAGAGAAAATCCTCGACGATCCAGAATGCCATGATCGAAGCCAGGACGCGCGCTTCCAGCTGCCAGGACCACTCGCCCATGAAAAACAGCGGGAAATGAAAAAAGACGGCAATGAACGGGAATGCCCAGGCATGGTAGCCGGTCATGGGGCGCCCGCCCCAGAATATATCGAGCAGCCAATGCTCTTCAATGCGCCAGGTCGGCAAGTTCGCTGCCCAGCCACCCTCGCCTTCGATATGAATCTCGACTTTGGCAAACATGTAAGCCAGCGCGAAGACACAGGTCAGCGTCAGGAGAAGCTGTAGCAATTGCGGAAACGGCATAGTCATCCTTCTGTATCGACAGGCGGATTGTACATGTCGGAAAGAATGCATCTGGTGACAAATTGATGACAAATTTACGCTTGTCGTCGATCCGCGCACCAGCGCGGCAGCAGCTAGCCCTTCCGGGTCAAGACGACCGCCAGCTCCTGAAAGGCAGGGTTGGAGGCCAGGCGGGGATAAGGCGGCGCCGGCCATTCCCAGTCCCGCGCCGGAAACAGCGCGCGCATGGCATGAATATCGCAATGATACGGTGGGCCCTTGACGAATCCCTGCCCGGACTCTTCCGCGATGGCTTGCACAAACAGGGCAAAGAGCCGCCCGCCTGGCCGGATCCATGCGCGCAATTGATCGGCATAGGCACGCCAGTGGTCGGGATGCAATGCGCATAAACAAGTCTGCTCATACACCGCATCCACGGGCGCAGCCGGTTGCCAATCCAGTACATCGGCCTGGAACAGTTCGGCCGCCAGTCCTTGCGACTGCAGCAGGCGGGCGCATGCGTCAATGGCGCCAGACGCATAATCAACCCCGGTGGCATGAACACCATGCGCTGCCAGTGCGGCAACTTCCCAGCCGCGCCCGCATCCCGGCACCAGCATGGTGGTACCCGGCCCAATCATTCCGGCCGCAATCCATTGCTCCAGCTGGGGATTTGCGCTGCCACGATCCCATGGCACATTGCCCGATTCAAACCGGGTTTGCCAAAACTCCACCGTTGGTCCTGCCATATGCACAGCCTCCATTTTTCACGCTATTTTATGCGCAATTGCGGCATCAGCGCCGCAGCTTCCTGAATGCCTCGAGTTCCCAGGATTGCATGGCCAAAAGCAGGGTGTAGCCTTCCTTGTGCTGCTCGCCGAGTTTCTGGTCAGCCTGGTGCTGCTGGGCGAAATCCTGCGCAACGCGCTGCAGCCGTTCGACGAACACCGGCGCCAGGCTCTTGCTGATGGCGCCATGCACCAGCACCAGGGATTCGTCTTCCCGGTCGAAGCCGCCGGCAAAATAGTCGGTGAGCGCATGTTCCCGGAAAAAGCCCATCACGGGGCCGTGCGCGCGCCAGCGGAAAGTCTTGGCAAGCTTGAGGCGGTACCGGTTCAGCGGCCGCAGTTCGATAATGCCCAGGCGGTCGAGCTGCGTCAGGCACTTGATCACCTCGGCGTCATTCATGCGGTAAGCCGCGGTAACCTGCTCCAGCGTCCACTGGCTCAATACGCAAATCGCCACGAGCAAGAGCTTCTTATCCGCCACCACCGCCTTTTCCTGCGCCAGCGTCAGCTCCGCCAGCAGCGGCTGACTGTCCGCCACGCGCCGGGCAAGGTCGGCAAAGTCCAGCTTGATCGCCGAACAGATGGCATCCACGCGCGACAGCGGCATGTCGCCCTTGGCAAACATGCGCTTGACGCTCGATTCGGCGATATCGAGTTTTTGCGCCAGCTTCGCATAGGTGATGCCTGCGGCCTTGAGTTCTTCCTTTAGCGTCGAAACGAGGTTGGCGGTCGTGCTCATGTTTTCCTCCTGCGTGCAATTGCGCACAGAGTATCACCTGGCGATACTTTCGGCTACCAATAGTCGGACCTGGATCATTATTGCTGGCGCCGCGCGACGGAGGCGACAAGAATGACCTCATCTTCACAGGAGGAACCCATGAAAATCCGTAACGCCGCAATCATCAGTACCTTGTGTCTTGCATGTCTTTCAAACGCCCACGCGCACAATGACGCCTCGGCCGCAAGCGCCATTTCGGCGCTGCCGGTGGCATCGGTCATTGCCGGCAGCAGCGCCGCGGTTTCCGGCATCGTCGCCTTGCCCGTTGCCCTGTCGGTGTCGGGTGCCGTACTGGTGGTCAAGACAGTCGAAAGCACCGCGCGCGGCACGCTGATCGTGCTGGAACGCCTGTCGGATGGCGCGCGCGCCAGCGTGGAAGTCGTCGGCAAGGGGGGCGCGGCAGCATCGGTTGGCATTGGCACCATGGTGACGGTCAGCGTCATCAGCACCGGCGCGCTACTGTCCATCGCCGGCGAAGCAATCGCCTTTGTCGCCAATGACATCGGCCGCGCCTTGCTGCACAACGAACAAGTGACGAACTGACTATCATGGCCAACTTCATCTACCTTACCGGACGTACCCTGAGCGCACTCGCAGCCGGCATGCTCGTCGCTGTAACAGCTCACGCCGGCCGCTCCTGCGAAGAGAAAAAGCCCACCGTACAGACTATCGAACGTGGCATGTCGCTGGCCGAGCAAACCATGCGCGCGCTCGATGCAAGCGGCCACCAGGTGGTGCTTCTGGCGCGCGCCGGCCAGGATCTGTCACGCTACAACTTGCGCTATTCCCACCTTGGCATTGCGTATAAGCAGCCAACCGGCAATGGCGGCCACGTCTGGCGCGTATTACACAAGCTTAACCAGTGCGGCACCAGCGTTGCGGCAATCTATCGGCAGGGCCTCGGCGAATTCTTCCTGGATGACTTGTGGCGCTTCGAAGCGGCGTATGCAGCACCGTCCGCCGCCGCCCAGGAGAAAATCCTTGCTGTGCTGCAGAATGACTGGCACGCCACCCGTCTGCATCACCGTCCCTATAGTATTGTCAGCTATGCCTGGGGCGGCATGTACCAGCAGTCTAACCAGTGGGCAATCGAGACCATGGCCATGGCGCTGGCCCCTTCGGTCGATTCGCGCATGCAAGCCCAGGAATGGTTGTCGCGTAGCGGTTACCGGCCGACAACGCTGAAAATCGGCCCGTTGATGCGGCTTGGCGGACGCATGACGGCGGCCAATGTCGCTTTCTATGACCATCCGCCGGACAAGCGTTTCAGCGACCGCATCGAGACGGTCACGGTGGATTCGGTCTTTGCCTGGCTGGCGCAAACGGGTATTGCCGAAAAGCCTGTCGCGGTCAGATTGCGCTAATCGCCTGTGAGCGAGACGGCCCCACAACCCGCTGCGATTTTGCTTTTTGCGAAATCGTGGATGCAATTTTGTCGAACTTGCCACTTACCTTGAAGTCAATGTTTATGAAGCCGAACAATAGGTGCTCAAATTATTCCAATAAGAAAGGAATTAATTCACCTTGCGCGCGGCTGGCAGGCTTGATGAAAGTGGTCAGGCAATCGATCCCCAGCTTGTGCACCCTTACCTTTGGTATGTCCGTGGGGCGCAGGCGTGCTTACTGAAGAGGTGCATATGCAACAATATCAAAAATTGGCCCTCGCAGCTGTTGCTGCGGCAACAGTAATTTCCGGGTGCGCTTCCCGGCAACCTGCTTCAACCAACGTCGTCGTCGTACCGCAAACGCAAGCGGCACCGGCTGCGCAATCAACTGCGGCAGCGCGCGGAGGCACCGTCGTTGCCGTGCAAAACAAGGATACCGCAGGCAGCAGCGGCAGCCAGGGCATGAGCAGCGGCAGCAGCGGGACAGCGGCTTCAGGCGCCCCCGTGATCGGACAAATGCTGACGGTCCAGTTTGAAGACGGCAAACGTGAACTCTATCATGTGGCTGCGGGCGGCCAGGTATTTCAGGTAGGCGACCGCGTGACAGTGACTGCGGCAGAAGGAACGCCCCTGATTACGCGCACAGGCATGTAGCACGCCAACGCCAAAGGGATAACAGGCCCTGCATTGGCCGCGGCATGTCGGATTGCTGCCGGCAGGTGCCACGGTGTCGGGCCTGTCCCGGAAATTGTCTTAGTGCCGCCTGGCAGATATCCGCTGCCACAACCAGCCCCCGCCTTTGTCTTCGCCGGTGAGGATGTAATGCAAGACGTTCGCATTGTGCAGCGTTAGCAACAGTGACGACCGGACCAGATGCAGACCGGCGAGCAACACTGTATCGTCTGCCATGAGCATGAAGTCGGCATCCGGCAAAAGAAACACTTCGCCGTTGCGTTCGATCATCAGGATGATTGCGGGCAGGCTCGTCTCGCGTCTGGCGCCGTTGCGCAGCAGGTGGCCGGCACTGAGCGGCCTCTTGTTCAGCAAGGCCTTGTGCGCGGCCAGGGCATTGTGCTGGTCGAGCGTGACGCTCCAGACTTCCGGCACATGGCCTTTGCACACCTCTTCCAGGCGCTGCACCAGCGCCTGGCTTTCGCGCTCATCTGCCTGGCGTATGGCGGCGAGAAAGCGTGACAGCAACGGGGTCGTAATGACCGAAATGCATTCCTGCGCCACGATGCGCGTATGCACCATGCTGAAATCGGCGCGGAACGTGTCGAACAGCACATCGTTGGCGCCCTGGTTCTGGCGCGCCACGACAAATATGTGCGGATTGAGCTTCTTGGCCATCATGGCGATGGACAGGTTATTGATATCGTTCGGGCTGCCCGCGACGATGCCGTGGGCTTCGCGAATCCCGGCGGCTTCGAGCACGTGGACTTCGGTGCCGATGCCGCGCACGGTGCGGCCATTGGCCGGGCCGTCACTTTCCGGATCGACCACCGTCAGGGTAATGCCGGGCAGTGTCAGGTAGCGTGCAATCGATCGCCCGAACAGGCCGTAGCCGCAGATGATCCAACGCCCGTGCGGCGGGCGGTGCACTTGCGGCAGCGCCGTTCCCGGCAGGCCGGTCAGGATCTCGATCAGGCGGAAACGCTCCGGTGACGACACCGCCAGGGCCAGGTACTCCGCAAACCGCTCATAGGCATTGACGATGTGGTGTGTGCCGAACGATGCCATGCTGGCCATGACGCCCGGGCTGCGGGCGCGCGCCAGGACGGGAATATCCGGGTTCAGGAGGCGGGTGTTGATGGCAATGGCCAGGTTGCATTCTTCATCGTTGGTCACCGCCAGGACACCTTTGCATTGCCGATGGCGCAGGCCGGCCATCAGCAGATTGGCCGCGGCGCCGGCATCCGCGGCGAGCGTAGGGTCATTGGTCTTGAAATCTTCCAGGTCCAGCTCTTCCACGCGCTGCGGATCCTTGTCCAGGATGACAAAGTCGTACCCCAGGATATCCAGGGCCCGGCAAATCAGGCTGCCGGTTTCGCCACAGCCGCACACGAGGAAGAAAGGCGCATGCAGGCGTGCCACGCGGCGCGAAAAACCGGATGCCACCAGCGTATGCTGGAATGCCTTGTCCTGCAGCAGGGCCAGCAGCGTCAGGATGGAGTAAGACCAGGAGATGACGGTCATGTAAATGCAGGCTGTCGTCCACAGGCGCTGGGCGTTGGAAAAGGCGACCGGAATTTCTCCGAAACCGATGGTCGTGGCGGTATAGCTGATGAAATAGAACGCGTGAAAAAAACTCATGGCCGGGGCCGGTGTGCCATCGGCGTTAACACCCGGCACAAGCGTCAGTCCCAGCACGGCGATCGCGTAGAACACGATGAGCACGATGATCGGCGCCCGCATCCTCCGCAGGACCAGGAAAAAGACGCTGTTCATGGCTAGCGCCGCATCATGACCGTTTCAACCACGAGCATTGTGACGGAAATGATATTGGCCAGCAGGGCGCCGCCGGACAGGGACACGACGCTCGCCGTCACGTCCGGCGTCATGCCGGCGCCATTGACATGCACGGCAACCGCCCAGATCACTGCCGCCGCAATCAGCTGCAGGTCGGCCACCAGGCTGGTGGATAGCAGCACCGCGCCGATCTGGGTGCGGTCGCCGAACTTGAGCACGGTGGCAATCATGTTGATCACGATGGCCGCGAACAGCTCATAGATATTGTGGAGTTCCGGCCGGTCGATATCGCCGAGGAAAAAGCCGAAATTGAGGGTCGCCGCAAAGACGATGAAGAAAGCGAAAATGACCTTTTCCAGATTCATGGCATGCCTCTGTATCCCGGACTGGTTGCTGCGAGAAAGCGTTTTCCCGCGCAATCACATACAGTAACCACTCCGGATCTCGGGTGCGCAGCAATTCCTCAAGCAAAATGCCAATGCTGGTAGGCGAATTGAGACCCTTGAGATATCTCAAGGGAAAGTCTCCCGATTGTTAACCGGGGCGGACGCAACCGGGGGAATCCCGTTGCGTCACAGCAGAAACTGGAAATCGCGGGAAAGTACATTGCACCGCCACTCATTCACTGCTCAGCGCCTGACGTAATTTTGGATAAATATGCAACGCTCCGGTCACACTTAAATGGTCGTCATCCGAGTAAAGGAATTGACCGTCCTTAACCAAGGGGCATATTTCATCAGTACACAATAAGTCATCGAAATTTATGGTTTTCACCATTTCCCCTTCGAAGCTTTTCAGCAGCTTGGAAACCGATTGCTGATTATTGACATGCTCTGTTTTCGACACCGATAGCCTGTTAATGAGCGTGTCCGAAGGTCGACGGTATTTTTTTAGCGAGTCTTTGGGGTCATAGATCTGCTGCGGATTGTCTTCAACTAGAAATACTTTCACGCCAATGCTGCGGTATTTTGCAATTGTCTCTTGGAGACCATGTTCGAACGAGGCTTTTGAAAAAACCACCGTTGATTCTTCTGACTCGTTCATGGAGACTGGGTTGAATTCATTCGGTCTCGTTACGCTGCCGGTGTAATAAGTCCAGCGCGCGACAAGCAAAACGGTATCAATCCGGCTGTTTTTAACGTGCTCGAATATCCTGCTGTTCAATTTTTGGCAGTTGTATTTTTTTGCCCACTCAGCGCCGCGCATCGACTGGATACCAAGCAAAGGCGGACAACCGGAATTGCCAGTAAATTGAATCTGGATGTTTGCCTCTGTGCCGAGTTTATCCAGGGCGGGCACAAGGCTTAATGCGTGACTGTCACCATAGGCAAAAATTTTAGGTGCTGCACCTTTAGCGCCCAGACGACAGAACCAGTTATCGCGTTTCTCAAAGGCGAACGGGATCTCAAAGCATTCCGCACTTTTTTCAGGCACCGCAATTGATTTTAAATAGGCATCGAGTTGCGGCGCGAATGCGCGTGAAGGCATGCCAGCCTGCCGATGCAGGCCATATCCGGCAATACCGACAAGTGCCATCAATATAAGCAGCGCAAAAGTTTTATACTGGCCGCCCTTCCCGAATCGCAAAGGTTTTTCAACAAACCGGTACGTCAGCCAGCCAAGGACAATGGCAATGACTACGGCAGCCACGCGAATCGGCCGAGAAGGCGTTTCACCCTCCACAATACGGGCAAAAGACAACAGCGGCCAATGCCAAAGATACAGAGGAAAACTGATCAGGCCAACCCACACCAAGGGACGACGGGACAGGATGACGCGATTGATCCATGACCGCTCCCCGGCAGAAATGAGCATCACCGAGCCTGCCACAGGCAATAGTGCCCACCATCCTGGAAACGCGCGTTCCTTATTAATGAAGATGAAACCGGCCAGGACCAGTCCCGCTCCCAGCAGTGCGCGGACATTGTGCGGCTTCTGAATGCACGTTTGCACCACCGGGTCCGGCTTCAGATATCCAGGTAAAAAATAAAGAAATTTTCGCCTGATACTGGCGTCGGCACTATTCCCAACAAGGGCCATGTAGGCCAAAACAGAGCCCGCCAGCAATTCCCAAAATCGCGTAAGAGGTGAATAAAAGGCCTTGATTGCGTTGCCTGAGATGCTGCCAATGTTTAACGCAAAGGAAAGGAGAGCAACAACTACGGCAATTTTCAGCAAGTTGAATTGCTTTTTCCAGGCCCACCACAGGATCAACGGCCAAACGATATAAAACTGTTCCTCGATTCCAAGCGACCACAAATGCAACAGGGGCTTCAATTCTGCGGCATTGTCAAAGTAACCGCTCTCCGCCAGCAAGACAAAATTGGATACAAAGCCGCTTCCTGCTGCCGCATGTTTTCCCAACTGCGCATATTCGTCTGGCAAGAGAACAAACCAGCCTACGCCCAAGCTGACAGTCAATAACAACAATAATGCCGGGAAAATACGCTTGATGCGACGACTATAAAAATCGACAAAACTAAAACTATTGCGATTCAGGCTGCCAAAAATAATGGTCGAAATTAGAAAGCCGGATATAACAAAAAATATATCCACCCCAATAAACCCGCCTGTAAATATCTTGGGGAATGCATGAAACCCTACGACCGACAGTACAGCAATTGCCCGTAATCCATCGATATCGGGACGATATGCAGGATGCGTCAAGGCGCTATCCGGATTAATATTGCTGGCCACTTGATTGTCATTATTAATTTGTGCAACTGGCATTTTGGCTGATTATGAAAGTAATTGGGTCTGGCAAATGCTTGCTGCTTCCTGTTTGGGCAAGCGTCAGGTTGATACCCAAAGGGCCAGATTTTATCCCGTACTCGAGGCGAATTGCGTGCCCATTTCTTCGATTTCGTTGCCACCATCGGCCATCCCGGCCCGGTACAATTTGAAAATCTGCGGCGTAATTAACAGATATGTCTTTAAATTTGGGATAAGCAAGTTGGTGCGTCATGAGCAATTGCCCGATAGACTTTGGCGTAAAATAGATTATCCAAAATAAAATAATGATGCTCAGAAAACCCATCTGCTCGCTATAGCTGGAAACTTGCCTTCTTTTAATGCTTATTTGCATGCAAGTTGATTCCCGGAAAAACTGAGACCCAGTAGCTGAAGCAATTATTACCCCTAATTAAATTTCTTAAAAAGTTTTATGCAAAACAACTCGTCGCCGGAAAATTTTGGCAACCATCAAAATCGGGAAGAAATCAGCCTGCGGGATGTCGTTCAGTTTCTTAAAGACGGTAGAAAGTGGATCGTTAGTACTTTTGCAGTATTTATGCTGGTCGGGATTGCCTATGTGATGTTTGCCCCTCCCAAATATGAGGTCTCTGCCAATATCGAAATGGCCGCTGTCGCAGGCCAGCTGATCGAAGAACCAAATATTCTGGCAGAAAAACTGAAACTGCCACTCTATTATTCTGTTGCCACCTTTTCAGCCTGCAAGGCAGAAAACAAAAAACCGTCGCCCGGTGAATTCCTGGCAGACCAGCTTAAACCCTCTGTTAATAAAAATGCACCGATCATCCGCTTCAAATTTAAAGGCGCAACAGCCGACGAAGCAAAACAATGCCTGGAAGCGGTACTGCGCGATATTCAGCGAAATCAAAATTCTGTGTGGGCACCTCTTTTTAATACCAAAAAATCGCAACTGGTTTTATTGGAAGAAAAGCTGAAGTCGGCAGAAAAATTCGCTGCGCAACTGTCGCTCGATAAGGCGAAGCTCCAATTCAGCGACCCGAAATTTTCGGCGACTGCACTGCTGCTTGTTACGCTGACTCAAAAAGAAAATGAGATCATGGACTTGCGAAAGCAGATAAATGACATTCAACCCACATTGCAGCCGCCGCAAACCCGGCAAACATCGCTGGTCACGCCGATTCATGTGCCGGTAACTCAGACGTCACCTGACGTGTTTCTTGCGCTCATTTCCTCCGCAATTGCAGGTATTTTCGCTGGCATACTGCTTGTATTAGCCAGAAAAATGGTGTTTTCACGCTAATGCTTTTCTTGCCCACCAATTTGACGCCTGGTGGCGCTGACGGCGTGCCCTTGAGAGCCCCCTGACCACGGCATCCCACCGGTGCCGGATGCGAGCCCTATTGCTGCGACCGAGGGATTATGGCGCGATGACTAATGACGCCGTTAATGACCTCCACCGGCCCGGGATCCGCGGCTTTACGATCGCCCTGATATGCAATCCGGCTGCTTTACCTCCAGCGCCGACAGGTTATTACAGGTGACTTATCGAGCCAGATAGCGGAAGAAAACGTGGCAACAACATAAAACATGCCTTAATAACAACTAAACTGGATGATGAAACATCCTTGAGGAATTATTTTGGCAATGCGGGCCAATCACCCAACAGTGGCACTGTAAAAATAGGATAATAATAGGTTTGGTAGGATTTAATGCTGTGCATCGTGTCAAGTATTCGTTATGCGCATGCTCGCCCAAGTGCGGAAGAATTATTGAATTTTTAATATTCGTAAGGAGTTGTAATGGATCGTATTCCTGCCCCCCAAGAGGTAGATAAGTCAAAATTTGCCCCGGATGCCAAGAACCCGGAAGCAAAATATGGTCTGCCTGACGAGGTGGTTTATTGCAAACGCTGCGTTATTTCCAACCAGCGGCCAAATTCCGCGGTGGAGTATAACCACACCAAAGCCTCGAAAAAGAAAACGATCCATTTCGACGAAGAAGGCATTTGTGATGCTTGCCGTTTCGCCGAAAAGAAAAACCAGACCATTAACTGGGAGGATCGTGAACGCCAGTTGCGCGAACTGTTCGATCGTCACCGCAGCAAAGACGGCAGCTATGATGTTCTGGTGCCGGGTTCCGGCGGCAAGGACAGCTTCTACGCATCGCACATCCTGCGCACCAAGTACGGCATGCACCCGCTGACCGTCACCTGGGCGCCGCATGTCTACACCGATTGGGGCTGGAAGAATTTCCAGTCGTGGATCCATGCCGGCCACGACAACTATCTGATGACGCCGAACGGCCGCATCCATCGCCTGCTGACGCGCCTGGCTGTAGATAACCTGTTCCATCCGTTCCAGGCATTCATGTTCGGCCAAAAAGCCCTGGCGCCAAAAATGGCCCTGCTGTTCAATATTCCGCTGGTGATCTACGGCGAAAACGAAGCCGAGTATGGCAATCCGATCGGCGATACCGACTCCGCCAAGCGTGACTGGTCCTATTTCACGGCTGAAGACCAGTCGAAAGTGAACCTGGGCGGCGTGTCGGTCACCGACCTGAAGAAACACTTCGGCGTACAGACCCATGACCTGGCACCTTACCTGCCGGCCAACCCGAACGAAATCGAAGAAAAGAACGTGGAAGTCCACTACCTCGGTTATTACCTGAAGTGGCATCCGCAGTCGTGCTACTACTACGCGGTGGAACACGGCGGCTTCCAGGCCTCGCCCGAGCGCACGCCGGGCACCTACAGCAAGTACAACAGTATCGATGACCGCATCGACGATTTCCATTACCACACCACCGGCATCAAGTTCGGCATCGGCCGCGCCAGCTATGACGCGGCACAGGAAATCCGTTCCGGCGACATCACGCGCGAAGAGGGCGTGGCGCTGGTCAAGCGTTTCGACCATGAATTCCCGGAGCGTTTTGCGGATGAAATCTTCAAGTATCTGAGCATTCCTGAAAATGAATTCCCGGAAGCCAGCAAGATGTTCGAGCAGCCGATCCTGACGCGCGATTACTACACCAGTCTGACCGACAATTTCCGCTCGCCGCACCTGTGGAAATGGGAAGACAATCAATGGAAATTGCGCCATGCAGTCTGGCACGAGCAATTCTTGCAAAAATAAACAATGAGCAATGTACGTTTAATTCCGCGGCTGGACATCAAGGGTCCCAACCTCATCAAGGGCATCCATCTGGAAGGCCTGCGTGTGGTGGGCGACCCGCAGGAGTTCGCCATCCGTTATTACCAGGCCGGCGCCGACGAACTGATCTACATGGATATCGTCGCCAGCCTGTACGGCCGTAACAACCTGAGCGATATCATTCGCCGCGCTGCCGACAACGTCTACATTCCCATCACGGTCGGCGGCGGCATCCGATCGGTCGACGATGCGCGCCATCTGCTGCGCTCCGGCGCGGACAAGGTCGCCATCAATACCGCGGCAATCGCACGGCCGGAGTTGATCTCCGACGTTGCGCACCGCTTCGGTTCGCAAGCCATGGTGCTGTCGATCGAGGCCAAACAGATTGCCCCTGGTAAATGGGAAGCCTATACCGACAACGGCCGGGAGAAAACCGGACGCGACGTGATCGAATGGGTGCAACGCGGGGTAGAACTTGGCGCCGGCGAAGTACTGGTGACTTCCGTGGACCGCGAGGGAACCCGCAAGGGTTTCGACATCGACCTGGTCAAGGCGGTCAGCGCAGCGGTTTCCGTTCCAGTCATCGCCAGCGGCGGCATGGGCAGTGCTGACGACATGGTGGCAGCCGCGAAGGTCGGCTGTGCCGACGCCATCGCCATGGCCGACGTGCTGCACTATGGACGCACCACCTTGCAACAGTTGCGCCAGGCGGCTCTGGATGCAAATCTGGCAGTTCGAAAAATCTGAAAATGTCGACGAAAATTACCTTGATTGACTACGGGATGTGCAACCTCCTGAACGTCGCACGCGCCTTTGAACATTGTGGCGCAGAAGTCACGATCACGGAAGATCCGGCTGCGGTGCTGAATGCCGAAAAGCTGGTGGTGCCGGGCGTTGGCGCATTCAGCGCATGCATGCATGAATTGGAAAATCGTGGCTTTGCGGATGCAATCCGCCGTTATGTCGATACCCAGCGTCCCATGCTGGGGATCTGCGTTGGCATGCAAATGCTGTTCGAGACCAGCGAGGAATTCGGCGAGCATGACGGGCTGGGCATTCTGCCGGGTCGCGTGCGCGCAGTGCCTGGCAAGACCACAACCGGCGAAACGCAACGCGTGCCGCACATCGGCTGGAATCATCTGGTCCAGCCGGAAAATGGCCGCAGCTGGGACAGCACCCTCCTGCGAGATTTTGCAGGTCAGACACCCGCCGTCTACTTCGTGCACTCGTATGCGGCAACGCCCGCAAATGACCAGGACAGGCTGGCGGATACCGTCTACGGCGGACACCGACTCTGTGCTGCAGTACAGCGCAACAACCTGATGGCAACCCAGTTTCACCCAGAGCGCAGCGGCGAGATCGGGCTGGCCATCACCCGCAGATTCATCGAACTTTAATGCGCACGCTGGCGATTATCCCTGCGCGCGGAGGATCGAAGCGACTGCCAGGCAAGAACATACGCCCCTTGCATGGCAAGCCGTTGATCCACTGGTCGATTGATTTCGCCGCCGGCATGACATGGTTCTCGGCCATCGAAGTCAGTACCGACAGCGCCGAGATCGCGCAATGCTGCGCTGCTGCCGGCCAAACTGTACAGCGGCTGCGGCCGTCGCATCTGGCAACCGATGAGGCAAGCTCCATCAGCGTCGTGCTCGACTTGCTGGAATGGAAGGCGTCCCAGGGGGAGCACTTCGATCTGATCGCGCTGCTGCAACCCACGACCCCTGTACGCGCCCGCAAGCACTGGGATGAAGCACGGCGCCTGCTTCTTGATGAAGGACACGATGCCGCGATTGGTGTCGGCCCGGCGCCGGCGCACCCGCATCTGACTTTCAGGATGGCACCCTCGCACGCGCTGACGCCATGGATCGCCGAACGGCCTGCTTCACTCAGGGCCCAGGATCTGGAGCCGGCACTGGTCGTCAACGGCGCGCTTTACCTGATCAAAGCGGACGTGCTGCAAAAGATGAATACATTCATGCCGGCCGCAACCGCCGGCGTAGTGATGGACGCGCCGCTCGACAATCTGGATATCGATACCGAATTCGACTGGCTGGTCGCGGAGCAGGCGATTCAATATTTCCAGGAAAAACCATGAAGACTTTTATCATCGCCGAGGCTGGCGTCAACCACAACGGCAACGACGATCTGGCCCTGCAATTGGTGGATATCGCCGCCGAATGCGGTGCCGATGCCATCAAATTCCAGACTTTTACTGCAGAAAAGCTGGTGCGTCCTGGCGCAGAAAAGGCGGAGTATCAAAAGCGCGAAACTGGCGCGGGCGACCAGTTCGACATGCTGAAGCAACTGGAAATGTCGGAAGCATTGCATCGCCGTTTGATCCAGCGTTGCGATGAAACAGGGATAGAATTCATGTCGACGCCCTTCGACGAAGAAGCGGCGGATTTCCTTGTGGCTCTGGGAATGAAACGCATCAAGGTGCCATCCGGCGAAATCACCAACCACCCTTTCCTTGCCTACCTCGCGGCCAAGAATGTGCCGATGATCATCTCCACCGGCATGGCAAATCTGCAGGAAGTGCAGGAAGCCGTGGAAGTCGTGCGGGCAGAGCGCCAGCGCCTCGGTTACCAGGGCGCGCTCGATGCGTTCCTGACCATCTTGCATTGCACGTCAAATTACCCGGCCGCAGTGGATGACGTCAACCTGCGGGCAATGCAGACCATTCACCGTGAAACCGGTTTGCCGGTGGGGTACTCGGACCATACTGCAGGCACGCTGGTGTCCGTAGCCGCTGTGGCGATGGGGGCGACCACTATCGAAAAACACTTTACCGTCGACCGCAACCTGCCCGGCCCTGACCACAAGGCATCGCTGGAGCCAGGCGAGCTGGCCGCGATGATCCGGCAAATCCGTGACGTTGAACGCGCGCTCGGTTCAGACAAAAAAGAGCCGATGGCAAGCGAATTGCCGGTACGCACGCTGGTCCGGCGCAGCCTGACCACCGTGCGCCAGGTCAGCCGGGGGCAAACCCTGACGCGCGACGACGTCGCACTGCTGCGGCCGGGCACCGGCATCGCGCCGAAAGAAGTGCCGCTGGCGATCGGCAAGACGGCAGCGCGCGACCTGCCGGCCGGCACCACACTGACATGGAGCGATC
Source organism: Janthinobacterium sp. 17J80-10 (assembly GCF_004114795.1). NCBI lineage: Bacteria > Pseudomonadati > Pseudomonadota > Betaproteobacteria > Burkholderiales > Oxalobacteraceae > Janthinobacterium > Janthinobacterium sp. 17J80-10. The sequence goes on along the minus strand of NZ_CP035311.1, from coordinate 510,409 downwards.
TCGGATGAGTGCCGGCAAACGGCGCATCTGCTACGTCAGCGGGACGCGGGCGGATTTCGGCCTGATGCAGGCAACCTTGGCCCGCATTCAGGCACACGCCGCGCTGGAACTGAGTATCGTCGTCACCGGCATGCACCTATCCACCTTGCATGGAAATACTGCCGACGACATCGTCGCCGCCGGCCTGCCGGTTTCTGCAAAAGTCCCGGTGGATGTTTCCGACTCTACCGGCGCGGCCATGGCACGCAATATCGGCAAAATGCTTGCCGGCTTCGTTGACGAGTTCGAGCGACTGAAACCGGAAGTCGTCCTGTTGCTGGGCGACCGCGGCGAAATGCTGGCTGCAGCCCTGGCGGCCATCCATCTGAACATTCATGTGGCGCATATCCATGGCGGCGAGCGCTCCGGCACCGTCGATGAGCCTGTCCGTCATGCGATTTCCAAGCTGTCCCATCTGCACTTCGTCGCAACCGACGAGGCACGCGAGCGCCTGGTGCGCATGGGAGAGCGGGCCGAGAATGTTTTCGTGACTGGCGCCCCGGGCCTTGATGGCTTGCATGAACTGGCGGGGTTATCGAAGGCAACGCTTTGTAGCGAGCTTGGCTTTGACCCGCAACAGCGCATCGGCCTGTTCATGTTCCATCCGGTATTGCAGGAAGCTGCGCAGGCCGGGTCTCACGCACGCATACTCCTGCAGGCCATGCTTGACGAAGGCATGCAGGTCGTCGCCCTAATGCCGAATTCGGACGCCGGCAGCGAGGCCGTCCGCGGCGCGCTGGAACAATTTCGCGACCATGCCCGCGTGCGGCTGTTGACGCACCTGCCACGCGCCCGCTTTGTTTCCTGGATGGCCAATTGCGATATCATGGTCGGAAATTCCAGCAGCGGCATTATCGAAGCAGCGACGTTCGGAACGCCGGTGATTAACATCGGGATCCGGCAAAATCTTCGTCAGCGCAACCTGAATGTGACGGATACGATGCCTGAACAGCCAAGCGTGCATGCGGCGCTGGCTGACGCCCTCCAGAAAGGCCGCTACGCGCCGATGAATTGCTATGGCGACGGGCATGCCGGCGAGAGGATCACGGATTATCTGGCCACGCTGCCGCTGACCGATGCGATTCTGCTCAAATGCAATACTTATTGATACGCCATGATGTCTGACAAAGTATTGGTCGCCGGCGCCGGAGGACATGCCAAGGTCGTCATCGATGCCATGCGCAGCGCGGCGCTCCCCGGCGAATTGGTGGTTGCCGATGACGATGGCCGCAAACTGGGTCAGGTGCTATTGGGCCACCGTGTCATCACGCCGCTCAACAGCGCGCTGGAAGGCGTCGGCGCATTCCATGTCGCCATTGGCGACAATGCCGTCCGCGCGCGGGTCACGGAATACCTGGCCGGGCTGGGCCTGCGGCTTGTTTCGGTAGTGCACCCCCGCGCCTGCATCGCCGCAAGCGCCAGCATCGGTGATGGCGCTTTTGTCGCCGCCAACGCAGTGCTGGGGCCGGACGCCAATCTTGGCGCGGGATGCATTGTGAACCACGGCGCCGTCGTCGACCATGACTGCCAGGTTGCCGCCTTTTCCCATATCGCCCCCGGCGCAACACTTGCTGGCGGCGTCCGCATCGGGTCGCGCGTTCTGATCGGGGCCGGGGCCAACATTCTTCCTGGCGTAACGATAGGCGACGACTGCGTCGTCGGCGCCGGGGCAGTCGTGTTGCATGATCTGGCGCCAGGCAGCGTTCATGTCGGCGTTCCCGCACGTAAATTTAGATAAGCGAGCAATACAAGTGATCGATATTTCAGCAATTTCAGTGCGCCGCACGGCGACCATCCATGATGCCTTGTTAAAGCTCGACAAGGCTGGCTTTGGCATGCTCCTGGTGCTCAATGCCGAGGGCACCTTTGAACGTACCGTCACTGACGGCGATATCCGCCGCTTGCTGCTGCAAGGGTGCAACATGCAAGACAGCCTTGCCTCACTGGCCAAGATCGAGTCTATTGTTTTACGCGACGGATATACGCAAAAGGAAGCATTGGCGTTGATGAATGAAAAAGCCATCAACCATTTGCCTGTGCTGGATGGAGAAGGGCTGGTCATCAAAGTACTCGAGCGCAAGGAGCTCGATGAGCAAATACTGCTTTCCACCCCGCACATGGGTTCCTGGGAGCGGGAATTCGTCGACGAGGCATTCAAGACCAACTGGATTGCCCCGCTCGGCCCGAACGTCGATGCTTTCGAGCGCGAAGTCGCCGACCATGTGGGTGTCAGGCATGCCGCAGCACTTGCATCAGGCACCGCGGCGATTCACCTGGCGCTGGTCATCCTCGGCGTGCAGCGCGGCGATACGGTGTTTTGCGCATCCCTGACCTTTTCCGCCAGCGCCAACCCGATCGCCTACCAGGGCGCCGAGCCAGTCTTCATCGATTCGGAGCCGGACAGCTGGAACATGTCGCCGGTGGCGCTGGAAAAAGCTTTCGCGCATGCAGCTAAGGCTGGCAAGATGCCTAAGGCCGTGATCGTGGTCAACCTGTATGGGCAAAGCGCCGACATGGACCCGATCATGGAGCTCTGCAACCGCTATGGCGTGCCCATGGTGGAAGATGCCGCCGAATCGCTGGGCGCGCGCTACAAGGGCCGTGCCAGCGGCAGCTTCGGCGTGATGGGCATCTATTCGTTCAACGGCAACAAGATCATTACCACTTCCGGCGGCGGCATGCTGGTGTCGGACAATGAAGACTATATCCGCCAGGCGCGCTTCCTGTCGACCCAGGCGCGCGATCCGGCGCCGCACTATGAACATACCCGCATCGGCTACAACTACCGCATGAGCAATATCCTCGCTGGCGTCGGGCGTGGACAGATCCGCGTTCTCGACGAACGTGTGGCGTCACGCCGCCGCGTCTACGACCGCTATCGCCAGGGCTTGGCAGATTGCCCGCAATTGCAATGGATGCCGGAACCGCAGTGGAGCTATTCCACCCACTGGCTGACCGCCTGCACGGTGGATCCGGCCAGGTCCGCGCTCACCAGCAGCGAGGTCATCGGCAAGCTGGCGGGGGACCACATCGAGGCCAGGCCGGTCTGGAAGCCAATGCACATGCAGCCGGTCTTTAGCCAGTGCCTGTCATTCGATCATGGCGACCGCTCGGTATCGGCCGATTTGTTCGCAAATGGCATATGTCTGCCGTCCGGGTCCAACATGGCCGATGCGCAGCAGGACCGCATCATCGAATCGATCAGGACAATTCTGGGCTGATCAGTATCAAGCGACGGGCGACGATCATGCTACTCAGGCGATCGTCGCCTTGATCTCGGCGACAATACGCGCGGTAGCTTTTCCATCCCCGCATACGGCTCCGTTCGGTGCACCACCGGCTATCGCCTTGTCCACCGCAGCCTCCAGTGCATCAAGCTTGCCGACCCCCAGCGAAATACCCATCTCCGCATACGGTGCGTCTGGCGTAAAAACCGACATGTCGACAGAAACGACCGGCTTGCCTATGAGTGCCGCTTCCAGTCCTACTGTTGATGACATGACCACGACAACGTCGACACTGTGCAAGAGCGCTGCAAGATTCTCCGACTTGTCGCCGATTTCCACACGCGCTGGCATCGCCGCAGGCTCGACTGTCTCGCTGGGGTGATGGCGAACGATCAAGCGATAGTTGCTGTGCTTTTCAACGATGCGGCATAACGCCCTTTCTATGTCCCGAGGCAATTCAGAATTGCCTTTTAGGTCGTTAAAGGGGTGCTTCAAGGGCTCCACCTGGGATGCGAACAAGATCACCTTGTCATCCTCCGACCAGCCATGGGCCTGCCTGACTGATTCGCGCGCGCCTACCAGGCCGGGGGCGGAAAGCGGATCAAACGCCGGATTGCCGGTTACGACAACTTCGGAATCCTGCCGGCCATGCGCCACAAACATGTCCTTCACCGCCTGGGACAGCACACATATCCTGTCGGCGTATCCGGGTTCGCCGATCCAGGCGACTTCCTGCAGGGCGAACAGGTCGACCAGGCAAAGTGCCGGTATGGCCAGTGCGCCGGCGGCCACGATGGCAGCCCTTTCAGTCCGCGGCGAGTTCGTTGCCACCACGAGATCGGGCTGATATTTTTCCAGGACCCGCTTCATGAAATTAACCGGCAAGTAGGCCTGGCGCCCCTCGGAGTGATAACGCGCAGCGGCGGCGGCTTCACCGAAGGCTTGCACCAGTTCCGCGTAATTGGCTCCGAGGTAGGCGACAGATTCTTCAACAGGAACGGTACCCGCCGGCAGCGCGGCAACCAGGCGTTCGCCATAGGCTTTGACCTGGGCGTAGTTATCCATCGCTTTTATCAGGTCGCTATAACCAAGATAAGGTATGCCGGCGGCCTCCAGCTTGTCGCGCGCGGTCGTCAGTCCAAGGACAACGATATCGAGCGAAGCGTCTTTCCGGAGTTGATGAATTACCGGAATGAGCATGCCAATATGACCTGCACCGTATGCGACAAAAAATATCTTTTTCTTTTCCATGGATCCAGCCCAGTTGACTACGCGTCCGCGAGCTGCGGATTGGTTTCGCTTTGCTTTATCCAGACCGGCAAAATGAACAATACGGACAGCAATGTCGTCAGGCCGAATACGCCGCCGAGGCAGGCCAGGCCAACGCCTCGACGCGCAAGAAGCATAAGGCTGGAACGACGCAGCCAGAATGCAAGGACCACCACCAGGCTGACCAGTGATATGGCCATCATGGTTGTGACATATCCGGAACCGGCAAACATTGTCGCCGCAAGACAGACGAGTCCGGTGTTGTCATCGGCCAGGCATTGTTCCACCACGGGATAGGGATTCAGGATCAATCCGAATCCATGGCTGACCATGTCAACAATACCTCCCAAGCCTTCACCATAATACGATATGTTTTTCATCAGAAAAATCCAGAGCATGGCAGCCAATGGGATACTGACGGCAACACAAACCAATCCAATGAAAAGTTTTCGAATACCGAGACTGCCGGCAAATTTTCCGAAACGCATGAATTGCATGACGGTTAATAGCAAGAAGGCCAGCCCGACGGTGAAAATTCCAGAGCTCACGCTTGTGAAAAGCAAGCCGGCAATGGCGCCCGCCACTTGCCATAAACTGAAACCATGCAGGCGAGCACGTACAAGAATGAATAAAATCAGGCTGAGGCCAAACAAGCCGAAAGCAAACCGCCCGTTGATCACCATGGCGAGTAGAAACGGGACAAGGAAGGTGTAGTAGCGGATGGGCGGACGTCTCGCCACGGCAATCCGGAGTTGCAGCCACAGCCACGAAGTCGCACAGACAAGCAAGTACACATACCAGCCGAATACCGCATTGGCATCCAGGTCGAGCAGGTCTGCGAGGATGTAACTGGGCGAGACGACGATATAGCGTGGCAAGTGCGCGTACATGCCCGTCGATGTCAAATCGATTTCAGCGCGATGCAGATAATCGATTTGCCCCCATATTTCATACTGCAGCAGTCCGCTCGCCAGCAATACGGCAAATGCGAGCGTTGCGAGAGCAAATACACCGAGTTGCCAGCGGTAGGTTGCAAGCATGAATAGCCTCAAAAACTCTTGGCCCGAATCACCGACATCACCGTCCGCAACAGGATTTTCAAATCCAGCGCAAACGTCAGGTTCCTGACATACCAGATATCCATGGCCAGCCGGTGACGCGTAGAACGTGCCGAAATGACTTGCGCCAGTCCGGTGATTCCCGGCTTGACCATGCACCGCACGCGCCAGTATCGCGGGCGATAGTCCGCTTCCTGCACAGGCACATCGGGCCGCGGTCCGACCAGGGCCATATCGCCATTGACCACATTGATAAACTGCGGCAATTCATCGAGATGCGTCTTGCGCAGGATTTTGCCGACTGCCGTAATGCGCCTGTCGTTGGGATCGGTCGTCTTGAAGCGTTTCCGGGCTTCCTCCAGGCTTTGGCCAGCCACCTCACCGGATCGGGAACTGTTACGCCCGCTCTCAACCGTCATGGTGCGGAATTTGTAGATGCTGAAGGCATGGCCACCACGGCCAACCCGCGTTTGCATGAAAAAGATCGGGCGGCCGTTGAACAGCAAAATCAGCAACGCAATCAAGATCATCAATGGCGAAAACACCAATAAAAAAAGCGCCCCCGCCAACCGGTCCAGTGCGCCTTTAACGCGTCCCCGATAAAACTCAAAACGCTTCACTTGGCCATTATTCGGCATGCTCTTATTCCTCAGGCGCCGGCAGACGGTTGGCAAGGCATGAATTTGCTCGACCACAGGGCGCTGGCGATCAATGCGCGTAATTCGCGTGTATTGTTTTTGGTTCCCTGGGTATGCTCGTCGATCATGCTTGCCAGTGGTGCTTGCTCCAGCGCATTAATGACAGCGTTATCTTTGGCCAACAAAGTCTCCCGCACATAGCCGGCGAGCTCGTTCTTGAACCATTCGCCAACCGGCACCGTAAACATCTGTTTCTTGCGGTAGGCCAGCTCCTCGCCGATCAACGGCGTGACGGCTTTTTTGTACAGGTATTTCGAAACGCCATCGCGCACCTTCAGGTGACCAGGCATGCGGAAGGCGAACTCCATCATCCGATAGTCGAGGAAGGGCGTGCGCGCCTCGAGCGACACCGCCATCCCCATGCGGTCAGGCTTGACGAGGTTATTCCCCGACAGAAGCAGTTGCATATCGATGTACAGCGCCTGGTTGATCCGGTCCTGGTGGCGGCTTTCCGCGAACAAGGGCTTGATGACGTCGAAGGAATCGACGCCGGCAAGCTCGCGCGCAAGTTGCTGGCCATACAGGCGCTGCTTGGCCGTATCGCCGAACAGGCTGATATTCTGGTAGTAGGCGCGCTGGAATTCAGCGTCGCTCATCTTCGAGACATCCTGACGACTGAAGAAATCGACATACTTGTCGTAACCACCGAACATTTCGTCGGCGCCGTCGCCTGTCAACACCATCTTGACGTGTTTCGCAGCGAGTTCGGAAACCTTGTAGGTCGGCAGGAACGAGACATCCCCATGCGGCTGGTCGCAGTGCCAGGTTGCCATTGGCCATAGTCCGAGCATGTTCGGCGCAACGCGCTGCATCGTATGTGCAGTGCCAAAGCGGTCGGCGGCCTGCTGGGCATAGATCGACTCGTCGAAACGCGGATCGTCAAAGCCGATGCAGAAAGTCTTGACCGGTTGACTGGTATGGCGCGTCATGAGGCCAACGACCGTGCTGGAGTCCACGCCGCCCGAAAGAAACGCGCCGAACGGCACGTCGGCCCGCAAGCGGATACGCACGGCGTCGTCGAGGATATGATTGAATTCCTCGATCCAGTCACTCTCGCTGCGTCCCTCTACCGGCTGGACTTCGGCGAGATTCCACCAACGGGTTTCCTTGGAGCCATGCGCATCAATACGCAAAAAATGGCCGGGCTTCACATGCCAGATATTCTCGAAAATGGTATGCGGGGCCGGGACATAGTTGTAGGTCAGATAGTGATGGTAACCAACCGGATTGAACGCGGCCGGAACCCCGGCTTCCAGAATCGACTTGATCTCCGAACCGAACGCGACCCGGTTGCCGTCATCATGAATGTAAAGCGGCTTGACGCCGATTCGGTCGCGCACGAGATACATGGCGCGCGAGCGGTGATCGATGATGGCAATGGCAAACATGCCGTTGAGCTTGCTGACGAAACCAATGCCCTCTTTTTCATAAAGACGCAGGAGCACTTCCGTGTCAGAGCGCGTCCTGCACGAAAAAGGCGTTCCTTCGAGCTCTTGCGCCAGTTCGACGTGATTGAAGATTTCGCCGTTCTGCACTACCACGACTTGCCCGTCGTCCGAAACAAAGGGTTGATGCCCGCCACCGATATCGATGATGGAGAGTCGCTGGTTGCCGATCGCCATGCCACTGGTGCGGTAGATGCCCTGATCGTCAGGGCCGCGATGCCTGATCACTCGCCCCATGCTTTCCAGGCGATCTGGCGGAAGGTCAATACCGCGACGGTCAAAATACCCGAATATGCCGCACATAGTTATTTTCTCTATTCCACAAATATAGTCGATCAGCCAGCGTGTTCTGCGGCTTTCGTGATCTCACCGACAATCCGTTTTAATTCGTTCCGGTTTTCCGCGAGGACCGCTGCATCGCTGGTGCCGTATCGTAGCGCGGCAGAGCGCACTTTATCGATTTCCAGCTTGAGATTCATGGGCGAATCGCCTGCCAGCTTGTCATCATAGGGGCGATGGAAGGTACGCGACAAGATGACACTGGACGAGCCCAGGCGTATATGTTCTGCCAATATTTTCTCGGCCGGAAGCAAGCCTTCGCCGATTCTGGCGATGCCACCGAAGCCGAATGGCTTGCCCTGGGCCAGGATGGATTTGGCCAGATGTTCAACAGTGCCATCAACCAGCAACTCGAACATGAAGGATTTGTGCATCGAGAGATGCAAGTCATTGAGGCCAATATAGACTTCGGTGACGCCCGGCAATGCGGCGACGGCGTCGACAATCTCTGCGGCCTCTGCCGTTTCGAGCAGCGGGATTACCTGAGCGCGCCCGGCGACGTGATCGCAGAATGCCTCGACCTCATCGATCCGCTTGAACATGGGAAGCATGAGAATATCCACGCCAAGGCTGATCGCCCGATCGATCTCGGCGCGCGAACCTTCGTACCACGGATTCAGGCGGACAAGCAGCGATGCTCCGGGGACCGCTTTGCGGACCCGTTCGACATCGTCAAAAGAATGCTTGCTGATCAGCGTGTCCTTGTGACCCTGACGCGCAAATTTCCCGTTTATTTCCAGATCAACAAATATACGATCCACACCCGAGGAAGCGGCCAGTTTTGCCACGTCCGGATCGTTCAAAATCATCATTAATTTCATACTCGCCGCCATTGCGCTTTTATCAACGACCTATTTTTGGGATTGAACAGCATGATACATAGCAGCATTGCCCCGCCTGAAAGCACTGCCCAACCCAACCGGAACCAATCAGTCTTTCCAATTATTCCACTAAGTGAAAACAATATTAGAAAAACCCCGATGGAAAGACCTACGCCTCGCAAAAATGCCGTATCGGAAACGATCTTGATGTAACTGACGTCGATTTGGCGGCGTATCCGCGTTGTAAGAACGCTCAATACGAACAACTGGAAGAAAACGATGGCGACGCCGATGCCGACGAGGCCGTAGGCATCAGTTGCATAGCGAATGCCAAACAAGAACAGTACGATTGCAATCGCGCTCGCAATGAGCGGCGTGATCGTATCACGCATGGCGCTGTAGACGCAAACCTGGACGGCGATCAATCCCTGCAACGGCAGCGCAAGCAAGCCAATCGCCAGAAGCTTGGCCATCATGGCCAGATCGCTTTCCTGCAATGCCCCGCCGCCGAACAGCACGTTACAAATGGCATCGGCATAGAACAATACTGGCAACAATACGGCTAATGAGATCTCCATAGTAAACTTTACCGAAGCGTCGAAGGTCTCCACAACCTGGCGACTCTCCGAAGCTTCAGCAATCAGCCTGGATAAACGGGGGAGCAGCAAGGTCGATATCACCGTAACAACGATTCCGGCAGGAAGTTCTACCATCTTTTGCGCATAGTTCATCAGCGCCATTTTCCCGCTACCGAGACCGCTGGCATAGGCGCGCGCAATCACCGGCACGAGCAACAGGAGGCTGGCCGAGGTCAATACCTGGAAATATCTCGGGATCAGCCGTGCTATTCCTCCAGGTGCGGAGACTTCTTTTGGCGCAATGGCGATCGGCTGCGGCGTGCACCGCAAATTCCACAATTGCATTGCCCAGCGGATTGCCGCACCAAGACAGATGCTTGCGCCGAACACGATTAAAGGCGACTTGGCCCGGACGGCCAGAAGTATGCCGGCAATGACAAACAGATTGAGGACGAATGTTCCCATCGCCGGCACAAAAACCGCGCCCAGGAAATTGGAATACGCCGTCGTTACGCCTGCGAGCGCAGTCAATAAAATTGCCGCCAAGATAAATATGAATGCCTGGGCACCCTGCGGCGCCAGGGTTTTGTCCAACCCCGGGGCAAGGTAGGAAAATATGCCCGTTTGCCCAATCCACAATACTGCGGCAAGCACTGCAAATGAAATGCCGACAATGGCCAGGGCAGCGTTATACAAATGCCGGCGCTCCGTGCTGCCCTGCCTGGCCCATTCCGGAATCAGCACGGCGGCCAGCGCCCCTCCAAGCAGCAAATTTACCACCAGGTCAGGAAACGAAAATAGCAGGACGGCCCAGTCGGCAGTGCTACTCGTTCCAAAACTCCTTGCCAGCAGCAGTTCCCGAATGAATCCAACCAATCGGCCAAGTACCAGAGCCAGGCCGATCGATACGCCAGCGCGGAGCATTTTTTGATTGGACATATTTATTAGCTCAAATGGCGTTTCAGGCTGCCGATCTATTTTTTCATTTCAAATTACCGACTTGAACTGCGAGGCTTGCTTCGGAAACCTGATGCAACTCCCTATCCGACTGAGGTGCAGACTGCGGACCATATTCCCTGACGATTTCCCGCATTGCCTCTTTTATCGACTCGCTGTGCCCCGATCCACATGCAAGCGTCAAGTCGCCTATCAACTGCTCAAGCATCTCTGGCGCAATCGAATATTCGGTCGTGCGCATGATGCGCGGATGGGCGCTGCCCTCGGCCTCATTGCCGATCAAGAGTTCTTCGTACAACTTCTCGCCAGGGCGTAAACCGACATAGCGAATTTCGATCTCGCCATCCGGATTTTCCTCGTTTTTCTCCTCCAGCCCGGCCATGTCAATCATGGTGCGGGCCAAATCGACAATCTTGATCGGTTCGCCCATGTCCAGCACGAACACTTCGCCGCCCCTGGCCATCGCTCCCGCCTGAATCACGAGTTGCGCTGCCTCTGGTATCAGCATGAAATAGCGCACGATTTCGGGATGGGTAATCGTGATCGGACCGCCTTCCTCGATCTGCCGCCTGAAAAGTGGCACTACAGATCCGGATGACCCAAGCACATTTCCGAACCGGACCATGCAAAACGTGGTTGCGGTGCAGGGCTTCTGTGCAGCGGCCTGGAATATCAATTCCGCAATGCGTTTGCTGGCGCCCATGATATTGGTCGGCCGCACTGCCTTGTCGGTGGAAATCAGCACGCATGTCTGCACGTGGAACTTGTCGGCGGCTGTTGCAATTACCTGCGCGCCGGTCACGTTGTTGCGAATGCCTTCGGCCATGTTCGCCTCGACTAACGGAACATGCTTGTAGGCTGCGGCATGATAGACCGTATCGATTCGTCCATCTTGCAAAACACGCTCGACAATCGTCACATCGCAAACCGACCCCAGGCAAGGGTGAATTGCCACATCAGGAAAATGGGCACGCAACTCCTGCTCAATGGTGTACAGAGCATATTCCGAATGATCCAGCAGATATAGCGCTGCTGGTTTCTGCGCCATGATCTGACGGCACAGTTCGCTGCCGATAGAGCCGCCAGCGCCGGTAACCAGCACATTCTTGCCTTGTACGCATCTGGCAAACAGGTCAACTTGCGGCGGGACCGGTTCGCGGCCAAGCAGATCCTCAAGCTTGATTTCGCGGATCGACTGAGGGGAGATGGTTTCATCGGCAAGATCAATGACGTTACGTAGCGTCCTGACCTTGATACCCGCTTCATTCGCATCATGCATGATCCGTCGGCGGTGCGCTGCCGGCGCATTCGGAATGGCCATCACGATCAGGCCAATGCCCAGTTCTTTCACCAATGCCGGCATGCGGGTGGTGTGAAATACTTTTAAGCCGGCGACATTATGATTGTTCAGTGATTCTTTTTCATCGAAAAAACACACGGCGCAATATTTGTCGCTAACCCGGATTGCCTGCGCCAGCTTCGCGCCGGTTTTGCCGGCACCATAGATTGCAATGACATTCTGGTGCGTCAGGCGCGGCGCAAGATGCTGCCGCAAAAACGTGCGAACGGCCAGCCGCGACCCCACGACGTAGGAAAAAGCCACGAACCAGTAAATGGCCAGCGCATTACGCGGCAACGCCGGGGATTGCAAGAAAAACGAGGCTGCATAGGCGGCCACTACCGCCAGCGCCAATCCAATGCCGCTGGAACGCAGCAAGGTCTGGTCGATAAAGCGGATAACCGCACGGTACAAGCCAGACAGGATAAATACGCCAACGGTAAGCAGGCCAATCACAACATAGGGGACCAAGCCGTAGCTTCCGGCAGCTTGAAAATCGCCCAGCCTCAACAACATGGCGATCAGGAAGCATGCTGGCAACGCAATCAGGTCCGCCGCCAGCATCATGGCGATCTTTGTCCATCGCTGCATCGCTACGAGCTTTTTGCTGAAACGGTGCGTCAGCGTGAATTTAACAGCAGGCATGATGGATACAATCTTTTCAATACAAAAACTCAACGCCAAATGCCAATAATCGAGCCAAATCCGGCCCTCCCGCATAGAGAATCGCTACTTGCTTTTTGGAAACTTGGTTGGAGAGTGATGACAGTAGGGGATATTCTAGTAAAACCGGGATAATGCAAAAACCATACAAAATTGCTATTCAAGACAACATGTTTCCCTTGCGACAACAGCTTGTCTTAAATAAGATTTTCCAAGGAAATTATAGCGTACAAGAATATACAACCTGGTCGATAAATAAGAAAATAGCTACTTTTAAGCAACAATAGTGGTGCTACCTGCGCGCCTGAAGGGTCATGCCGACCAAGCGCGACACCACCAGCGCCAGATACATCAGGCCAACGAACATTTCCAGGCTGGCCAGGGCGCGCGCCTTCGTCGTCAGGGGAATCACGTCGCCAATGCCGGTGCTGGAAAGCAACGCAAAGCTCAGGTACATCAGCTCGGTCCAGGTGCGCGGGTCAGCGGTATTGACTGCCGCAGCATAGGAGCCGGGCTCGAGCGCCTGCACCAGGATGAACAGGTGGGTAAATCCCCAGGCCAGCAGGGTGAAGGTAGCGCCGGCGGCAAACAATTCATCGGTGGTGACGCGATGATCTTCCAGCATGTAGGCAGTCAGGCTGCCGGCGGCGTAAAAGTAGAATACCGCTTCCAGAAATGAGGTCCAGGCAACCAGTTGCGCCATGCCGAATGCCAGCTGCAGCACCAGCATGACAATCGCCGGGGCGGCAATGCAGGCGCTGATCCAGGCCAGCCCCGGCGTACGCCTGACCATGGCCGTCGTGATGCCCAATATGGCCACACCGAACAGGTTGAAGGCGATACGCCCAAGATCGGTATTTTCGACGAACGGGTACAGCAACATGCCGAGCAGCTGCGCCACCAGCAGGATTGCCGAGGGATGGCGATGGGTGCGAAGAACGAGGCGTAGATAGTTCATAATCGGGGAATTATCCAGCATTCAGACAAATGATGGCAAAGTTACTCGTTATCGATGGCATGCACATTGTCCGGCGCATCTATGAAGCCAACGACGAGGTGGCACCGGCAGACAAGGCCCAGGCAGCGCTGCGCCACGCCTTGCCTTCCTTCCGCCGCCTGCTGGCGACCCACCAGCCGACGCATGTGCTGGGCGCGTTCGATCACGGCGGCCATGCGTCGCACACCTGGCGCCACGCGCTCCACTCCGGCTACCGCGCCAACCATGCGCCGCCGCCGGAGGAGTTGCGCGAACGCCTGCCGGCCTTTTTCGAGCAGTTGCGCGCAATTGGCATGGTTATCGTCTCGGTGCCCGAAGTCGCGGCCAAAGATGTGATCGGCACCGCGGTGCTGCGCTGGCTACAGGAAAGCCGCGGCGAAGCCGTGATCGCCTCGACCGACAAGGACTTGCATTGCCTGATTGCCCAGGGCGCGCTGCTGTGGGACCACTTCAAGCAGGAATGGCACGACCGCGAATGGGTCGAACACAAGTTTGGCGTACTGCCGCAGCTCTTGCCGGAACTGCTGGCGCTGGCGGGCGAACCTTCCGACAATGTCCCCGGCATCTCCAAGGTTGGTGCCAAGACCGCAGCCAAACTGCTGCAAAATTACGGCAGCCTCGAGCAGGTGCTGGCGGGCGCCGGCATCCTCATGAATCCGCTGGGTGAACGGCTGCGCAAGGAGCGCGGCCAGCTGGAACTGTCACGCAAGCTGGTAGCGCTCAAGACGGACGTGCGGCTGGGTGTAAGCTGGCATGTTCTGCGGTATCCATTGCCCTAAAAAACGCCGTTAATATTTCCATCCGCCCGATAGTCAATAGTCGGTGTGGCCAAGGGAGTTAACCGCGCCTCTCCGGTCTGGTCCGTCTTCGGCGGCATTGTCATTCCGATTGCAAGGCTATGGTGAACAACTGCCGCTCAAGATCTACGCTTGCACCCACAAGCCGGCGATTGCGAAGCTGCACTGCGCCTGCGATATAACTGCAGCGCCAGAAAGCCAACCACAAAAACATTGGCGACAAATACCAAGGCGCCGATAACCGACGGCTTGTGTAAAAAATGACTGATTTCAAAGGGGACGTACAGCGCACCGGACATTGCAGCTACCCACTCGCCCCAGGCCAGATCATGCCAAAGTCCATACGCTTCAATCAGGCGAACAACAGCGTAGCCAATACTCAGTAACACCAGTAGACGCACGTCGGTGTTTTCAAGGATATCCACGTAGCGCAAAAGAGCCGTGGGATACCGTCCTCCAGGATTCATGCCCAAATGGGCAATCAATTCATGGGCAAGATGCCTTACATCATGGTGCAGTAGGCTGATGAGCCCGAAACTGCCGGCAAGCACAGCGATTCCCTTCAACGCTTCAAACAGGGCAATCCCTTGTAATGTTCGTCGATCCACGCCAGGGTGGGCATTCATTGCTATCCGTTGATTTCAATAAAATCGGTGCATCGGCGCGGCAGTTTGGCTGGCAAAAAGACTGGTTGCACACAAAAATGCCAGGGCCGTGCGGAACGGGCCTGGCATTTTCTTGAGATTAAAGCCTTGACGGCTATTTGGCCGGCGCAGTCTTGGTAGAACCGGGCTGACCAGATGTTGTGCCGCTGTTGGCTTGCGCGGCGTGCTGTTCCTTCTCTTCCTTCTCTTTTTTGGCGGCCTTATGGTGTCCGACGGCACACCCTGCTGCGGCGCCCACGCCACCATGCTTTCCAGCTACATGTCCGGCAACGGCGCCAACGGCAGCGCCTTTCAAGCAACCTTTCGCATTCGCCGTTCCAGAAACCGATGCGAAAGAAAGTAGCAGGGAACAGGCAATAATGAAATTTTTCATCACGATCCTTTTAATGTAAGAAACGCATTTTTATGAGAATGCTTTTGTCTCCTGGAAGTTCCTCTTGATATTGGACTGGGATATAAAGCGTTTCAGTACCAGCGAATCCGTGCCGGCATCTTTTAAAAAATATTACGCAACCTCAACACAATTTCCGGCAACCACCGCACTGTCTTGACTAGTGACTACCGCGCCTTGCAGCTTGGTACAGTTACCAAGGTTGTTCCGATTGACAAGCTGAGCGTGGCATTCCCGATCGTTCCTGGCATTGTCTTCGCGGGAGAAAAACTGAGCTGCCTGGTGGCACTGGGCGGTTTTTTGATCGTCGCCGGGTCTCTCATCATTATTGTTTTTTAAGCGTAAATGACTTTGCTCACGAGGCCGTTGCGACCTAGGCAAACTTTCACCGTTTTTCGTGCTCTATAGAATCAATAAACGTTCATAGTTATTTGACACAGGAGACTAAGATGGCCGACACTTCCCGGCGCAAGGATGACGCGCCCACCATCGTTCCAGAAGACAATCCGCAAAAGCCCGAAATCAAGGAACCGCCGCAACCCGAAAAGCCGCCCGTCAAACAAAAAAATCCTGGCAAGCAAGGCATCAACCCCGAACAAACGGGCCCCGCGCAGCCAAGAAAGCCCGGCCAGTAATTGTTCAAGCGGCCATCGTGGCGACCCCATTGCTGCGCAATCGAAAAATCCTGACAAGAATTCTTGTCGGGGTCGTTGCCCTGCTGGTGCTGATTCCGTTATTGCTTAGCGTTATTAACTGGAATTTTGCCAAGCCCTGGATCAGCGAGCGCGTCAGCGAAGCCACCGGCAGGGCATTTGCCATCCATGGCGACCTCGTGCTGAGCTGGCGCAAGCCGGCACAAACCGAAGTTGGCTGGCGCAGGTTGCTGCCCTGGCCACACTTGCGCGCCCATGATCTGGAACTGGGCAATCCGTTATGGGCCACCACCGGCCCAACCATGGCGAAGGTGCCGCAAGTCGATTTCGTCCTTAACCCGCTGGCGCTGCTGCAAAAGAAAGTCAGCGTATCGGGCCTGATCCTGACCGAGCCTGACCTGGTGCTGGAACTCGGCAAGGAGGGCCAGAACAACTGGACCTTCAAAAAGAAAGACGCAAGCCAGGCGCCATCGCCATGGCAGCTGGACCTGCGCGACCTGTCGCTGAACGAAGGCACGGTGCGCCTGGTCGATCCGGTCCGCAAAGCCGATGTCACGACACGCATCGACACCCTCGACGACGGCAGCATCGTCTGGAAAATCAGCGGCAAGCTGGATAAGGATACGGTCTCCGGGGATGGCAAGGCAGGCGCGCTGCTGTCGCTGCAGGAGCGCGATACCCGCTATCCCGTGGAAGCGCAACTCAAGGTCGGCAATTCCACACTGGTCGCCCGCGGCACCCTGACCAACCCGCGGCACATCAGTGCGCTCGATGTGCAGCTGAAAATCACGGGCGCCAGCATGGCGCATCTTTTCCCGTTTTCCGGCATCGTGTTGCCGGACACGCCGCGCTTTTCAACGGAGGGACGGGTGGTCGGCTCGCTGGCGCGCGACAATTTCCATTTGCGCTATGAAAAATTCACCGGCAAGGTGGGCAATAGCGATATTGGCGGCACCCTGGAATACCTGCGCAAAGAACCACGCCCGCTGCTGCGTGGCGAAGTGGTGTCGAACCACCTGAGCCTGAAAGACCTGGGGGCATTGGTGGGATCCGACAGTGCGGAAGAAAAAAAGAAACGCGGCGACAAGACCCGGCAACCACCGGACAAGGTCTTGCCGGTGGCGCAATTTCGCAGCGAGCGTTGGGACAAGATCGATGCGCAAGTGCGCTTCACCGGAAAAAAAATCATCCGCGAAGAAAGCATCCCGATCGACGACCTCGTTACCACCGTGCGCCTGGATAACGGTGCCCTGTCACTGGCACCGCTGAATTTCGGCGTGGCTGGCGGAAGGTTCAACGCCGAACTGGACATCGATGGCAAGCGCGAACCGGCGCGGGCACGCATGCAGGTGACCGCGCGCGGCATCCAGCTCAACCGGCTGTTTCCCAAGGCAGAATCGATGCGTGCAAGCCTCGGGCAAATTCATGTCAATGCAGCGCTATCGGCCAGCGGCAATTCCCTCGCGGCGCTGGCAGCGTCAGCCAACGGCGAAATCAAGGGCTTTATTACCGAAGGCACCATCAGCAAGTTCATCCTGGAGGCCATGGGGTTGAATTTGGGCAGCCTCGTCGTCACGCAGATTTTTGGCGACCGACAGGTGCGCCTGAACTGCCTCGCCGGCGACTTTTCCGTCAAGGATGGCCTCATGCAGGCCCGCACATTCGTGGTTGATACCGAAGATGCGATCATTGGCGTGGAGGGACAAATCAACCTTGCCCGCGAAACGCTGGGGCTGACGATCCTCCCCGAAAGCAAGGGCTTGCGCGTGATTTCGCTGCGCTCGCCGCTGCATGTGCGCGGGACATTCAAGCAGCCGGATGTGGGGGTCGACAAGGGCATTGTGGCCATGAAGGCGGGCGCAGCAACCTTGCTGGGCACCCTGGCGACTCCGCTGGCGGCCCTGCTTGCCTTGATCAATCCCGGCCCGGATCAAAAGAGTCCGTGCGCGCAGCTGCTGGCCATGGCAAAGGAAAAGCCCGTTGCGCCGCCTGCCGAGGCAACCCGGACAAAGCAGAAGAAGGGGGTGCAATAGGTACACCTGCCCTGCCACGGACGGCCTATCGCACAGCAGGAACTTTCACTTTGCGCCTTGCATCTACCCGTATTCGTTAACCAAATTGCAAGCGGTCGTGCCGGCGGCAGGATCGCCTTGTCCCTTTCCCTACGCTAACTGACGAGAGTAAAAATGGCCAATGACAAGAAATCCGGAGACAGTGGCACGCCCCGCAAGCAAGCCTCCAAGGGCGCCGGCGAACCAGGCACCCTCGCGGGCACGGGCGGCGAGTTACACCAGGTTGCCAACGGCAGTCAGCCGCAACTGACAACCAATCAGGGCATTCCGATTCCTGACAATCAGAATTCCCTGAAAGCCAATACGCGCGGACCGACCCTGCTGGAAGACTTTATCCTGCGCGAAAAAATCACGCATTTCGACCATGAGCGCATCCCGGAGCGCATCGTGCATGCGCGCGGCACCGGCGTGCATGGCACGTTCGAACTGACCCATTCGCTGGCGCAGTACACCACTGCGAAAATTCTCACGGAAGTCGGGGAAAAAACCCCGGTATTCACGCGATTTTCGACCGTGGCTGGCGGCGCCGGCTCGGTCGATACGCCGCGCGACGTGCGCGGCTTTGCGGTCAAGTTCTACACCAAGGAAGGCAACTGGGATTTGGTCGGCAATAATATCCCGGTCTTCTTCATCCAGGATGCCATGAAGTTTCCGGACGTGGTGCACTCGGTCAAGATGGAGCCGGACCGCGGCTTTCCGCAGTCGGCTTCGGCGCATGACACCTTCTGGGATTTCATATCGCTGACGCCGGAATCGATGCACATGGTGATGTGGATCATGTCCGACCGCACCATCCCGCGCTCGCTGCGCATGATCGAAGGCTTTGGCGTACATAGTTTCCGCCTGCTCGATGCCGCCGGCAAATCCACCTTCGTCAAGTTCCACTGGCGCCCCAGGCTCGGACTGCAGTCGACGCTCTGGGATGAAGCTTGCAAGATCGCCGGCGCCGATCCCGACTTCCACCGGCGCGACATGTTCGAAGCCATCGGCCGCGGCGACTTTCCGGAATGGGAACTGGCCGTGCAGCTCTTCACCGAGGAAGAGGCTGAAAAATTCCCGTTCGACCACCTCGATGCGACCAAGCTGATCCCCGAAGAAATGCTGCCGCTGCAAGTGATCGGCCGCATGGTGCTGGACCGCTGGCCGGACAATTTTTTCGCCGAGACCGAGCAGGTGGCTTACTGCCCCGCCAATATCGTGCCCGGCATTGATTTCTCCAACGACCCGCTGCTGCAGGGCCGCCTGTTTTCCTACCTGGATACGCAGCTGTCGCGGCTGGGCTCGCCCAACTTCCACCAGATCCCGGTCAACGCGCCGAAATGCCCGTTCGCCAACCACCAGCGCGACGGCCACATGCAGATGGCGCAGCCCAAGGGGCGGGTGGCGTACGAGCCGCAATCGCTGGACCCGGATTCGCCGCGCGAGACCCCGGCCGCCGGCTTTCCCAGTCACGCCACCCCCGAGAGCGGCGCAAAGGGCCGCATCCGTGCCGAAAGCTTTGCCGACCATTACACCCAGGCGCGCCTGTTCTATCGCAGCCAGACGCCCACCGAGCAAACCCACCTGGCCTTTGCGCTGGTGTTCGAACTGTCCAAGGTCGCGCACCTGCATGTGCGCCAGGCGATGGTCGGCCATTTGCGCCACATCGATGCGGACCTGGCGCAGCGCGTCGCCGATGGCCTGGGGTTGCCGTTGCCGGAGGCGCCCAAGCCCGCTGTGCCGGTGCAGGACATGGCGCCCTCGCCGGCATTGCAAATCATCGGCAAGATGCGCCACACGCTTGCCGGCCGCGCCGTCGGCATCCTGGTCGCTGACGGCAGCGACGGCAAGGTCATCGAATCCCTGCGCAAGGCTGCTGCCGATGTCGGCGCCGGCGTGAAGATCATCGCCCCCAAGGTCGGCGGCGCAACGCTGGCCGATGGCACGCTGCTGCCGGCCGATGGCCAGCTGGCCGGCACGCCCTCGGTCATGTTCGACGCGGTCGCCGTGGTGCTGTCGGCGGCAGGCGCGCAGATGCTGTGCAGTGAAGCCGCCGCGCTCGATTTCGTCAGCGACGCCTTTGCCCATCTGAAGGCGATCGCCGCCAACCCGGGGGCGCAAGCGCTGCTGGACAAGGCCAATGTGGTGCCGGACGCCGGCGTCATCGCCGCCGATGATGCCAAGGGCTTCATCGCCGCCGCCGCCACGCGCCAGTGGGCGCGCGAGCCTTCCGTGCGGATACTGCCCTGAGCGTTGAGAGGCGGCAGCTGACGTTGGCGGGCCTCTGCTTACCTGAGCAGGCCCGCACGCGCGGCGACGATGGCAATCAGCGCGGCCAGCACGCCGATAAAGCCGATGGCTGCCTGCATGCCAAAGCCGTGCGCCAGCGCGCCGATCACCGGCGGCCCCATCAGGCTGCCGCTGTAGGCCATGGTGGCCACGCCCGCCAGGGCAACCGGCCCTTGTTTGCCGGCCGCGCTGAAGACGAATGGGAATACCAGCGCCAGGCCGAAGCCGGCGGCGCCAAAGCCCGCCATGGCCAGATAGGGGCTATCGGCCAACACGGAAAACAGCAGGCCGGCCGCCGCCAGCGTCGCGCCGCCCGATACCAGCGGGCGCGCGCCATGCCGGCGCTTGAGGTGGTCGCCCGCCAGGCGCGCCAGCAGCATCGTCACCAGGAATGCTGAATAAGCCAGCGGCGCCACGCCGTCCGTCACGCCAAAATGGTCTTTCAGGAATACGCCGCTCCAGTCGGCAATGCTGCCCTCGGACATGGCGCCCAGAAAAACCAGCGCGCCCAGCATGGTCAGCGGTCCGCGCGGCATGGCAAATATTGTTTTGGCTGCATTTCCAGCGGCAGGAGCGTCAGCCTTGAGGCTGCCGTCGTCGCCGCTCTCGGCCTTGAGAAGATGGCATGCCAGCCAGAGCAGCACGGCCAGTGGGGCAGCCAGCAAAAGAAAGTGGCTGGCCGGCGCGATGCTTTTGCTGGCCATAAAGCCACCCAGCGTGGCGCCTGCCAGGCCGCCGGCACAGCAACCGGCATGCAGCCTTGCCATGGTCGATTTTCCGGTTTTCTTTTCCAGGCTGGTGGCAACTGCATTCATGCCGACATTCAGGCACCCGGCAGGAATGCCCATCAAGAATACTGCCGTCATCAACAATGAAATCTCGGTTGCCCAGCCGATGCCGACCAGGGCGGCCAGCAATGCCAGTCCGGCGATCAAGACCGTCTTGCGCCCGCCAAGCCGCGCCATCATCCATGAGGACACCGGATAGGAAATGACGGCCCCGACGCCGCCGCACAGCAATACCATCGACAGGGCCGAGTGCGGGATATGCAGGTCTGCCTGTATGCCGGGTATGCGGCCGGCCCACGAACCCATGATGAGGCCAAACAAGACAAAGACGACGGGCAGTGCGGCGGGTTGAACCCGCTGCCAGGACAATCGTTGCGATGGAGCAGTTGCGATGAGTTGCATTTTTATCGAGGGGCAATAATGTTTTCAGGAAGCCCCTGTGATACCTGCCCGTTAGAAATAGTTTCTGCACGGAAGAAAATAGGAAAAACATTGATATCAGACATAAGCCTGGCCTATATCTGAATCCGATGGATGAACGCTCGCGCAACGTGGGAGTCTGTAGAAGTACATCTCCTGCAACAGGACGTACCGACTTGCAAGAATGCACTTGTGGTTTCCTCAAGGAGAACACCATGAAAATCAGCACGTTATTTCTGGTTCTTGCGCTGGCGGTGGCCGCCGCATTTGCCGCCCTGAACTGGCCGACGTTTAATCAGGCAACCACGCTCTCGCTGGGCTTTACCAATGTCACGGCGCCGCTGGGCTTGATCATGCTGGGGCTGTTAGTGGCAGTCAGCGTGCTGTTCCTGGCGTATCTGGTGACCCTGCAAACTTCCGTGCTGCTGGAAACCCGCCGCCATGCGCGCGAACTGCAGGCGCACCGCGCCCTGGCAGACCAGGCCGAAGCGTCGCGCTTTACGGAATTGCGCAAATTTATCGAGGGGGAATTGCAGGCGCGCGGCACGCACGAGGCGGAAATGCACGTTACCTTACTTTCGCGCATGGACCGGCTGGATGAATCGGTGCGCGGCTCCCTGCAGGATGCCAACAATACCGTGGCTGCCTATATGGGCGAACTGGAAAGCCGGCTGGCGCCGCTACCGCCGGGCGCAACGCCGGAACGGATTATTCGCCGCGAACATTAAGGCGGCGCGCCGGCAGCTGCCAGAAGATCCAGGCGGACGCCGCGGTAATCACGCCCATGCACAAAAAGGTCGCCTGAAATGCCGAAGGCGCACCCGGCTGCGGCTGTGCCAGCAGGCCGGTAAAAGTCGCCAGCAAGCCGCCGGCGACCGCCACCCCCAGGCTCATGGAAAGCATTTGCACCATGGAATGCAGGCTATTGCCGCTGCTGGCAAGCGATGGCGGCAAGTCCTTCAGGGTCACCGCATTCATCGCTGAAAACTGCAGCGAATTAATTGCGCCAAACAATCCCAGCTGGGCAATGCGCAACCACAGCGGCAGGCTTTCGGAAAACAGCGCAAAGCTGGCAATGCAGGCGCCCACCAGCACGGTATTGCCGATTAAGACATTGCGGTAGCCTGCGCGCCGCACGAGCGCCGTGGCAAAGCGCTTGACCAGCATGCCGCCGATCGCCACGGGGATCATCATCACCCCGGCATGCAGGGCGGAATAGCCGAGCTTGACCTGCAGCAGCAAGGGAATCAGAAAGGGCATGCTGCCGGTGCCAATGCGCGCAAACAGGTTCCCCAGGGAACCGACGCTGAAGGAATTGACCTTGAAGAGCGCCAGCGGAAATAGCGGCGCGGCATGACGGGAAGCGCGCAGCCAGTACGCCGCCAGGCACGCCAGCCCGAAGACGATCAGCACGACCACGACAGCCTGGCGCATGCCGCGGTCGGCCAGGCC
This sequence comes from Janthinobacterium sp. 17J80-10, assembly GCF_004114795.1. NCBI lineage: Bacteria > Pseudomonadati > Pseudomonadota > Betaproteobacteria > Burkholderiales > Oxalobacteraceae > Janthinobacterium > Janthinobacterium sp. 17J80-10. Next base: position 487,473 of record NZ_CP035311.1, on the reverse strand, counting down.
ATCGAGCGCCAGCGAAATCATGACCATGCTTGCCGCCAGCAGCACATAGCCGGCAAGGTCGAAGCGCGCGCGCGTCTCGGCGCGGAAGTCCGGCATCAGGGAGAGCGTCGCCATGCAGCCCAGCGCGCCGATGGGGATATTGATGAGAAAGATCCAGTGCCACGATGCGTACTCGACCAGCCAGCCGCCAAGGGTCGGGCCAAGCAGGGGGCCGATCAGTCCCGGGATGGCCACGACGGTCATCGCCGGCATGAATTTCTCGCGGGGAAAGGCGCGCAGCACGGCCAGCCGGCCAACCGGCAGCAGCATCGCGCCGCCGGCGCCCTGGAGTGCGCGGGCCGCCGTCAGCCACGACAGGGAAGGCGCGTATGCGCACAGGAGCGAGCCGAGGCTGAAGAGGATGAGCGCCCCCAGAAAAACCCGGCGGGTGCCGAAGCGGTCGGCAATCCAGCCCGAGGCGGGGATCAGTGTTGCCATGGCCAGGGTATAGGCAATGATGACCGATTGCATGCGCAAGGGGCTTTCGCCGAGGCTGGCCGCCATCGCCGGCAAGGCGGTATTGACGATGGTGGCGTCGAGCGTCTGCATGAAAAAAGCCACCGCTACCAGCCACAGCAGCATGCGTTGGGAATTTTCTGTCGTGCTTATTGCCATCGCAACTTCCGGCCTCAGAGGGTAATAAAGCGCATCCTGAAATTGCGGCCCTTGATATTGCCGCTGGAAAGGCGCTCGTACGCCTGGTCGGCAATGTGCCGGTCCAGCGCGACGTAAGTGACGAATTCAAACACGTTGATCTTGCCGACCTGCTCCTTGGTCAGACCGGCGTCGCCGGTCAGCGCGCCCAGCAAGTCGCCGGGGCGCAGCTTGTCTTTCTTGCCGCCCTGGATGCACAGCGTCACCATCGGCGCCTGCAGCGCCTTGCCCTGGCCGGCTTCCAGCGTGGCCAGTTCATGCCACTCGGCCGGCTGGTGCTGGTATTCCTCGATCAGCTTGACCCACTTCTTTTCATTGGGCGCGCACAGCGACAGCGCCAGGCCCTTTTCCTGGCCGCGGCCGGTGCGGCCGATGCGGTGCACGTGCACTTCGGTATCTTTCGACACATCGACATTGATCACTGCGCTGAGAGACTGGATATCCAGCCCGCGCGCGGCGACGTCGGTGGCCACCAGCACCGAGCAGCTGCGGTTGGCAAACAGCACCAGGATTTCATCGCGTTCACGCTGCTCCAGGTCGCCGTGCAGCGCCAGCGCGGAAAAGCCCTGCGCCTGCAGCTCATCGGCCAGTTCGCGGCAATGGATCTTGGTATTGCAAAAGGCAATCGTCGACACCGGCTTGAAGTGGCGCAGCAGGCGCGCTACCGCCGCATTGCGCTCTTCATAACCGATCTCGTAAAAGCGCTGCTCGATCTTGCCGGCCTCGTGCTGGACCTCGGCGGAGACTTCGACGGGATCGATCAGGAATGGGCTGCTCACCTTGCGGATATCGTCCGGATACGTCGCGGAAAACAGCAGGGTCTGGCGGCGCGAGGGACAAGCACTGACAATGCCGGCGATTTCTTCCTGAAAGCCCATGTCGACCATGCGGTCGGCCTCATCCAGCACCAGCGTTTGCACCGTGCCCAGGTTGATGCTGCCGCGGCCCAGGTGGTCGCGAATACGCCCCGGCGTGCCGACCACGATATGCGCGCCATGTTCCAGCGACGCCATTTGCGGGCGCATCGGCGCGCCGCCGCAGAGCGTGAGCACCTTGATATTGTCGGCAAAGCGCGCCAGGCGGCGCAATTCATTGGCCACCTGGTCGGCCAGCTCGCGCGTCGGACACAGCACCAGCGCCTGGATGGCAAACCAGGTCGGATTGAGCTTGCGCAGGATGCTGATGCCGAACGCGGCGGTCTTGCCGCTGCCGGTCTTGGCCTGGGCGATCAGGTCGCGGCCTTCGATTGCCACCGGCAGGGTCTTGGCCTGGATCGGCGTCATCTCAAGGTAGCCGAGCGATTCGAGGTTGGCCAGCAGGGCCGGCGCCAGCGGCAGGCTGGCAAATGCGGTGTCATTCATGAGGGTGCTTCCCGGTGTGAGGGTAAGACAGTCTAGCAGGCTGGCCGGCAAGGGCAGGATTTCTGGGCAGACCGCAGAAAGCAAAAAGCCCGACTGGCTGCGTCGGGCTTTTGCGGTATCTGGTTGCGGGGACAGGATTTGAACCTGTGACCTTCGGGTTATGAGCCCGACGAGCTGCCAGACTGCTCCACCCCGCAGGCGAATAATACCGCGCATTGGGGTTTCGCACAATCGGCATTTTCAGGAAATGCAAACATGGGCGTGCAAAACTGCAGGTGCGATAGGCCGTTATGGTTCAAAATGGCGGGGAAAGGCGGCAAGAAGCGCTGCAGCAGCGAAATAATGACTGGATTGGAGTAATGCGATGACGATGACTTACGAAGAATACCTGGATGAAGTCACCACGCTGATTTATGAGAAGTACAACGTCAGCGAAGCCGATGCGGTGAAATTCGTGGTGCGCGCACAGGCTGGAGATTTTTTCAGCTTGCACGACGACAAGCCTGAAATGCGTACGCAAGAGCGTGCGGAACTGGATGCGAAGACGATTTACGAACAGCGCAACAAGTCCAATCCCAAGGCATTCCGCAAGTAAGACGGGCTAGTGCGACGCCTCCCGCACCATTAATTGTTCGAATGCCTCAGGATTGATCCCCTTTGAAAACAGGAACCCCTGGGCGTAATCACACCCCGCCGTGCGCAGCAATTCTTTTTGCTCGTCGTTTTCAATGCCTTCGGCGATGACTTGCAAGCCAAGCTCGTGGGCCATGACGATGATCGATTTGACGATGGTGCGGTCGCTGGCATCGGTCACCATGTCGCGCACGAAGGACTGATCGATTTTCAGGTAATCGATATCGAATTTTTTCAGGTACTGCATCGACGAATACCCTGTGCCAAAATCGTCGATGGCAACCTGGATGCCGGCATCGCGGTACTCGAACAGCTTGTCGGCGACCGTTGTCGATGCATTCAGCAGCAAGCCTTCGGTGATTTCCACCACAATGCTGCTGCCCAATAATCCAAGCATTTCCAGGTACTTCAGCCAGTTCACTCCCGGCACGGTCGAGCGAATCTGCGCAGGCGAGGCATTGACGCTGATCTGCACGGCTTTGCCCAAATGTTCCTGCCATTGCCGCGAGCATTTGGCAGCCTGCTTGAATACCCAGTCGCCGATTTCATTGATCAGGCCAGTCTCTTCTGCAATCGGAATGAAATGCGCCGGCGCGACCCGGCCCAGCGTGGGATGATTCCAGCGCAACAGGGCCTCTGCCTTGGCGATACGCCCCGTGGCCAGATTCACTACCGGCTGGTACACCACTTCCAGCTCGCCGGCGGCCAATGCCTTGCGCAAGTCATTGGCCAGGCGCAGGCGATGTTGCGCCCTTTCCTGCATCGACGGCGTGAAGTAGCGAAACTGGTTGCGCCCCGCATTCTTGGCTGCATACATGGCCTGGTCGGCATTGCTGATGAGTTGTTCCGACGTCGTGGCATCTGCCTGGTAGAGGGTGATGCCCACGCTGGCCGAAACATAGACCGTTTGCTGGTTCAGGAGAAAAGGCGCAGCAAGACGCTCGAGTATTTTCTGCGCGACATTCTCGACATAGGACAGGTCGGAAAGCTCGGTAAGGATGACCGTGAATTCGTCGCCACCCAGCCTGGCCACCGTATCGGACGACCTGACACATCCGGCAAGGCGCTGTGCAGCTTCCACCAGCAACTGGTCGCCGGTGTCGTGCCCCATCAGGTCATTGACTTCCTTGAAGCGGTCCAGGTCGATGAACATCAGGCAGAGCGAATGCTCGGCGCGTGCCGCCTTTTTGACTTCCTGGTCCAGCCTGTCGCGAAACAGGCGCCGGTTCGGCAGTCCTGTGAGCGCATCAAAATTGGCCTGGTACCAGATGCGTTCCTCGGATTCCCTTTTTTCAGAAATATCGCTGATCGTGCCCGTCATGCGCGATGGCTTGCCATTCTTGTCGTGCCCGATCGCGACACCGCGGGAGCGTACCCACTTCCAGCTGCCGTCGCGGCACAGGAAGCGATATTCCAGCGCTACCGGGTCTCTGCTGCGGATCGCGGTATCGAGCAGAGCCATCGCCACGGGCAGGTCGTGCGGATGGATGCGGCTCGACCAGGATTCAATGCGGTCGGGAAAGTCTTCCTCGCTGTAGCCGAACATCTCCCTGAAACGCTTTGAATAAAGCAATTCCCCCGTCATCATGTCCCAGTCCCAGAGGCCATCGCCGGTGCCTTCCACTGCCCGTTCCCAGCGCTCATGGCTTGCCTGGAGCGCATCCTGCGCGCGCTTCTGGTCGGTCACATCCTGGCCTTGGATGAAAATGCCGGCAGTTTCATTCTTGGCACCGCTAATTGGCTGGCAAACGAAGTCGACATACCGTTCGGTCAGCGGGGCATCGCGGTACAACTGCAACATGATCTTCATTTGCCGCCCGACAAAGGCCGTGCCCTCCCTGAAGACCTTGTCCAGCAAGCCATCGTAGCCTTGCCCGGACAACTCCGGCAAGGCGTCTCTTACCGGCTTGCCGACAATGTCGCGGTGGCCCACGAGTTGATAAAACGATTCATTGACCATGTCGACCACATGCTCCGGACCACGGACAATGGCCACAAAACCGGGGGCCTGGCGGAACAGGTTCAGGAGATGTTCACGCTCCTTGTCGAGCATCCGGTTGGTTGCTTCCAGCGCCTGGGCACGACTGAATACGCTGCCGGCAATCTGATAATCCACATCACCTTGCACAGTGCGTCCTTGCCCGTCTTGTTGCAAACGGACAAGCTCTGTCACATCGATCGGATTTTGAATCACAAACGCCACGTCCCCTTGCTGATCGAGAACCGGCGTATGGATCAGGCTCCAGTAACGTTCTTCGAATGCCAGGCCTGCGGCGGTATGCACCGGAATGTTATATTTCACGACAGCAAGATGGTCGGGCTGGCGTGTTGTTATTGCCCGTAACAAGGAGGCCTGCAAGACATCGGCATGCGTCGTATCCGGCTCACGGGGATCAAGCGGGAAAGCGTCAAACAGATTGCGCCCGGCAATTTCTTCGCGTAATCGCCCGGTCAGGCGAAGATAGGCATCATTGGCACCGAGAATGATAAAGCGGGTCGTCAGTAACAAATAGGGAAAAGGTGAAGCGTTCACCAATACCCCGAGATCCATGCCATTTTTCGATGGATCTTTTTTATTCATATGAAAATGCCCGAAGTAATGAAACCGTCTCGCCAGTCATCGTTTTATTCAAACCATGCGGATTGCGATGTTGCAGTGTGGCTATATCACGCCGCCTTCAACGCTCGTGACTCTGATCAGCCGAAAATATCTTAAGGCTTCTTTTTTTAAAAAAAGTTTAAAACCTTGATGCCAAAAAACAGCAGGCTTTTTTATCTTCACACTGTAGTGTAGGCTAACTATCGGCAGGTCTGGGGAGATTGCAACCCAAGTTCGCGCTGCCGCAAAATCCGCTCAATCGATATTGAAAATGCCGCCTACTCCTACTGCGTCCGATTCCTTGCCAATGACACCAAACGGGGCAGGACCTGATACGCCGGAGTTGCACGCGCAAAATTTCGGCGCCGAATTGCTCAAGCTGGAAGGCAGCGTGATTGTGCGCTTTTCGGGCATCGCCGAGGCGGGCGGCCTGCAGGTGCCGTACGCGCTGGTGCCGCGCCATGGCGTATTGGCCAAGCCATCCAAATGGCGCAAGCTGGGTCCCGAGGGCCAACTCGAACTGGTCAGGGAGCGCGTCCATCCCGAAGCCTTCGAAGAATTGCGCCGCAGCGTCGTCGCCTTTGCCGGAAAAATCCTGGCAGAGGCCGAGGATGCCGGCATCGATCCGCTGGCCTTGTTAAACACGCTGGCCGACGCGCCGGCTTCAATGCCGGCGCCCCAGGTCTTCGAGCGCATCGAACAGCGCCTGGAACACGCCGTCGAGCGGCAGCAGGAAGAGCGGCATGCCGCGCTCACCCGCGAAAGCATCAACCTGGCGGAATATCCGGCGTCCTTCGAAATGGCGCGCCGCCTGCCGCGCCGCTTCATTGCGCTCCTGGGACCAACCAATTCCGGCAAGACACACCAGGCGATGGAAGCCTTGATCAAGGCAAAGACCGGCCTGTACCTGGCACCCTTGCGCCTGCTGGCACTGGAAAACTACGAGCGCCTGCGCGAAGCCAGGCCGCACGGCAAGGAACTCAAGGTCAACCTCATCACCGGCGAAGAGCGCCGGATCACCGAAGGCGCCACCCATGTGGCCAGCACCGTGGAAATGCTCGACCCGAGGACGCGCGTGGATGTCGCGGTCATCGATGAAATCCAGATGCTGGCCGACCGCGACCGCGGCGCGGCCTGGACGGCGGCGGTCTGCGGCGCACCGGCCGGCGTGGTATACCTGGTCGGCGCGCTGGAAGCGCGGCGCGCCATCGAGGCGCTGGCCGAGCGCCTGGAATGTCCGCTCGAAGTGCATGTCCTGAAGCGCAAGGCGCCGCTCACCATGGAAGCCGGGCCGGTCAAGAAATTGCGCAACCTGCGGCCGGGCGACGCCGTGATTGCCTTTTCGCGGCGCGACGTGCTGATGTGGCGCGACATGATTGCGGAACAGGGACATTCTGTCGCCACCATTTACGGAAACCTCTCGCCGGAGGTGCGCCAGGCGCAGGCGGCGCGCTTTCGCGACGGCAGCGCCGAGATCGTCATCGGCACCGATGCGATTGCCATGGGCCTGAACCTGCCGATCGAGCGCATCGTCATGACCACGTACGTGAAATTCAACGGCGTCGAAGAGGAAGAAGTGCCGGTGGCGCTGGCACGGCAAATTGCCGGCCGTGCCGGACGATTCGGCGTGCATGAGGAAGGCTTCGTTGCCGGCTATGACGACGACACCCATCAGGTCATGCGCTCCCTGCTGAAGGAAAAAATTCCGCCGATTCCCGCTAGCGGCTTCGCCGTGGCGCCGTCGATCGAGCATTTGCACCGGATTTCTTCGGTCACGGGCGAGCAAGCGCTGGCGCGCCTGTTCAAACGCTTCGTGCACAATATCGACGTGCCCGACGGCTTTTTCTATCCGCGCATCACCGACGAACAAATGGAGCGGGCAATGTGGCTCGATACTCTGGCGCTGTCGGTGGCGGAAAAATTCACGCTGTCGCTGGTGCCGATTTCATCGCGCATTCCGTCGCTGCACCAGGTCTGGGAAGGATGGGCGCGCAGCCTGGCCAAGCGCAAATCCTGCACGCTGCAGCGCGATCCGTACGAGATGTCACGACAAAACCTGCAGGAAGTGGAGGATACCTGCCGCAGGTATTCAGCGTACGCCTGGCTGAGTTTTCGCATTCCCGAGCATTTTCCGGATGGCGAGCTGGCGCATGAACTGGCGCGCCAGGCATCGGAGCGGGTGGATGCGATGCTGCAGGCGCAGAACACCGCCTTGCGCCGGCGGCAGAAACCGAGCCGCTAGGTGCGGACGAACAGGGTGACCAGCGGCGTGTCGCCGACTTGCCGGCTCCAGTGGCCGTGCACGGCAGGGTCGAAAGTTGCGCCTGCGGGCAAGGTATCATCTGAGTAAAAATGCTCGCCGGGACCAAAGATGCGCGACGTGCCATCCTGCAGGCCGATTTCCATCTGGCCACTCAGGACGAACAGCCATTGCGAGGCCGTGGTGCAATGGAACTGGCTGCGAAAACCCACGGGGCTCTGGCGCAACTGGTAACCGGCGGAGGGAAACAGCGGCGAGAGCATGGCTTGCGGCGTGCCTTCGGTGAGGGCGACCTCGTCTTCACGGAATTTGGCGCGGCCGTCGGAATCGGTATAGAGGATGGCTTTTTTGAAGGTGGTCATCGGGAATGCCTTGGATATCAGAAAAAATATGGCGACCCTCGATTATTACTTATTTTGTTCAAATCTGAGCCGTTGGCGGCCACTACGTTAAAGTAAGGCAGGAACTCACCAGTTTTTTCGTGGAATGGGTTCATTCTTGCTGATACAGTTATTCGGACAAGTTCGAAGCCGCATCACTCCAAAAATCATCCACAACTTACGGCGATACTATGATTTCCGGGCAACGCGGGGGTATCAAGGCAACCGGGATCGGGCGCATCCTGCTTTGGCGCGGGGGCAGTATCTGGATTGGCAGCGCCCAGGAAGCTACGGATTTTCATTCCCACCATGCGATCCAGATTACGCTTGCGCTTGCCAAGGGCGCGCTGCGATTCCGTCAACCAGACGAAGGCTGGCAGGCCTTTACTGCAGTAATCGTTCCGGCACACCAGCCGCACGCATTCGAGGCCCGCGGCGAGCTGGTTGCCCTGATTTTTGTCGAGCCCGAATCATGCGAGGGCATAACGATCCAGGAACGCTACGGTGCGGGACTGTCGCCCCTGCCGGAAGGCTTACTCGACTGCGAAATCGCCGCCCTTGTAGCCGCCTACCGTGAAAAGGCCCCCGACAAGGAAGTCATTGCGCGTGCACGAGCGGTGATTGCGACTTTATCTTCAAGCCCTACCTTACCGGCAAGCTCCCTGGACAACCGCATTGCACGTGCCATTGAAGTACTGCGTGATCGTGTTGAATCAACGGTTACACTTACCGATATCGCCAATGCGGTGCATCTTTCGCCCGAACGGTTTCGTCATCTCTTTCTGCAGGAAACCGGTATCCGCTTCCGGCCCTATGTCCTCTGGTTACGCCTGGAACTTGCCATTGCATCCTATGCAGCCGGCAATAGCCTGACCGAAGCCGCATATGCCGGCGGCTTTGCCGATTCCGCGCATTTCTCACGAACATTTAGGCGCATGTTCGGTGTCCCTGCGGCAAGCATCCAGCGCGAATAGCTGTTTGTTCAAGCTGGCCAACCTGAACGAAACGCGGCGGATTCCAGCTAGGCGTGGTCGTTCACGGTCCGGGAAAATGAAAACTGGCCCTACGGGGCCAGCTCCTAAAAACAGAGGTGTTGCGCCTCCATTTCCAATGTACCGACTAAAACCAGAAGTAAGAAATCGCATCTTACTAAGCGCACCACCCGTACGAACAGTTCCAGCAAATGGATGAATTCAATTTATGGTGCTCTATATGCCATCCTATGGGAGTTTGTCGGCACTTCCAGTGTAGGACATCGTTAATATTAGTCAAGTCGAACTCAAAGCGTCATTTCAAAACCCATCTACAACGTACGGCCGTACTATGCAGCAGGCAACAGCCTGACCGAAGCCGCCTATGCCGGCGGCTTTGCCGATTCCGCGCATTTTTCGCGCACCTTCCGGCGTATGTTTGGTGTCGCGGCGGCAAGCATCCAGCAAGAATAGCCGTTTCGTTCAAGCCGGCCTCAACGTGCTCTCCTAGACTGGCATTTCAATGTCAACCGATAGGAGATTCACATGAACACCCCTGCAAATACCCCCTGCAAATGCACCCCCTGCGTTGGCGCCGGCTGCAAATGCGGCTGCCAGCAACCTGCCGGGCAAAAGACTTGCGCGTGCGGACCGCAATGCCGTTGCGGCGACCAATGCGCCTGTGCAAAAAGCTAGCCTGCAGCGCACGTGACCGGTTCGCTCCTTGCGATCCGGACCGGTCACGCCAAACCTCCCCTCTTTTATTCGCAGGAGCAATGATGCAGCTTCAAAAAATTTATTCGACCCTGGCATTCCTGGCCGTGGCCGGCACGTCCGGCTGCATGTCAATGCCGGCCGACCTGAACCTGTCGCTGGAGCGGCCGACAGCACAATCCAAGTATGTCGCCAAAGTGCATGCATTGGCGGAACCGATTGTCATCAACAAGATGCACGCCTGGGAAATCCGGTTGCAGTCGCAATCGGGTGAACCTGTGCAGCACGCCCGGATTACCGTCGACGGTGGCATGCCGCAGCATGGCCATGGTTTCCCGACGCAGCCCAGGGTCACAAAAGAGCTTGGCGGCGGACGTTACCTGCTCGAAGGCATGAAATTCAGCATGCCGGGCTGGTGGGAAATCAAGCTGACGATTGATTCGACCTACGGCACGGACAAGGTCACCTTCAATACGGTCATTATCCAGCCTGCGATCCTGGCGGAAGGTGGCACGTCCGCGGAACGTCATTTTTGAGCTTTACCGAAACCATGCATAAACTTACAGGGGCCTTGCTGGCAGCTGGCAGTGCGGCGCTGATTGCCGGCGCTGCACTGGCCGGCATGCCGGACTACATCGACGGCTGGACACGGGAAGAGATGGCCATCTTGGCTTCGTTAAGCCTGAAGCAGTTGCCGCCGGCGCCGAAAGATCCCTCCAACGCCTATGAAGCGTTGCCGGCCGCCGTGCATCTCGGTGAGCGCATCTTTGCCGACCGCAGATTCAGCAGCAATGGCGCCGTGTCCTGTGCCAGCTGTCACCAGCCGGACAAGCATTTTCAGGATGGCGCGCCGCTCGGACTGGGCGTCGGCACCGGCAGCCGCAGGACCATGCCGGTGGTTGCGGCCGACCATAGTCCCTTCCTGTTCTGGGATGGACGCAAGGACAGCCTCTGGTCGCAGGCGCTGGGGCCACTGGAAGACCCGGCAGAGCATGGTGGCAACCGCCTGGCCTATGCGCATCTGATGCAGGCGCATTACCGCAAGGATTACGAAGCGATTTTCGGCGCGATGCCGGATCTTCGGCATTTTCCGAAACATGCCAGCCCAGCCGGCACGCCATTGCACAAGACCACCTGGAACACCATGCCGGAGTCGGCGCGCCATGACGTATCGCGGATATTTGCCAACATGGGCAAGGCCCTTGCCGCGTATCAGAAGACCTTGCAGCATGGAGAATCGCGCCTGGACCGCTATGTCGAGGGCGTCGTCAGCGGGGATCAACCGTCGCTGCAGATACTCAGCCCAGAGGAAAAGCACGGCCTGCGCATCTTTATCGGCAAGGGCAATTGCATCACTTGCCATAACGGCCCATTGCTGACGGATCAGCATTTTCATAACACGGGTGTTCCCCAGCGCCACGAAAAAACGCCGGATATGGGTCGTTATGCCGCAATCGACAAGGTGATGAACGATGAATTCAATTGCCTCGGGCGCTATAGCGATGCCAAGCCTGAACTCTGCGAGGAGCTGAACTTCATCGCGGCTGCCGATCACACGACGAAGGCAGCGTTCAAGACACCGGGCCTGCGTAACGTCGCCTCAAGGCCACCGTACATGCATGCGGGGCAATTGGCCTCACTCGAGGACGTGGTGCGGCACTACGCGAATGCGCCAGCATCTGCCGCAGGTCACAGCGAGCTCAAACCGATCAATCTGTCGGAGCAGGAAGTGCGGGACGTCATCGCGTTTTTACATACCCTTTCAAGTCCTATTGTGCAACGACAATAATCGAACACGTTCAGGGGCAAGCAACCGCGATGAGGAACAATCTGGCCATACGAGAGGCTAGCCTTCAAAGCAACGCTTCCTCGAAATATCGTCGATTGGCATTTACAAAATTCGCTTCTTCCAATGGTCACTCGATGATGTATCGTAGTTTGCGGCGGTCCAGAACGGCCCAGTCTATGACTTAAGGTACTCGCGCCGATTGACAAGTTGCCCCCTTATTGCAAGTGGCGCACGAGTGCATGAAGGTCTGGCAGTGCAGTCTTGCAGTCTGGATGCGCGTTGCGCACAAGGACTGCATCGAGGCCTGCGGCACGGGCGCCCTGATAGTCAGCAACAAAACTGTCCCCAACCATGATGACCTGCTCCCGATGCGGAATGCCTGACACCGCTGCCTTGAATGCTAACGGATGCGGCTTTTCGTAGCCCAGTGCGGCGGACGTAAGAATGCGGGCAAAGTGGCGCTCTAGACCCAAGGCGGCGATTAGTTGCGGTAACTCCGGAACATGGTTGGAGAGCACGATGTGCTGCCAGCCGCTACTCGAAAGCGCCGTCAGTGTCGGCTCAGTATCGGCAAATACCACCCACTGCCCGGGATTGACGTACTCAGCGCGGACACGTTCAGCGAGTTCAAACGCGAGGGAAGCGTCGATGCCTGCACCGGCGACCAGCGACGCCGCCAGTACTGGATGCAGGTTGCGCCACCAGGCATCCGAGGTGGAAAGATGGTGATGTTCGAGATCGGGCGTATGCCATGGAAAACCACTCGATAGATGGGGAACCAGATGCTCCCGCTTCAGATTGAGCCCTGGCAATTCAGCATTTGCCAGATCAGCCAGGCACTGGGACCACAGGCCAGGACGATATGCTAAGGTATTGTCGAAATCCCAGAGTAGATAAGGCATATCCGTACTGATGCGGTCCAATGAATAAGAAGCAAAAAATCGCGATCCTGTTCGAAGCTGAAAGTGCCCCGTTTCACTATAGCGAATTTGGCAATACGGAAAAACGAATAAATTCGTACATCCATACTCGGAAAATACATGCTGGACCGCTTCAAGCAAGCAGACTGTTCGAATTTCAACATGTGCCGCGGAATTTGCTGCATTTCGTGCAGGGCAACGCTGCATTCCGCTTGAAAATAACTTGCATCGAACAACAATGCAGGCCAAATGCTCCTTGATACATGGCTTGAATTTTGCAATCCGTAATGCCAACTTATTTATCCGTGAGGCGAACATGTCCCAGAGTACAAACGACACCACGCAAGACTTCGATCCTGAAGTCTTTAAACTCTTCGACCAATACGTCCATGGCGCTATCACGCGCCGTGACTTCCTTTCGTCTGCAAGCCGATTCGCCGTCGGTGCCGTGACCGCCGAAGGTTTGCTGCAGGCCCTGCAACCACGTTTCGCCCAGGCCCAGCAAGTGTCCGGCAGCGACCCGCGCATTGTGGCGGGCTATGTTGAAATTCCTTCGCCGGAAGGCAGCGGCACGCTTCGCGGCTATCTAGTCCAGCCGGCGTCGGCCAAGGGCAAGCTGCCCGCCGTATTGGTCGTGCACGAAAACCGCGGCCTGAATCCGCATATTGAAGATATTGCGCGCCGTGTGGCGCTGGACAATTTCATTGCATTCGCGCCCGATGCCCTTTTCCCCCTGGGGGGCTACCCGGGCGACGAAGACAAGGCGCGCGAACTGTTCGCCAAGCTCGACCAGAACAAGACGCGCGCGGATTTTCTGAAAGCGGCCGACTACCTGAAACATCTGCCGCAAGGTACTGGCCGCGTTGGCGTGGTCGGCTTCTGTTATGGCGGCGGCATCGCCAATTTCCTGGCGACGCGACTTCCCGACCTCGGCGCTGCGGTGCCCTTCTACGGCAGTCAGGCGCCGACGGAAGAGGTTCCCAAAATCAAGGCGCCGCTGCTGATTCAATATGCCGAAAAAGATGAGCGCATCAATGCGGGCTGGCCGGCATATGAAGCCGCGCTCAAGGCTGCCGGCGTCAAGTATGAAGCCTACATCTATCCCGGCACGCAGCATGGCTTCAACAATGACACCACGCCCCGCTACGACGAAGCGGCTGCCAAGCTGGCGTGGCGACGCACCATCGATTTTTTCAATACCCATCTACGGGCGTAGCGGTATCAAGCGCCAGCCTGCTTGAGGCAGGATGGCTTGCGCATTTCAATTGAGATGGCTTTTGACCAGGCCCTGGATGAAGTCGCGCAGCGCAATCATGCGCTGGCTGGCCTTGAGATCGCGGTGATAGACCAGCCATAGGTCACGCGAAAAGATTGGCTGGCTTGCGCCGAACCGCTCAAGCGACGCATCGCGATCGCCGACAAAGCACGGCAGCACACCGATGCCGAGTCCGGCCCGGATGGCAACGTGCTGGGCTTGAATGCTATTGCATGCCAGTGCGGGGGGTTTTTCCGAAAAAGTCGCCTTGAGCCACTTTGCCATGGGCAAGTCGGCCCAGGCTTCGTCCCATGAAACGTAATCGAGCTGCTGCCATGCATCCGGCCCCTTCCTGGCCAGCTTTGCTGCCGTCGAGCCGGCACGGCAGTAGGCGGCGAAGTCCAGCGTGCCCGCGCGGCTGGCGATATAGTCGCCGCCGCCATCGCGGATGGCGGGGTCCGATATCCGCAAGGCCAGGTCTGCCTCGCGCTTGGACAGATTGGCGCGCGCAAGTGAAATGTTCATTTCGACGCTGAGCTTCGGGTACTGCGCGCGGAACAAATGCAGGTTTGGCACGATAAGGTGAAATGCCAATGTCTCCGACGTGGCAAGGCGAACCTGCCCGGTGATTTCCCGCTGCACTGACGCATGGCCACTCCTTTCCGCCGCCATCATGGACTCTTCAACCTGCTCGACATGCCTGAATAACGCGTCGCCGTCATCGGTGAGTTGATAACCGCTCTGCTGGCGCAGGAATAGCGTTGCCTGCATCCGCTCCTCGAGCGCCGTCACATGGCGGGAGACGGTGGACGGGCTCGTATGCAATGCCGCCGCCGCGCCCGTCAAGCCGCCATGACGGGCGGTCGCCAGGAAGAATTTCAGATCATTCCAGTCAAAGCTCAGGTTTTTCATTTATGGAAAATGAATTTCTAAATTCATAGCAAGATTTTTATATTTAGAAAACTATACTACCCCTGTATCCAACTGGGAGCAATCATCATGAGCGCATCGGGAATCTATGTAAGGCTGGTATTGGTCGCCCTGTTTTGGGCATCGGTCTTCCAGATCGGGAAGTATGCCGTCGAAGTGGTATCGCCATTATTCGCCGCTTCCTGGCGCTTCATGATTGCCGCCGCAGTCCTGGTGCCAATCATTGCAATGCGCGAAGGATGGTCGCTTTCCGCGCTACGCCGCAGCGCCTTCGGATTGCTGGTGATGTCGGCCATCGGCGTGTTCGGCTTCAATGTTTCGCTGTTCTATGGATTACGCATGACCTCCGCGGTCAATGGCGCGCTCATCATGGGATTCACGCCTGCGCTGACAGCCGTACTGTCGACCCTCGTCAACCGCGAATCCCTGTCGCGACAACAGGTGGTCGGCATGGCGCTGGGTATTGCCGGCGTGGTTGTGGTGGTCAGCAAAGGTTCATGGCACGCCCTTGCGGCTATGTCGCTGTCAACCGGCGATTTGCTGGTCATGGTTGGCAGCCTGTGCTTTGCGATTTACCCGATTATCCCGAAACGCTTCGTGCATGGCATGTCGGCATTGCAAACGACTGGCGCCTCGATTGCCGGCGGGGCTGCCTTGATGGCTGCGTTCGCGATGATGGCGGCGCCTGACTTCCTGACACCACCACCGTTGCCGATTGCGGCGGGAATTGCCTTCATGGGACTGTTCGGTTCGGCAGTCGCTTACCTGTGGTGGAATCAGGCAGTGCAACACATGGGCGCGACCTCGGTTGCGGTGTTTTTGAACCTGGTGCCGATCTTCACGGCATTGATCGGCGTTGTGCTCGGGCAGTCGATTTCGATTGCGCAGGTATGCGGCGCAGGCCTGGTGATCACCGGCGTACTGTATTCATCCGGCAAGCTTGCGTTTTTTCGGCGACCCCAGTCATGGGCCCGACTGGACACCAAACACCCGGCGGCAACGCAGGTCAAATGAATGAAAATACCGGCCGCGGACCTAAGTCTGCGGATGCTGCCAGCTTTTATAGACAATCTCGATGCTGTAACCGTCGGGGTCCAAGAAATTGGCAGCATAGTAGCGAGGGTCATAGTAGAGGCGAGCACCCGGCGCGCCATTGTCAGTGGCGCCAGCGGCGATAGCTGCGTTGTATGCGGCGTCGACCTCGGCGGCGTTCCTTGCAACAAAGCCGATATGTGCGGCGCGTCCTTCAACCGTTCCTTCCCGAAGCCAGAAAAATATCCGGCCGTCGGCACCGAATCCTTTGAGATCAGGATGCCCCGGCGGCCCATCTTTGCCGTCGTAGTCGACGCGATTCATGATCCCAAGCGGCTTGAATACCGCGCTATAAAAAGCAATGGATCGATTGATGTCAGTTACTGAGATGAAGACGTGGTCCAGCATCGCTGTTCTCCGCTTATTTTAAATGTTGTAGCCGCCGCCGACTGCAATCGTCTGCGCATTAACCCAGCCATTGTCTTCCGACAAAAAACTGGCGATCACCCTACCTAGGTCGTCAGCCTAACCGATTTTTCCGAGAGCAGTCTGGCCGGCAAACTTGGCTTCAAACTCTGGATTTTGGCGGACCGAACTCCTTAGCCCCATAGCGCGTCAGAATTTCCAGGCTGCCGTTGCACTCGGCATAGGGCGCGGCTCGTTTGGCGCCTGAGAAAGTCGTTCCGGCTCACCCCACCCTCCGCCGATTGCGCGTATCAGGTTAACTGTCGAACGCGCACGCTCTCCATCCAGTTGCACCGCGACGCGTTGCTGTTGCAGCACGCTGCGGTCGGCATCGATCACGTTCAAATAACTGACCGAACCTTCACGGTACTGCAGATGCGACAACTTCGCAGCGCGCGCCGACGCATTGACGGCTTCGTCCTGCGCCAGGGTTTGATCGCCAAGGATGCGCAAAGTTGCCAGATTGTCTTCCACTTCGCCGAATGCTTTCAAGATCGCCTGTCGGTACTTGGCGACATCCTCGTCGTAACTCGCGCCTGCACGGTCCACTTCGGCCTGGCGTGCGCCGCCATCGAAGACCGGCAAAGACAATATGGTGCCAAGCAATGGCCCGAGCAAAAATGTGCGGCTCGACCAATTGAACAGATCTCCCAGTTCACGCGACTCGAAGCCGAGTGCGCCGGTGATGCTCAGGCGCGGGAAGAACGCGGCATTTGCGGAACCGATGCGGGCATTGGCGGCCGCCATGGCACGTTCGGCGGCTGCAATGTCCGGCCGCCGCTCCAGCAATGCGGACGGCAGTCCGGCCGGGACAGTGATCGCGATGCGGGTCAAGGGACGTTGCGGCGAGCTGAAATCGGCAGGCGTCTTGCCAAGCAGGATTGCCAGCGCATGTTCGGCGATGGCGCGGCGCCGGACAACGCCGAAAGACTCCGACTGCGCCGCCGCCAGTTCGGCCCGGGCGCGCGCAACATCAACCTCGCCGATGTCGCCTTCCTCAAAGCGGCGCTGCAGCAGCTTGAGCGTCTGCCCTCGCAGCGCAACGGTACTTGTGTAGATCGACTGCTCCGCGTCGAGTTCGCGCACCAGGAAATACGCTTGCGCCACATCGGCCTGGATCGCCAGCAGCAGCGACTGGAACAATGCCGTGTTCCTTTGCGCATCGGCGCCGGCGGCGTCCACGACCGAATTCACCCGTCCGAACAAATCCGCCTCGTACGAGAAGCCGGCCTGCGCGCGCCACAGGGTGGTTGCCGCCGTCTCCGTGCCGGGCGCCAGGCCCTGCGATGCCGCGGAGGGGCGCTGCCGGGTCGGCCCGATGCCCACGCCGACCTGCGGAAACAGGCCGGCCCGCGCACTTTGCTCCAGCGCGCGCGCCTGGCCCAGCCGCGCCGCGCCGGCCTTCAAATCCTGATTGGCCAGCAATGCCTGGTCTTCCAGCGCATTGAGTGCATCGTCGCCGAAAACTTTCCACCACTGGCCGCGGGCGGCTTCCTCCGCAGGTTGCGCGGCTTTCCATTGCGCCGCCGTATCGGCAACCGGCGCCGCAGCTTCCTTGAATGCCGCCGGAATCCCGGCGGCGGGACGCTGGTACACCGGCGCTACCGAACAACCCGCGAGAATCAGCAATGCGCTCAATAGTGCAGACGACGCTGCGATGGGAATGTTTTTGAAATGCGTCATTTGAATGCTCCTGCCTGCCTGATTATGTTTGATTGCCTGCCTGGGACCCGGCAACGGCGGCCGCGGCCAATGGAAGCGGTGCTTCGTGCGTGGCGGCCGAATGCAATGGATGGCGCTTGCCGAACGTGCGAAGCAACACATAAAACACAGGCGTCAGAAACAGGCCGAACAGCGTCACGCCCAGCATGCCGAAAAACACGGCGATTCCCATCGCATGCCGCATTTCCGAGCCGGCGCCGCTGGAGATCACCAGCGGCACCACGCCCATGATGAAAGCAATCGAGGTCATCAAGATCGGGCGCAGGCGCAGGCGGCTGGCGTCAATCGCTGCTTGCAGCGCCGTGCTTCCCTGGATTTCCAGCTCTCGCGCAAATTCGACGATCAGGATTGCGTTCTTGCACGCCAATCCGACGAGCACCATCAAACCAATCTGGGTGAAAATATTATTGTCGCCGCCGGTCAGCCAAACACCGGTCAGTGCAGCCAGGATACTCATCGGCACGATCAGGATGACAGCCAGCGGCAGCGTCAGACTCTCGTACTGCGCAGCCAGCACCAGGAATACCAGCAGCAAACTGATAGGGAACACCCAGATACCGGCATTGCCCGCCAGGATTTTCTGGTAAGTCAAATCGGTCCATTCGAACTTGACGCCGCGCGGCAGGGTCTTTGCCGCGATCCTTTCTGCCGCCGCCTCGGCTTGCGTTGACGAATAGCCCGGCGCCGGCCCGCCATTGATATCGGCCGCCGTATAGCCGTTGTAACGCACCACCATCTCCGGGCCGTAGGTGGAACTGACTTTCACCAGCGATGACAACGGCACCATATCGCCTGCGGCGTTACGGGTCTTCAGTTGCAAAATATCTTCGGGGCGGGCACGGAACGGGGCATCCGCCTGCGCCCGCACCTGGAACACGCGTCCGAAGCGATTGAAATCATTCACG
Organism: Janthinobacterium sp. 17J80-10; assembly: GCF_004114795.1. Taxonomy (NCBI): domain Bacteria; kingdom Pseudomonadati; phylum Pseudomonadota; class Betaproteobacteria; order Burkholderiales; family Oxalobacteraceae; genus Janthinobacterium; species Janthinobacterium sp. 17J80-10. The sequence continues at coordinate 468,844 of NZ_CP035311.1, read as the reverse complement.
TACAGCGATCCGAGATAAATCTGCATGGTGTCGAACACATCGGTCACCGGCACGCCTTGCTGTTTGGCTTTCACCCGGTCCAGATCCACATCGAGTTGCGGCACATTGATCTGATAGCTGGAAAACATCGGCCCGAGTTCGGGCGCCGATTTTGCTGCTGCCATGAATGCATTTGCGGCGTTGTTCAGCTCGGCATAGCCGAGGGCGCCCCGGTCTTCAAGCTGCATCTTGAAACCGCCGACGGTGCCCAGTCCCATCACCGGCGGCGGCGGAAATACGGCGATGAATGCGTCCTGGATGGCGCCATACTGCTGATTGAGCGAATCGGCAATTCCCGCCGCTGAAAGCGCCTTGCCGCGGCGTTCTTCAAACGGCTTGAGCGTGACGAACACGATGCCGGCGCTGGAGCTGTTGGTGAAGCCGTTGATCGACAGGCCCGGGAAGGCGACCGCGCTTTCCACTCCCGGCTGCTTCAAGGCGATGTCACCCATGCGGCGGATCACGGCTTCGGTGCGATCGAGCGAGGCACCGCTGGGCAGCTGGGCGAAGCTGATCAGGTATTGCTTGTCCTGCGCCGGAACGAACCCGCCCGGCACCAGGTATGAAATGCCGACCGTCAACGCCAGCAGAACCGCGTAGACCCCCATGGCGGACGCCTTGCGCGAAATGACGCCGGTGACGCCTCTGCCATAACTTTCCGAAGCACGTCCGAAGAAACGATTGAAACGCGCGAAAAATCCGCCGAAGGCGCGATTCATGATACGGGTCAGCCGGTCCGGCGCGGCATCGTGTCCTTTGAGCAGCAGGGCAGCGAGCGCCGGCGACAGCGTCAGCGAATTGAATGCAGAGATCACGGTCGAGATCGCGATCGTCATGGCAAACTGCTTGTAAAACTGGCCAGTCAAGCCCGTCATGAAGGCGAGCGGAACGAACACGGCCACCAGAGTCAAGGCAATGGCGATGATGGGCCCGCTGACTTCGCGCATGGCGCGATAGGTGGCTTCGCGCGGCGACAGGCCACCGGCGATATTACGTTCGACGTTTTCCACGACCACGATCGCGTCGTCCACCACGATGCCGATTGCCAGCACCATGCCGAACAGCGACAGCGCATTGATCGAGTACCCGAAACCCAGCATCAGGGCAAACGTACCGACGATCGACACCGGCACTGCCAGCAACGGAATGATTGATGCGCGCCAGCTCTGCAGGAACACAATGACGACCAGGACCACCAGCGCAATCGCCTCGAGCAGCGTGATGACGACCGCTTTGATGCTGGCTCTGACGAATTGCGTCGGATCGTAGACGATGCGATATTCAACCGATGCCGGAAAATCCCGCGACAATTCCTGCATCGCGTCGCGCACCTGCGAAGAAACATTCAGTGCATTCGCGCCGGGCGCCTGGAAAATGGGAATGGCGACCGCCGGTTTGTTGTCGAGCAATGAACGCAAGCCGTATTCGGACGCCGCCAGCTCGATGCGCGCCACGTCAGCCAGGCGTGTTACCGCGCCATCGGGCGATGTTTTGAGAATGATGTCGGCGAACTCGGCTTCGCTTTGCAGGCGGCCCTGGGCGTTCACCGACAATTGCAGCGGCACGTCGGCTGCGCTCGGCGAGGCGCCGATGACGCCGGCGGCGACCTGCACGTTCTGCTCGCGGATTGCATGCACGACATCGGCTGCGGTGAGCCCGCGCTGGGCTACTTTTTGCGGATTGAGCCAGACCCGCATCGCATAATTTCCGGAGCCAAACAATCCGACTTCGCCCACGCCCTGAATCCGCGCCAGCCGGTCTTTCACATTCAACACGGCGTAGTTGCGCAGATAGGTCATGTCGTAACGGTCGTCCGGCGAAATCAGGTGCACCACCATGGTCAGCGTAGGCGAACTTTTGATTGTGGTGACGCCCAGCCGCTGCACGTCCGGCGGTAACCGCGGCAGCGCCTGCGCCACGCGGTTTTGCACCAGTTGCTGCGCCTTGTCGGGGTCCACGCCCAGCTTGAAATTGACGGTGACCGTCAGGTTGCCGTCGCTATTGGCTTGCGACTGCATGTAAAGCATGTTTTCCACGCCGTTGATCGCTTCCTCGAGCGGCGAGGAGACCGTTTCAGCAATCACTTTCGGGTTGGCGCCGGGATATTGGGCGCGCACGACCACCGAGGGCGGCACGACTTCCGGATATTCGGAAATCGGCAACTGGAACATGGCAAGCATACCCGCCAGCAAGATGATGATCGACAGTACGCCCGCGAAAATGGGCCGGTCGATGAAAAATTTGGAGATATTCATGATGTTCCTTGATTCACCGCTCAGGTTTTATCGGCCGGGCCGGATTTGGTCGCGGCAGCCGCAGGCTTGGCCGGGACGTTCAGGGAGACGGCACCGTTCGCCGTTGCCATGGCAACGGGATGCGGGCTGACCAGATCGCCAGGCCGTACGCGTTGCAAGCCGTTGACGACAATGCGTTCGCCGGCATTCAGACCGCTGCTCACGACGCGCAAGCCGTCCTGGTTCGCGCCGGTGCGTACTTCCCGATAGGACGTGCGGTTGTCTTTGTCGACCACCAGTACGAAGCGCTTGTCCTGGTCGGTGCCGATTGCCTTCTCATCGATCAGCATCGCCGTGCGCTGCCCGCCACTGCCGAGACGGATTCGCGCATACAGGCCGGGCAACAGGACGCCGTCGGCATTCTCGAAGACAGCGCGCACCCGCACCGTGCCGGACGACGTATCGACGCGGTTGTCAACTGAACTCACCTTGCCCTGGCGCGGGTAGCCGTCTTCGTTGGCCAGGCCGAGAAAGACAGGAACCTGGGCGCCACCGGGCGCTCTGCCCGGATTGACGTACTTCAGGAAGTTTTGCTCATCGACGTCAAACGAGGCATACACGCGCGATACCGACACCAGTGTCGTGAGCGGTGCCGACGCTGATCCGGCTGCGACCACATTTCCGGGCGTCACCTCGGCGCGTGAAATACGGCCCGCGACCGGCGCGACGATTCGCGCATGTTCCAGGTTCAACCGTGCCAATTGCAATGCCGCGCGCGCCATCTGCAGGTTGGCGGCAGCTTCGCGGGATGTATTCTGCTTTTCTTCAAAATCGCGGCGGGCAATAGCATTGTCTGCCAGCAGCCGCTGTCCCCGTGCCAGATCCGAAGCCGTGTACGCGGCGCGTGCTTCCGCGCCCGCCAGATGGGCCTGGGCACGCGCCACCTCGGCTGCGTACGGGCGCGGATCGATGGTAAACAGCACGTCGCCTTTCCTGACCAGATTGCCATCCTTGAAATGCACTGCTGCCAGTGTGCCCGATACCAGCGGACGAATTTCAACCCGGTCGACCGCCTCTAGCCGGCCGGAGTAGCTTTGCCAATCGGTCACCGCACGGCTGACGACTTCGGCCACATCCACCGTTGCAGCGGGTGGCGCTGCCGGCTTGCCCTCTCCGGCGCTGGCATAAACGCCGAGAGCGGCGAAACTGCCAAAGACAGCAATGATTGCGACGGTAGTCGCCAAAAGGGCGTAGCGTGTGCGGGAGATAGTCATGATGGATCCTTGAGAGGTTTTTTTGGCTTATTCGGGATTTGCCGCCAGACGGTGGCGAAGAAACCCGGCAATCTCGTCGAGTACCGGGGGATACGTGGGAAGGGCGACATGCGTGACACCGTTAAACGCGCCCCCCGGGAATTGCGAAATTCAGCACAGGCAATGCGTGGCCTTCCACCACTGCCGAGATATCGGAATACGATTTGGCAACGGCTAAAAGCGATACGTTCATAACGGGGTTTTTACGTCTTTTCTGGTAAGGGACGAGGCAACGGTTCGTATATTGAGGGTTTCGGCCCGCCGGATAAACATGTCTGGCTCAGCAACACTATTCCGCCCAGCCGAACAATGAACGCTTAGATGGGATATTATTTGGCGAAAGGCCAGTGAGGGACGGCCGTTCGGATGAAAGAGAAAAATGGACCGTTTTCAAGCGATGCAGGTATTTACCCGCGTGGTGGACGCAAACAGCTTTACCCGCGCGGCGGAGAGCCTGGGATTGCCGCGGACCACCGTGACTACCACGATCCAGACTTTGGAAGCCGCGCTGCAAGTAAGATTGCTGAACCGCACCACACGCCGGCTCAGCCTGACGCCGGACGGTGCGTCGTACTACGAGCGCTGTATCCGCATACTGGCCGATGTGGAAGAAGCCGAGACCTCGTTCCGCAATGTCGCGCGCGGCCCCAAGGGGCGCTTACGCGTCGACGTACCGTCTTCCATCGGCAGACTGATATTGATTCCGCAGCTATGCGAGTTCTACGAGCGTTATCCCGACATCGAACTGATGATCGGCATGGGCGACCGTACGGTCGACATGGTGCAGGAAGCGGTCGACTGCGTCATCCGCATCGGAGAACTGCAGGATTCCACCATGGTTGCGCGGCGCATCGGCACGTTTCATCCGGTGACCTGCGCGGCGCCAGGCTATCTGGAACGCCATGGCACCCCGCAATCGATCGAAGACCTGAAGGACCACAAAGCAGTCAATTATTTTTCCAGCCGTACCGGCCGCAACATCGACTGGGATTTCATTATCGACGACGTCGCCACCGAGGTGAAACTCGAGGACGCCGTCTCCGTCAACGATGCGGATGCCTACATTGCCTGCGCTCTGCAGGGATTCGGCCTGATTCAGGCAGCGCGCTACATGGTATTGCCGCACCTGCAGACCGGGGAGCTGGTTGAAATCATGCCCCAGCTGAGTTCGTCGCCTATGGCAATCTCGGTTGTCTATCTCCACAACCGGCATCTGTCGCCCAAGGTACGTGCGTTTGTCGACTGGATCGCCGAACTGTTTGGAAATTGCCCCCTGTTGAGCGGCGGCACCGAGGAAAATCTCGAAACGGAATGCAAATTCGCGGGCAAGGCAGGCAACAATACAATACGGGCAGTGCTCGATCGCGAGGATATTGCAGAACGGCTTTATTAATTCAGCACGCTATTTCAGCGATTTCTTGCAAAGGACGCTGGCCGACTAAATGGGAGACTGTCGAGCTTTTCGAGCACTATTTATAACTGATTGACCTTTATGCATAATGCCGGCGCTTCAGGTCCCGGGAGATAACCCGCACGGGTACGCCCGCGACAGTCAGAAGGCGTGCTGCATCCAACGCGCTCTTGTGCTTCATGATCTTGAGCCCGAGTTCAATCATTGCGCTCATTGCTTCGTTATAGCGATTCGCTTCAACCGATTTCGGCGAACTATCAGGTTTACGAACTTGTGCGACACACTTGTCTTAACCAAAGCCTCAACGCCTCAACCGCGCCCCCCTGCGCGAAAGAGCCTTTGGGGCCAACGAGATAGTAGCCTTCATCGACGGCAAGCCGGGCGTCAACCGGTTCGATCAACTCGCCACTTGCAATTTCAGCCTCCACGAGCGACGTACTGGTCAGCACAACCCCCTGATCGCGCTTGGCAGTATCAATCGCCAGATGGGAGGCATCGAAGTGGATGGTGGGGATCGCGGCAATTTCTTGCCGTGACAGCCTGGTAAATTGCAGGAGCCAGCGCTCCCAGTAGGGGTGAATTCTGGTTGCCAGAAGCGTCGCTTTTGCCAGGTTTTCTGGCTGTTTCAATGCCAGTTTTTCGCAATAGCTCGGACTGCAATAGACACGCAGCTCGTCAAGAAAAAGCAATTCGACATCCAGCTTGTTGCTCTCCTGCGCCTTGAAATGCCTGACCGCGACATCAATCGCATCGTTGTCAAAATCCGCCAGGGCCGCACTTGCATCGATCTGCACGCTGATTTCAGGATGAAGATCCATGAACCGCGCCATGCGTGGCACAAACCACTTCCTCGCAAAGCTGGGCGGCATCGAAATTCGTATCTGGTTGCGCCGCCGCTGCTTGAGCGCACCGCTGGCATGCGAAATCTGGCCCAGGGCGTTACTGATACGCCCGAAATAAGCGGCGCCAGCTTCCGTCAAGGTTACCTTTCGCACTTCCCGATGAAATAGTTTTACGCCGAGCCAGTCTTCCAGCTTATGGATCAACTGCCCCACCGCTCCGGGCGTCACATACAGCTCTTCAGCCGCTTTTGCAAAGCTCATGTGCCTTGCCGCCGCCTCGAAAGCGACCAGGGAGCGAAGAGGTGGGAGATCTTTCATAAGATAGTTATTCTATTCCATGTCTGGAAAAAAGTCAGTTGTCCGGTGCCAGCCGTGTGGTCACAATGCCTGCATGGTCATCGTTCATTCATGGCCTGCACCTGACGCCGCTTCCGAACCTAAACCAGGCATTTTTCGCCGCTCGCAAGGAGATTTCTCATGCCACTCGTTCGCATCGATGTTCCACAAGGCAAGTCCGCTGAATATCGTCGCACCATCAGCGATGTCATTTACGACACAACGATCAACGTGCTGAATGTCCCCAAAGACAACCGGTTCCACGTGATCACCGAGCATGCGAGCACGCACTTGCTGATGGACCCAGGCTACTACGGCATTCACCGAAGCGAGGACGCCATCATCATCCAGGTCACGCTGAACGAGGGCCGCGCGACGCTGGAGCTGAAGAAGGCGTACTACAAGGCTTTGGCGGATGGTTTGCACGAGCGACTGGGAATGCGCCGCGAAGATGTGTTCATCAACCTGGTCGAGGTAAAAAAGGAAAACTGGTCTTTGGGCAATGGCGAAGCCCAATATGCCTGATGGGCAGAATCACACAAGCCCGAAGGAAGCCAGGCTTCCTTCGGTATTCATTCACGCGTGCAGTTCTGTTGCGCGCCTTACTTAAAAGTGACGACCATGTTTGTGAATGTTCAAGGAGCAAAAATCCATTATTCGGATGCAGGCCACGGGGTGCCAACACTCTTTTTGCATGGCATACCTGACTCCGGTACGGTGTGGGAAGACGTGACGCGCGTCGTGAGCGCCTCATACCGATGCATTGTTCCCGATCTTCCAGGATTCGGGCAGTCGGCAGTGCCGGCAGGCTTTCAGGTCACCCTTGAGGGGATGGCTGAATTCATCGACGCTTTCCTGGGAGCGGTCGGTATCAGCGAGCCCGTAAACCTGGTTGTGCATGACATCGGTGGTCCATTCGGTCTGGCGTGGGCCGTGCGCCATCCGGAAAAAGTAAGCAGCGTCACCATCATGAATACGGTTTTTCAGTCCGAGTACCGGTGGCACCGCTATGGACGGATTTGCCGCATGCCGATTCTCGGCGAGTTGCTCCATCTTTTCATGCCGCAGTCCGGGCTCGCACGCTCCATGCATGCCAATTCCGGAGCAATCAAGCCCAGCCGCGAACATATCAGCGCCACTTACCGCGGCTTTTCCGGTTCAGTGCGCAAGATGGTGCTCCGTGTGTACCGCGGACTCGATCCGGAAATCTTTCAGACCTGGGATGCCCAATTGCGCGCGCTTGCCGCTAATGTGCCATCCCTGGTCATGTGGGGCGATCGTGATACTTATATTGACAGCCGCTACGCGGAGCGTTTTGGCGCCCAGAAGGTGAAACACTTTCCACAGTGCGGCCATTGGCCGATGGTGGAAATCCCGGACGTCATATCCAGAAATTTGTTGAAACATTTTTCTGAAGCGGCTTGCGAATTTCAGGCTGTTACTGCAAATCGCCTGGCAAGCTCGCCGTGTTGATCCGTCACGAACTGACGCAGAAGAGCGGGATAGTCAGTGCTCACAGCGCCTCTTACGGACGGGCGTTCTGACAAAGCACGCCGCCATGCACGCACCTTTGGCGTATTCGCAAAGAATGTGATGCCGCTTGCTTCATCAAAGACATCGAAATACCGGAACACCGGAGCAAACGCCGCATCAACCAGCGAAAAATGTTTTCCGCCGAAGTAAGGCCCATCCTGCAGCACTCCTTCGATCTGAACGAAGCGCTGTATCAGCGCATTCGCCGCATCACTGTAGGCACCTGCATCTTTAGCCACATAAAAAGTCCAGATATTGTTGAGTGTGGCCGATGCAAATTCGATCCAGGCGCGATGTCTGGCGCGAGTCAGCGGATCTTCCGGATGCAGCGCAGGACCGGCGGTATCCTCTAGATATTCGCAGATCACGGCGGATTCGAAGATTGGCTGGTCATCGACTTTCAGCACAGGCGTCTTGCCAAGCGGTGACATTGCCAGAAACCATGTGGGCTTTTTGCGCAAGTCGATATCGATGCGTTCAAAAGGAATATTTTTTTCTTTCAATGCGATAGCTGCCCGTTGTACGTACGGGCATAAGGCATGGCTAATGAGCGTGAGTTTCATGATGGCCTCAGGAGGTCGACATAGGGGGCATAACGTTGCTCAATCATGGTGAGAGTCCTTTGAAATGAAGTGAAGGTGGTGATACTCTATCTATGCAATGGAGCAATTAAAATAGGCAATCATGAAAACATCCTATGCAAATATGCAAAGCTCACTGAGCCTGGCTGACCTGGAGCTGCTGCTTGCCCTGATTCGCGGGCGCACGCTCCTTGGTGCGGCAGAAAGGATGAGGGTCGATTCTTCGACGGTTTTCAGGTCGATCAAACGGCTCGAAAAGGACCTGGGCGAGGTATTGTTTGATCGTGGACGGCAAGGCTATATGCCGACAGAACTGGCTCAGGCGCTAGCCGCCTACGCCGAACGCATCGAATCGCAATTGCATGAAGCGCGGGAAGTCGCCCATAAAAAGGGGACGGAACCCTCAGGTGTGCTGCGCATCACGACTACCGACACGGTTCTGCATAGTGTGCTGTTACCAGTACTGGCGGATTTTTCGAAGGCTTACCCAAAAATCGATCTTGAATTGATTGCGTCGAATGCACTCGCAAACTTGAGTCAACGCGATGCCGATATCGCTGTGCGCGCAACGCGCAAGCCGCCGGAGCATTTGGTGGGGGTCAAACTCGGCACACTGCGTGCCGCAGTTTATGGGAGCAAAGACTATTTGCGCAGTCTTGGCGAAGCAACGTTACCGGAGGAGATGGCATGGGTAGCGCTTGACGAATCCCTACCCGACCATCCCTCCCAAAAGTGGCGCCGGCAGCATTATCCCAAGCTTAAACCCCGTTATCGCGTCAATAGTGTGCTGTCTACCGCCGGTGCCATCGTCAATGGATTGGGCATCGGCGTTGTTCCGCTTGTTTTACTGAAAGATAATCCGCAAGTTCAGATAGTCGCGGGGCCACTTGAGGAACTCGACACGGATTTATGGGCGCTGGCACATCCGGATGCACGTCACTTGCAACGGGTAAAAATGTTGTTTGACTTTATGCGGAAAAATATCCGGCTTCCCTGAGATCGGCGCGCGGCGTATGGGCCCACGTAAACATCAGGAAACGGATAAGATGAAGGCATAAAATAGATGCACAAATTTCGAGGTCACCATGTCTAAAGACGGCAATCTTTCACCCGAAGGGCTTGAAGCACTCCGCGCACGTTTTCAGGAACAGTCGCGCAAAGCCCAGGCCTATTACACGATCATGCATCAAGTCCGGGCAATCGCCGGCAGCGACGATGCTGCCAATGCCTGGATGAATGCAGCCTTGCCGGCGTTTGAGGGCAAGACGCCAGCGGAGCTGGTGAATGAAGGCCGGGAAGAAGCCGTGCTTTCCCATGTCGGCTCGCTGAAGCCCTGATATGAAAATGCCCGCTCAGGGGAGCGGGCAAAGTCTGATTTCGTGAAGAAGTTGGCGCAGGACTGAACTTACTCAGAAAACCGTTGAAACAGATTCGCGATTATTTCTTCAGTAACGAGCACTTCGAATCCGCGATTTTGGTAAATGCCTCTTCGCCCGGAATGGTGGTGACAACCTTCATGTAATCCCAGGGCTTTTTCGACTCGGCCGGGGTTTTCACCTGCATCAGGTACATGTCATGGATGTAGCGCCCATCGCCGCGGATATAGCCCTTGGCATAAAAATCGTTCAGTTTCATTTTCTTCAGTTCCGCCATCACCTTGTCGGCATCATCGGTCCCTGCTGCAGTCACTGCTTTCAGGTAGTTTGCTGTCGCAGAATAATCGGCGGCTTGATGCGAACTCGGCATTTTCTTCATTTTCAGGAAAAAGCGGTTGGCAAATTTGCGGGATGCCTCGTCCTTGTCCCAGTACCAGCTATCCGTCATCAGCAGGCCTTGCGCAACCGGCAGTCCCAACCCGTGGATGTCATTAATTACCATCAGCAATCCGGCAATCTTCATATTCTTGGTCAAGCCGAAATCGTGCGCAGCCTTGATCGAATTGATCGTGTCGGCGCCGGCATTGGCCAGACCCAGCACCTGCGCCTTGGAAGCCTGCGCCTGCAGCAAGAAGGCAGACATGTCGTTTGCCGTCGGCGGATGCTTCACCGAGCCAACGACGGTACCACCATGCGCCTTCACCACTTCAGAGGTGTCATTGGCCAATGAATGGCCGAAGGCATAATCGGCAACCAGGAAATACCAGGATTTTCCGCCCTGCGCGACCACTGCCGAGCCGGTTCCTTTGGCTAGAGCCACCGTATCGTATTCATAGTGCACGGTATAAGGCGTGCATTCTTCGTTGGTGAAGCGGGCACTGCCGGCGCCGACATTGAAATACACACGCTTTTTGTCGGCAATGACCTTGTTCATTGCCAGGCCGGCGGCGGAGTTGACGCCGCCGACCAGCATCTTCAAGTCTTGCTGGTCAATCCATTCGCGCGTTTTGGCGGCAGCAATATCGGCCTTGTTCAGATGGTCGGCGTACAACAATTCAATCTTCCGCCCGAGAACGGTGCCGCCCGCATCCTCGATTGCCATGCGGATGGCTTCCAGGCCGCCGGGACCATCGGTGTCCTGATAGGCACCGGACATGTCGGTAATGAATCCGATGCGGAAGGGTTCCCTGGATTGGGCGAGGGCGGCGCCGGATAGCGACGACAAGGCCACAGTCGCGGCTGCTATCGTGGTGAAAATCTGTTTGTTCATGTTGTATCTCCTGTGTAATGAGCCTTGAATGGCCGTTTTTGATTTGGTATGAATGCTGCTACCCGGCGTGCGATGATGCTGCGCCAGTGATCGTTGGTGATGATTTTGCTGACAGCGCCTTGGCGATACGCGAATTGCTTGAACGCCCAAGATACGTGCTGATGTCATTGCCTGCCGCGACCAGCAAAGGCAGGTCCAGACCGGTTTCAATCTGCAGCTGCTGCATCAGGTAGACGACATCTTCGGTGGCGACATTGCCGGTGGCGCCCGGCGAATATGGACAGCCGCCCAGGCCGGCTACGGAGCTGTCGAAAACGGCGACGCCGCTTTCCAGGCTGGCGCAGATATTGGCGAGCGCCATGCCGTAGGTATCGTGAAAATGTCCTGCCAGCGCAGTCACCGGCACCTGGCGGGCGCAGGCATCGATCATCCTGCGTGTCGCCAGCGGTCCGCCCGCACCGGTGGTGTCGCCCAGGCTGATTTCGTAACACCCCATTGCATATAACGCAGCTGCGACTTCAGAAACTTTTTCGGCTGGCACATCGCCGGTAAAAGGGCAGTTCAGCACGCAGGAAACATACCCCCGCACGTTGACGCCGGCTTTTTGCGCAGCCTCGATCACAGGCGCAAATCGCGCCAGGCTTTCGGCGATCGAGCAATTGATGTTTTTTTGTGAGAAGGCTTCCGATGCCGCGGCAAATACCGCGACTTCCCGGCAACCGGTTTCCAGCGCCTGCTCCAGGCCGCGCATGTTCGGCACCAGGACTGAATATGCCACGCCGGACTTGACTGGCAAGGCGCGCACCACCTCGGCGGTATCAGCCATCTGCGGCACCCATTTGGGCGAGACAAATGACCCGACCTCGATTGACTGGATGCCAGAATTGGTCAAGCGATCGATCAAGGCAAGTTTCACCGCGGTGGCAACCTGCATTTTTTCATTCTGCAAGCCGTCACGCGCACCCACCTCGACGATCTTGACCCGCTTTGGCAAGCCCTGTGCGGCGTTCCCGATATGCGTCATTGCCATGCCTGTCCCTTTGCGTATGTCGTTCGCATGAAGCGTGAATGCGCTTACTGGAATTCTTTCAGTAATTCGATCGCATAGTCGGTGCGCACATCTTTTGCGGCGGCCATTTTTTGCGCGATCTTGTCGATCAAATCGCCTTTGGCGCCGGCGGCAATCGCGATATTGCGGGCATGCAGCGCCATGTGGCCACGCTGGATCCCTTCGGTCGCCAGTGCGCGCAGGGCACCCATGTTTTGCGCCAGGCCGACCGCGACGGCAATTTCGGCCAATTCCTGCGCCGATTTCAATTGCATGATCTTGAGCGACAGCCGGGCCAGCGGATGCGTCTTGGTGGCGCCCCCGACGAGGCCGACCGGCATCGGCATCTCGATCGTGCCCACCAGGTCGCCCTCTTTGGAAATTTCCCAGGTGGTCAGGGAGGTATAGCGGCCGCCACGGCAGGCATAGGCATGGGCGCCGGCCTCGACAGCACGCCAGTCGTTGCCTGTTGCGACGATGATGGGATCGATGCCATTCATGATGCCCTTGTTATGCGTGGCGGCACGATAGGGGTCGACGGCCGCAAACGTGTAAGCATCGACGATGCCGTTGATGACATCTTCGCCGCTGTACTTGTCGGTTTTGAGAAGCGCCGCGGGAATCTGTACCCGGGCGCGCGCCAGCCGCAGGTCAGCCAGATTGGACAGAATGCGCAGGCGCACCTTGCCGCCCGTGATTTCCTCCACACGCGGCGCGACCGTTTCCGCCATCGTATTGACGGTGTTGGCGCCCATCGCATCACGCACATCGACGATCAGGTGCATCACCACCATCGGGCCCCGCGGCGTGTCAGGGAAAATATGCACTTCGATGTCGCGGCAACCGCCGCCCAGGCCGATCAGCACCTTGTCGCGCTGGTTTGCCATTTCAATGATTTCCTGCCTGTGGTTCAGCAGCGCATGGCGCGCGCCATAGGGGTCCGTTATTCCCATGATTTGCACCTGGGCGCGCATGATCGGCCCACTGCTGGAGGTCTGGAAGCCGCCGGCGTCGCGGATCAGCTTTGACATGAACGACGCCGCCGCCACCACGGATGGCTCTTCAACGACCATCGGCACCAAAACATCCCGGCCATTGATCTGAACGTACCCGGCCACCGAATAAGGCAACTCGAACTTGCCGATGACGTTTTCGACCATGCCATTGGCTGTTTCCAAGGGCAAAGCATTCGGCTCGGAAATTAGCGCACGCTCTTCCGGGGTCAAGCCGACTTTATTCACAATTTCATCGAGGCGGGCCGCAGGATCCAGGGCGCGGAAGTTGGGCAGGCGGGAATCAATACGCATTTTGGTCTCCAGTAGTGACATGCTGATCGCAAGCACATTGCGATTCGAATGAAGCAGTGTAGGCAGACCCAATGCAGATTGATATGTGATTAAATTACATATGTTGAGCTAAATTATGTAATTCGCGTCAATTCTTGCAAGCTAACCGATGAGCAATCTTATTTTGCATTGCACCATATTTTTGTTTGTATTCAACCATTTAGCGTTCGCGCCATTGGCTTTGGCACTGAAAAAGTAATTTTCATCCTCCGGCGCCGGCGTTTTTTTGGCTAAAAACGACTATCCCAGCCGTATAGGATGTGTAAAACATCCACCGGACATTTGCCACGTTAATTTGGCAACAACAGCCTTTAATCAAACGAGAATTCGCGATGGCCGATACCCGATTCACCGAATCCGCTGCTGCTGTCAGCACGGCGCTCGAGCATGACATCATTGCTTCGCTGTTCAAGACCGATGCGAAAGAGGATCTGATCCGGATTCTCGCCCGTATCGAAGCGCTTGCCGATTATCCTGCCAAGGCGTCCCTGATCGATTACGCGCAAAAGGCCATCGCGCTCAAGGACCGCCTGGAATTGCTGCAGACTCGGGAGCGTGGATTGATGGCACTCATCGAAACCGCGCAAAGCCTGACGGCCATTCGCGATATCGACCAGGTACTGCAAGCCATCGTGAACCGGGCGCGCAACCTGATCGGATGCGATATCGGCTATTTATCCATTTATGATCGTGAACGCGGCGATTTTTATGTGCGCGCGACTGACGGCGCCTTTTCCGAAAAATTCAAGCAGATTCGCGTGCCGCGCGACGTGGGCATTTGCGGCTTTGTCGCGCGCAACCGTTCCGCCTATTGTTCTTCGGATTACGAAGCCGATAGCCGTTTTGCGCATACCAACCTGATCGACTCTGCCGTCACCGATGAAGACATCAAGTCCATCCTGGGCGTCCCGCTGCTATCCGGCTCCCAGGTGATCGGCGTCCTGTTTGTCGGCGACCGTTACATCCGCGCTTACAATGCGTGGGAAATGTCGATTCTTTCGACCCTGGCCGCCCATGCGTCGGTTGCCATCGAAAATGCCCGCCTGTTTGAACAATCGCAGGATGCACTGCGCCAGGCGAGCGAAGCCAACAAGCAGCTTGCGCAGCAAACGGCAGACACGCAGATCGCCGCCGAGGCCCACGAGCGCTTGACCACGCTGGTTGCACGCGGCGGGGGCGTCAAGGAACTGTGCGACATGGTGGCCACCATGCTGGATGGCGATGTCGTCTGCCTGGATGAAGGCGAGCAACCGGCCTATACCGCGTTGGCAACTGCGCACGGCGCGCCCGACCATCATGACCGCAATGCCTCGCACGACAATTATTCAGCGCAAGATAAAATCCATGCCGCCCTGGTGGAAAGCCGCACGCTCGGCAAGTCGGTCACTGCGTTTGCCACCGAGGCGGGCATATGCCGCGTATCGGCAGTGGTCGGCGGACGCGGCATGCTGGGCGGCCTGGTGATTTACACCAGGCAGGAACTCAATGACGTGGCCGTGCGGATCTTCGAGCGCAGTTCCGTGGTGACCGGCGTCGTACTGCTGTCCCTGGAGCGCAACGAGGCGGCTGCCCGAAGCGAGATCCCCATCGTCTTGCGCAGCCTGTTGAGCCAGCCGCAGCACGATCCGGAAAAACTCGCACACCAGCTGGATCGCCATGGCATCAATCCCGCCAAGCCCATGTACCTGATGCGGATTAAGCCCACCGGCAGCGACCTGGGTTACTTCATCAACCGGATGCGCAAGCTATCGCCCTTGGCAAATACGCTGATCGATGAAATCGATGGCGTGCTGGTGATGATTGGTTCCGCAGGAAACAGCCGCCAAACGAAAGAAGCCGTTACAAAATTCTTCACTGAACATACCCGGGAAAAAATCCATGGCGTCATGTCCGAACCGGTTGAGCACCTGTCGGATCTGCCAGCCAGTAATGAGGGTCTGTGCAGATGCCTGGATCTGCTGCCCTTGCTGGGCAGCGCGGGCGCCATCTTTGATGAAAGTGCGCTATCGCTTTATTCCATCCTCTTCAAGGATAAAAGCCGAAGTGATGTCAATGCCTTCCTTTCTTCGGCGCTGGGCAAGCTGTTTACCGAGGCAGACGCAAGGAAAGTTGAACTGGCCAGGACCCTGATTTGCTACCTGGACCAGGGGCATAATGCAAAAGCCGCTGCAGCCATTCTCGGCATTCACATCAATACCTTCCGCCAGCGCCTGGACATGATGAATGCAATCCTGGCGGACTGGACGCATTCCGGGCGCGCACTGGAAGTCCATATTGCTTTGCGGCTTTGGCAACTGCAAGACTGGCGGCGTACCGAATAGGCGCGTTTTTAAATGCGGTTGTGCAAAAGCCCCAGGATGCAACGCCTGTAGTCGATCAAGTCAAACAAGCAGCTGCCAACCTTGGAACTGGGCCAGCTTGCAGAGAATCGAATCTCTTTGCTTATCACCCTGCTATTTACTGCGTTCATTGGACGCCGTGTCCGTTCAATTGCCTGTTAGACGCAGACAAAGGAGGCAAGCATGGCTCAGCTACAAAAAGCAGACATCGACGCATTCACAGCGCAATTTCGGGGCGAGGCACTTCTTCCTGGCAACGCGGCCTACGACAAGGCGCGCCAGATCTGGAACGCCATGATCGACCGCAGGCCCGCGCTGATCGCCCGCTGCACCTCTCCAGACGATATCGTCCTGGCCGTCGCGTTCGCGCGCAAGCACAAGCTCCTGGTCTCGATCCGCGGGGGCGGGCACAATATCGCCGGCAATGCCGTCTGCGACGGCGGCCTCATGATCGACCTCTCATTGATGAAGAATGTCCAGGTGGATCCGAGCACCCGCCGGGCGAGCGTCGAGCCCGGTTGCACCCTCGCCGATTTCGACAAGGCCGCACAGGCGCACGGCCTCGCCACGCCGCTGGGCATCAACTCGACCACGGGCGTAGCCGGCCTGACGCTCGGAGGCGGCTTCGGCTGGCTGAGCCGGAAGTACGGCATGACCGTCGACAACCTGCTCTCCGCCAATGTCGTTACCGCGGATGGCAGGCAGGTGCACGCCAGCGAAACGGAAAACGCCGACCTGTTCTGGGGGCTGCGTGGTGGCGGCGGGAATTTCGGCATTGTCACCAACTTCCAGTTCCAGCTCCATCCCGTCGGGCCGGACGTGCTGAGCGGGCTCATCGTCTTCCCGTTCGACCAGGCCAGGTCCGTGCTCACGCAGTTCGCCCGTTTCACCGAGACGATGCCGGACGAGCTTAACGTCTGGATGGTCACCCGCAAGGCGCCCCCGCTGCCTTTCCTGCCCGAGGACGTTCACGGCAAAGAAATTATCGCGCTCGCACTGTGCTATGTGGGGGATCCCGCTGAAGGCATGAAGCTGATCGCGCCGCTGCGCGGGTTCGGCACGGCGCACGGCGAGCACGTCGGCGTGCAGCCGTACTGCGCCTGGCAGCAGACCTTCGATCCGCTCCTGACGCCAGGTGCGCGAAACTACTGGAAGTCGCATAACTTCTCGCAGCTCAGTGATGATGCGATCGCCGTCATCCTCGACTACGCCGCCAAGCTGCCATCGCCGCAATGCGAGATCTTCATCGGCACGATCGGTGGCCAGACGACACGCATAGCGCCCGGAGCAATGGCTTACTCAAGCCGGGAAGCCAATTACGTCATGAACGTGCACGGACGCTGGGAGTCGCCTGCCGAGGACGAGCGCGTCATCGCCTGGGCACGCGAGTTCTTCGGCAAGTCAAAGCCGTTCGCCAGCAGCGGCGCGTACATCAACTTCCTCACCCAGGACGAAGCCGACCGCATCGCGTTCGCCTACGGCGCGGCGTATGACCGACTCGTGGAGATCAAGAAAAAATATGACCCGACCAACTTCTTCCAGATGAACCAGAACATCAAGCCGGCCTGAGCGCAGCGCTCAGCCAAGCCGATCACGGGTTTTTCAACCAAAGAGTTTGCCCAGCGTCTTATTGAAGACGAATCCTTTTGGTTGTAGCGTTTGTGGGTCTGAGCCCGAAGTCTGATAACATCGCCAGCCTTCCCATCAAGCTCTCCATAGAAAGCCCTGAAATGAAAAAACTTGCCGTCACCATGAAGCTTGAAATGTCCATCCCCGACGACTGGGAGCTGGTCAAGACTTCCACCGGCGTGGATGTCATCAAACTTCCCAACAATCAATTCCTGGACCTGACGTTTGAACCGCTGTTTGCCGCCGATCCGGAAGATACCTGGACCAGCACCGACGACGACACTTTCCTCAACGACGTGCTGGACCTGGTGGAAAGCGAAGAAGTCACCTACGAAATCCGCCAGGACAACTAACCGGCATCGCCACTATCGCCAGGCGCCGCGCAACTGCAGGACTTCATCGCGCAGCGCCTGCGGTTCCGCTGCTTGCGGCGCTACCGGATCGCCAGCGGCGATGGCAATCTTGCGGAATGGCCGTGCCTTCCAAGGCTGGCTGAGTGCCTTGCCACCCTGCCGCGAGAAAATACTTCCCCACAATCCACGCAGCGCCAGCGGCACTACCGGCACTGGATTGCGCTCGAGAATGCGCGTGATCCCGGGACGGAATGGCAAGAGCTCGCCATCGAAGGTAATCCCGCCTTCCGGGAAAATGCATACCAGTTCCCCTTCGGCCAGCGCTGCGGCTACCGCATCAAAAGCTTGCTCCATCAAGACGGGATCTTCCTTGGCCGGGGCAATCGGGATCGCCCTGCCGGAGCGCAACACGAAGGACAGAATCGGCACGCGAAACAGCCGGTAGTCCGTGACGAAGCGGATCGGACGATGACAGGCCGCCGTGATGACCAGGGCATCGACAAAGCTGACGTGGTTGCAAATGAGCAGCGCCGCGCCCTCGTCTGGGATCCGTTCCACGTCTTTTTTCTCCAGGCGATACACGGTATGCACCAGGAGCCAGACGATGAAGCGCAGCAGGAATTCCGGCACCAGGCCATAGATGTAGAACGCCACCGCCGCGTTGCACAGCGCCGCCACGCCGAACAGCGCGGGAATGCTGAGGCCAGTCGACAGAAGACCTGCGGCCGCGCCGGCGCCGACCACCATGAACAAGGCATTCATGATGTTGTTGGCGGCGATGATGCGCGCGCGGTGGCCCGGGCTTGAGCGCAGCTGCACCAGCGCATACAGCGGCACGATGAAGAAGCCGCCGAAAAGGCCAAGGGCAAACAGGTCGAACAGCACATGCAATGTACCCGGCGCCTGCAGCAGCGGCATAAGCGCCAGCGGCGCGGCGGGCACGCTGGCCGGCGAGGCGAATGCCAGGTCGAGGCCGAAGATGGTCAAGCCAATCGAGCCGAAGGGCACCAGGCCAATTTCCACCTGCTTGGCCGACAGGCGCTCGCACAGCAGCGAGCCGATGCCGATCCCTAAAGTGAAGGTCGCGAGCAGCAGCGTCACGCTGGTCTCGTTGCCGCCCAGGACATTCTTGGCGTACGCCGGGAACTGCGCCAGCAACAAGGCACCGTACAGCCAGAACCAGGAAATGCCGAGTATGGAAAGAAAGACCGTGCGGTTTTCCCGCGCAAAGCCGATATTGCGCCAGGTCTCGGTAAAGGGATTGGGGTTCATGCGCAGCTGCGGCTCGGGCGCCGGCGCGGGCGGCACGCCGCGGCAGACGACATAGCCGGCGACTGCCACCAGCAGGCAGCCTGCCGTGATCCATACGGCGCCGCCTTCCATGCCGGCCAGGAGGCCGCCCATGAGGGTACCGACCAGGATGGCGACAAAGGTACCGGCTTCGATCAAGGCATTGCCGCCGACCAGTTCATCTTCATGGAGATGCTGCGGCAGGATCGCGTATTTCACCGGGCCGAACAGCGTGGAATGCACGCCGAGCAGGAACAGGCAGGCCAGCAACACTGTCAGGCTGTGCAGCCAGAAACCGATGCCGACCAACACCGTGATGCCGATTTCCAGCAACTTCACCTGGCGCGCCAGCATGGCCTTGTCGAACTTGTCGGCGAGCTGCCCGGCGGTGGCGGAGAACAGGAAGAATGGCAGGATAAAAATCCCGGCTGCCAGGTTGGCCAGCAACTCGGGTTTCAAGGTGGTCCACTGCGCCGCCTGGAAAGTCAGCAGCACCACCAGCGCATTCTTGAAAAGATTGTCGTTGAACGCGCCGAGAAA
This sequence comes from Janthinobacterium sp. 17J80-10, assembly GCF_004114795.1. NCBI lineage: Bacteria > Pseudomonadati > Pseudomonadota > Betaproteobacteria > Burkholderiales > Oxalobacteraceae > Janthinobacterium > Janthinobacterium sp. 17J80-10. Next base: position 449,364 of record NZ_CP035311.1, on the reverse strand, counting down.
TTGCGTGCCGAAAAACGGCCCGAAGCGGCGAGTCTTGAGAAGTGAAAATTGCGAACTCATAGGGGGTCCGTGGAAGTCTGGTCAGGAGGTTCTGGTTCAGGCGGCGTCAGCTTCCGCATCGGCATCGGCGGCGCTCGCGGCCGTGCTGGCGGTTTCCTCAGCCATGCGCTTCAGGGTGACGTAATCGGTCTTGCCGGAACCCAGCAAAGGAATCGCATCGATGTGGTGGATCACCCGCGGCACGGCCAGTTCGGGTGCGCCGAGGGCCTTGGCAGCTGCCACAAGCTGGTCGCGGCGAAGTCCTGCGAGCGTGGTCAGCAGCACCAGCGCCTCGCCCTTGGCGGCGTCCGGCCGGGTCGAGGCGGCGTGGGCATGGCCGGGCGCGGCCGCATTGGCGATTTTCTCGACGACTTCCAGCGACACCATTTCGCCGGCGATCTTGGCGAAGCGCTTTAAGCGCCCGCGGATATGCACGAAGCCATCCTCGTCGCGCGCGACGATGTCGCCAGTCGAATACCAGCCGGCGCCGATGGATTGCGGCGGCTGGATGACGCCGGGTTTGTCGAACAGGAAGTAACCCTTCATCACGTTCGGCCCCTTGACGTGCAGTGCGCCGCCATTGTCGATGCCAGGCACAGGCTCGAACTCATATTCCATGCCGGGCAGGAACTGGCCGACGCTGCCGATGCGGCACGCCATCGGCACGTTGACCGCCACCACCGGGGCGCATTCGGTGACGCCATAGCCTTCAAGGATGCGGATGCCAAACTTCTCGATCCACAGCTTGCGCACATCGTCGGACAGCTTCTCGGCGCCGGCCACGACGTAGCGCAGGCGGCCGAAGTCGTAGGGATGGGCGAACTTGCCGTAATTGGCCAGGAAAGTGGAAGTGCCGAACAGCACCGTGCAATCGCGGTCGTAGACGATTTCCGGGATGATGCGGTAATGCAGGGGGCTGGGGTACAAAAAGACCTTGCAGCCGGACACCAGCGGCAGCAGCACGCCGCAGGTCAGGCCAAAGGAATGGAACAGCGGCAGCGCCATCATGAACTTGTCGAGCGGGGTGAAGTCCGCCACCGCGCGCACCTGGGCGACGTTGGAGAGCATCGAATTGTGCGAATGCACCACGCCCTTGGGCTTGCCTTCGGAGCCGGAGGTAAACAATACGATGGCCGGATCGTCAGGCTGCTGCGGCAGCGCCGCGCTGCGCGGGAACAACAGGTGCCACACGACCCACAGCTTGTCGCCGAAGCCGAACTGCGCCTTCAGGTCTTCCAGGTAATGCACCGTGATGCCCGGCAGTTGCGTCACCAGCTGGGTCAGGCGGGCTTTTTCCAGGAAGGCGCGCGAGGTGATGATGGTCTTGATCCCGGCGGCGGTGCAGGCAGCCTTGAGTCCATCGGCGCCGGCAGTATAGTTGAGCATGGCGGGCACGCGCGTGCCCGCCGACAGCGCCAGCACCAGGCCGAGCGTGGGCGCGGCATTCGGCGTCAGCACGCCGACCACTTCTCCGGGGGCGGTCAGGCGCGACATGATGCGGCTGATGCCGAGCGCCATCTTCAGCAGCGAGCCGTAGGATTCTTCCACCAGGCGGATATCCTCGACCAGCTTGTAGTTCGCGCCGAAGGTTTTTTTCGCATCGAGGAAGGCATCGAACAGCGTTTTCTGGGGACGTGTGGCCACCAGCATGTCGAGCAGGATCTGGCGCAGCAGTTCGCCGGCGCGGCGGCGGCGCAGCTTGGCCGAGGGCAGATCGGGCATGGGAATGGTGCGGCGCGGCTGGATGGCAATGCTGACTTGCGGGAAAGCCTTGCGCGGATACACGCCGGCCAGGCGCCCGAAGTAGCTGCGCGCGGCGCCATCGATGCGCACCGGGACAATAGTGGCGCCGGTCTTGGCGGCGACGAAGGCAGCGCCGTCATAGACTTTCATGAGCGAGCCGGTATTGGTAATGCGGCCTTCCGGGAAGATCACGACCGGCCGCCCGGTTTCAACCAGCTTGACGATGACTTTCATGGCCAGCGGGCTGGCGGAATCGACCGCGAGGTGCGGCACGAAGCGCAGCAGGAAGCGGAACAGCGGGCGGCTGGCGATCTGCGTATGCACGACAAAGGTCGCTTCCACCGGCATGAACAGGCCGAGCAGCAAGCCGTCGAGGAAGGATTCGTGGTTGGCGACGATCAGGGTGCGCGGATTCAGGAACGTGCTCCTGTCACCGGTGACGCGGACGCGAAACAATGCCTTGAGGGCGATGCGCAAGAGGGTTTTCAGCATGACTACTCCCTGATTCTTTTTATTGAAATTGTCCGGAAGTCGACGCAACCGGTTTATTGTGTTCCAGCGGCGCGCGCACCCGCTGCACCAGGCTCGCCACCACCAGTGCCGCTGCCGCCGTGGCCAGCAAGTGCTTCAGGGTATGGCCGGTAAGCGCGCCCAGCACCGCCGCAATCTGGTGGTCGTTCATCTCGGCAAACTTGGCAAAAACATATAGTAACAGTGCGCCTGCAAACGCCCAACGTTCGGCTGGCGGCGTACCGTGTATCCACTGCAACAGGGGAATCAGCAGGATCGGCAGGATTTGCAGCAGCAGGTAAGCACGCAGGTCGCCGCTGCCGGCCAGCTCGGTGAAATACCACCAGGCCACGCTGGCCATGCCGGCAAGCGCCAGCCCGGCAGCCAGTGCAGCGCTGCTGCGCTGGCGCGCATCGCCCCACACCCCGGCGAGCAAGCCGCCACAGGCGAGCGTGATGGGCAGGCGGTCCCAGACCAGGCGCGCATTGTCGGGGTCGAGGTGGTACCAGGTCGAGCCGAACGCGGTCAGCAGGAGGCCGGCCAGGAACAGTGCGTAGCCCGCCCAGCCTGCGGCGATGCCGGGATGCTTGCGCGCCGGCGCCAGACGCCGCCAGCCCCACAAGGCAACCAGGGCAAAGCCGAGATTCGATAGGACGTCGGCACCATGAGCGATGCCGAACAGGGTGTGCTGGTCGGCAAAGTCGTGGTAGTTCGTCAGTTGGGCTACCGGGCCGTAAGCGAGCGCGATGCCCGCCAAAAGCAGGGTGATGAAGGTCGTGCTGAAAAGCCGCAGGTAGTGACGCAGAGTATGCATGATGGTTCTCCTTGGTCGAAGTCGAGGCATCATGCCGCAATGGATTAACAAGTGAAACCATGCCATGCAAAGCATTGGCAATTGACATGGAAAGTATCGAATTTTGATACTAAATGCAAAAATAACATGGCAGAGATGCGCAAAAAAGCCTGCCGGTCCAGGACATGGAAAATTTCCCCAAATGAATATTTATCGAACGATAGTAGTCAATTCCCAAAAGCATTGTTACTATTACAAAAATAATAATAGCAAAATACAGGAGACGTTTTCCCGCAATGTCATTTGTTCTTCATTGCAAGAACAAGGCGCCGTGCTTCCGGACTCGCTAAGGCTGGAAGTGGGTTAGCCCTCGAGCTTGGTTCAATCTTATTGAGCAGTTAGGCCGTGTCGACCGATTATATTCTCAGCACCAAACTGGTGATTCCTGCTACGCCGATGCGGATCGTGCCGCGTGCACGCCTGATGCGGCCGCAAGATGCGCCACGCTTGATTCTGGTGTGTGCGCCTGCCGGTTATGGCAAGACCACCTTGCTCACGGCGTGGGCAACAGAGATGCCTGCGCCGGTCGCCTGGCTGTCGCTCGATGGTGGCGACAACGATCCGCTGCGATTCCTGATGCACTTCATTACGGCGATTCAGGCCCGGCATCCCGACTTTGGCGCCACCATCACCGGCATGCTGGGCAACGCTCCCTTGCCCTCGATCGGCGAAATGATGCGCTCGCTGGTCAACCAGCTGTGCAATCTGCAGGGACGCCTGTGCCTCATGCTCGACGACCTGCACCTGGTTAGTGACGTCGCGGTCCATGAAGCGCTCGCCTTCCTGGTGGAGAACCATCCGCCGCAGTTGCAACTCATCGTCGCCGGCCGCTGCGATCCGCCCTTCCCGCTGGCGCGTCTGCGCGGACTGCGTCAGGTAATGGAATACCGCGCAAGCGATCTGCGTTTCACGCCAGAAGAAGTCGGAATTTTCTGCAATGACCTGATGCAGCTGGACTTGCCGCAACAACAGGTCGACACACTGGCACAGCGCACCGAAGGCTGGATCGTCGGCTTGCAGCTGGCGGCAGTATCGCTGCATGCGGTGTCGGACAAGGCCGGATTCATCGATAACTTTGCCGGCGACAACCGGCATATCACCGACTTCCTGCTAGATGAGGTGCTGCGCAGCCGTTCCGACGAAATGCAAGGCTTCTTGCTGCAGACATCCCTGCTCGAACGCTTCAATGCACCCTTGTGCGATGCCGTCACCGGGCGTGCCGACAGCCGCCTGATGCTCGACGAGATGGAACGCGCCAACATGTTCATCGTCGGCCTGGATCACCAGCGCCTGTGGTACCGCTACCATCATCTCTTTACGTCGCTGCTGCAGTCGCGCCTGCGCGGCACTGATCCGGAACTGGCCAGGATGCTGTGCCGGCGCGCCAGCCAGTGGTGCGACGAAAACGGCTTGCCAACCGACGCCATCAATTACGCCATCAAGGCGGAAGATTTTGTGTTTGCCGCCGACCTGATGGAAAAGCATGGCAACCAGCTTTTTTCCCATGGCGAGATCAGTACCGTCCTGCGCTGGGCGCAATGCCTTCCCACTGCGCTCCTGGCACAACGTCCGGCGCTGTCGATGATGTGCGCCTGGGGCAGCTTCTATATGGATGATCTGGTGGCAATGGATCATCATATCCGCAAGGTCGCCGCTTGCATCGCCGGATTCGAGCATGCGCCGTGCGGCAGCAATGAACGCGCCATGTGGGGTCAGCTGGCGCTGATGCGCGGCTGTCGGCTCGCCTATGATGGCAGTATCGACGGCGCAATGGCGCAATTGCATAGCGCGCTATCCTCGCTACATCCGGAACGTACCCTGCATCGGGCGGCGGCAGTCTATCTGGGCGTGACCTGCTTCGTCATTGGCGAACTGGACCAGGCACAACCGCTTCTGGCGCAGCATGCCAGCATCGCCCAGGTGAAGTACAACGCGCTGGTGCCGATCACCGCCGTGCTGGGACTGGCACGCCTGCATCTGTTGCGCGGCAACCTGGTCGCCGCAGGCCAGGTGTATCACAATGCCATGCGCGAAGCGCTGGCGGTCGGGCTGCATGACTACCCGGCCTGCGGCATGCTGTACATCGGCATGGGCGAGCTGGCTTACCAGATGAACGACCTGGCTGCGGCGGAGCGGTATCTGCTGCGCGGCGTGGAAATGACGGCGGTAGGCATGCAGTACGTCAATACCTGGGGCCGCATCCTGCTGGCGCAAACCCGGCTGGCGGCTGGCGCCGCCGGACCGCAACCCGATGTCGATTGCGAAGCATTGCTGGCCCGATATGCAGGCCGCTTCGTGGTCGATTTGCCGCCGCTTTCGGCGGCGCTCGGCTATCTCTGCCTGAACCAGAATCGACTCGACGTCGCCCGGCAATGGGCCGATGCAGCCCAGCTGTCGCTCGATTTGCCGCTGGCCATCGGCCGCGAAGCCGAATACCTGGTTCTCGCGCGTTACTTCATTGCATCTCGGCAACCATTAAGGGCACTGACCCTGCTTGATGCCCTGCTGCCTGCCGCCGAACAGGGCAAGCGCCAGGCAGTTGTCATCGAAATCGGCATTCTCAAGGCAACGGCGCTGCAGGCGCTGGGCAAGCCATGTGAAGCGCTGGCAGCATTGCAGCAATCCGTGGCATTGGCCGAGCATACCCGGCTGGTGCGGCTGTTTATCAATGACGGCGCCGCCTTGCGCTGCTTGCTGGTCAAACTGGCGCGCGGCAGCGATTACACTGCCTGCGTCCATTCCCTGCTGGGCCATATCGCACCGGAAGCCGTCGATAAAGATGCCGGCCGTGCCCACCTGCTGCCATCGCTGTTCAGCAAAAAGGAAAAGGAAGTCGTCCTGTATATCGCCAGGGGCAGTTCGAACCAGGAAATTGCCCAGGCCTTGTTCATTTCCGCCAATACCATCCATTCCCACATGAAGAGCATCTATGCCAAGCTAGGTGTCAACAGCCGGCTGCAAGCCATCGAGCGTTTGCGCGAGCTCGGCATGATGGGTTAAGAGGAAGAATGGCGCAGCCTGCCTTAATGCGTTGAAAGCCTTTTCAAGCCGTCCGTGCCATAAATTTTTTCAAGGTCGACAGGTCGCGGCGTGATTGCATATTGACTGCTGCGCCTGCCTTGCTTGATCGCCGCGAAAATTTCATACGTATAAAGTTGCGCCACATCGCGCTGGGGAATGCCGCTGTACCTGGCCAGGGGCGCTTCCCATGCTTCAAGTGGAGACGCCGTGGTCCTGGGTGCGCCATATCGCGAGAGCAGTGCCGCGGCGCCGCGAATGTTCGCACGTGACGCCGACTGCAGCGTGGCCGGATGCTGGCCGATCAGTCGCGCCGCTTCAATGAGCGAGTGGCCATGATACGGGTCGTCATGCAAGCCCATGATGCCGTAGCCTACCGGCTTGCCATGGTGCGATTCCACCGCCACCCCATACTCTGGCATTTTGCCCGCATACCCTTTCGGAACGATCGGTTGCCAGCGCGTTTCGACATAGGCGATCCCTTGCAATAGTTCGACCGGCACATTGAATTCGATGGCAGCTTCGTCAAAGTAGTGCTGAAATGTTTTTGCTGTTGCGGTGAGTCCTGTCGCTTCGCGCTGCGCATGAACAGGCCCCATCGCCATCAAGCCCATGAGCAAAAACGCGGTACGCAGCAAGGTTATGATCCCTGGCACCATAAAAAAATTCCTCTCCGCAACATTCCTCTGAAAAACACCTTTCGCGTTGCGTCCAGGTGTCATTCGAGACCCAAAAAAATGTCATTTTCACCATCCTCTCACCATGGATGGTGATGCGCAATCCTGTCGTTTCGGCAATAGTAAGCGCCCTGCTTTTGCAAACATTAACCGCAGGCAAATTGGCAAAGCCTGGCTGGCCGCGTCAGCCGCACAAAAATCTTAACCAATTTGATTCAACCCTTAGGAGATACGCATGCATACCCGCATCAAGTCACTAGTGTCGGCACTGTTGCTGACAGCAAGCCTGGGCACCGCCTATGCCGTTTATGCCGCTGGCAACGCCACCGAGATGACCGGTTTTCCGAAAATTTACCAAAAATGGTTTGAAGAAGCTGCCGCAGAATTTGACGTCCCGGTCGAACTGCTGCAATCGATCGCCTATGCCGAAACACGCTGGCGCCCGATTGTGCCAAAGGGCCACGCGAAGAAAAACGGCGAAGATTTTCAGGAAGCCGATTGGCACGAAGGCGAGATGCCGCCCGCCTACGGCATCATGGGTTTGCGTAACGACCCGCATTTCGGCTACTCGTTGAACCAGGCCGCCGGATTGATTCGTGAAATGCCGGTCACGCTGGTGACGGACACGCGCAGCAATATCCGTGGCGCCGCCGCTCTCCTGGCGCAGTACGGCAACCGCAAGAATCGCGCTACGCCGCTTGAACAGTGGGAAGACGCCGCGGCGAAGCTGAGCGGCATTCCAGAGCGTGCAATCGCGGAAATGCAAACCTATGAAGTTTTCAACGCCATCAAGGAAGGACGTGGCAACGGCCGCTACAAGATCAAGCAACGCGAGGTCGATCTGGAAAAAGTCTATGGCCACGAAAAATTGCGCACCCTGGCGGCATCGCGCGTGCTACTCGAATACGGCCCGAACAACATGAGGTTGACCGCGCCCGATGCGGATGCCATGTCGCCAAGCCGTTAATCCACCTGACAAAACCGATATCTCATTCAAGCATGGCGCGGCCTTGCAGGCCGCGTAACAAGGGGAACCCTATGAATCGATTTTTAGCAAAGGCCTTGCTGGCCGCAACGGCGTTGTGCGCCACGGGCATCCAGCCGGCCCTGGCCTCGCCCGATTATCCGCCGGCGATCTGGAATCCGGCACCGACCTGTAATTACACGGCGGGCCGCTCCACGCCATTCACCCATGTCGCCATCCATACCACGCAAGGCTCGTATGCCGGCGCCATTTCCTGGTTCAAGAATTGCAGCGCCAGCGTCAGCGCGCATTACGTTTTGCGTTCGTCCGACGGCCAGATCACGCAGATGGTGCGCGAAGGCGACCGCGCATGGCATATCGGTTCCTCCAACGGCTACACCGTTGGCATCGAACATGAAGGCTATATCGCCAATCCAACCGCTTGGTATACCACGGCCATGTACAACGCGTCGGCAGCCCTGACACGCGACATCCTGGCGGCGCGTTCCCTGCCAAGCAAGGTGTATGACGGGTCCCTTGGCTGGAATGCCAAGCTGCCTGATGCCAATTACAACGTCAAGGGTCATATCAACTATGCGAACCAGACGCATACCGACCCGGGTTCGGGCTGGGACTGGAGGCGCTACAAGACACTGGTTGACGGCACCCCAACCACGACACCGTCCAAGCCGCTGCCGGGAACGATCGTCGGCTATAAAGACTTGTGCGTGGATATTAACGGCGGCGCCACAGCAGACGGCAGCGAAGTCCAGCTATGGACCTGCAACAGCACCAAAGCGCAGCAATGGTACCTTTCCAATTGGCGTGATATTCGCAACCCGCTGGCCGCCAAATGCATGGTCGTTGGCAATGGCGGCGCAATAGCCGATGGTTCGCCGATCGAGGAATGGACCTGCAACGGCGGGGCTGGCCAGAAGTGGTGGTTTAAAAACATGAACATCGTTGGCGGCAACAGCGGCAAGTGTGTCGATGTACCTGGTGGCAATCTCGTGTCGGGTCAGGCATTGCAGCTGCATGACTGCAATACCAGCGATGCACAGAAATTCACTTTCGATCCGCCTACCGGCACGATCAAGACCGTCAACAATTTGTGCGTCGATGTATCGGGCGGCTCTTCCGCCAATGGCAACGCCGTACAGCTCTGGACTTGCAACGGCACGCCCGCGCAGCAATGGATACCGGGTAATGGCGGCTTCCGTACCGCACTCAATACCAACAGCTGCCTGGATATCAATGGCAATGGCACTGCCAATGGCACCAAGGTGCAGGTCTGGGGTTGTATTGCGGACAATACCGCCCAACAGTTTGGGCTGCGGGGCCAGCTTGAAACTACGCTGGGCAAGTGCCTCGATATCCCGGCAGGCAATGGCGTGTCCGGCCAGAGCCTGCAACTATGGAGTTGTGCCGGCAACATCGCGCAGCGCTGGACCCTGTGGCAGCCACGCTAAGGCTGTCAGGTTTGCTGGCGGGCGGGGGGCAGTTGCGCGATCAATCGCCTCCGCGCAACAGATCTTGGTACACTGAGCGCTTACCCCGCACAGAATCGAGTACCTGCCGCCATGAAACCTCCGAAACGCCTGCAGCCCCTGATCGATGAAGGCATGGTGGACGCGGTGCTGCGCCAGCTCATGAGCGGCAAGGAAGCCACCGTCTATGTGGTGCGCTGCGGCGACGAAGTGCGTTGCGCCAAGGTGTACAAGGAAGCCAACCAGCGCAGCTTTCACCAGGCGGTGTCGTACCAGGAAGGCCGGCGCGTCAAGAACAGCCGCCAGGCGCGCGCCATGGAAAAGGGCAGCCGCTATGGCCGCCAGATGGCCGAGGAAGCCTGGCAAAATGCCGAGGTCGATGCGCTGTACCGGCTGGCGGCAGCCGGCGTGCGCGTGCCCAGGCCTTTCATCTGCTTTGAAGGCGTGCTGCTGATGGAACTGGTGACGGATGCCGGGGGCAATGCCGCGCCGCGCCTGAACGATGTCGAACTGACCGAGGCGACCGCGCTCGACTACCATGCGCAGCTGCTGCGCCAGGTCGTGCTGATGCTGTGCGCCGGCGTCGTGCACGGCGACCTGTCCGAATACAATATCCTGGTCGATGCTCTAGGTCCGGTCATCATCGACTTGCCCCAGGCGGTGGATGCGGCGGGCAACAACAATGCCGGAGCCATGCTGGAGCGCGATGTCGACAACCTGGCCACTTACTTTGGCCGCTTTGCGCCGCAGCTGGCCCACTCCCAATATGGCAAGGAAATCTGGGGCCTGTACCAGGCGGGCCTGCTGAAACCCGACACGCCCTTGACCGGCCGCATCAAGGAAGACAAGCGTCCCGCCGATGTCGGTGCGGTGATACAGGCGATTCAACTGGCAGAAAAAGAGGAAGAGGAACGCCAGCGGCGCATGCTGATGGCAGAATAGACGCTTGCACAACCCGAGCCGCCCGCCTTCCATGCACACGCCTCCGAGGATTCTTGTTGTCTACGCGCATCCGACACCGCACCGCTCTCGCGTCAACCGGCTGATGGCCGAGGCGGCGCGCACGCTGGCGCACGTGGAGGTGCATGACCTGTATGAAACCTACCCGGATTTCGATATCGATATGCGCCAGGAGCAGGCGCGGCTGAGGGCGGCAGACCTGATCGTCTTTCAGCATCCGATCATGTGGTACAGCATGCCGTCGCTGCTGAAGGAATGGCTCGACGTAGTGCTGGAAAGTGGCTGGGCGCACGGCCATGGCGGCACGGCCCTGCATGGCAAGGACTTCTGGCTGGTGGCCACTGCCGGCGGCTCGAACGAGTCTTATCAGGCCGGCGGCTACCATGGCCGGGAATTTTCGGCATTCCTGCCACCGTTCCAGCAAACCGCCGCCCTGTGCGGCATGCGCTGGCTGCCACCTTATATTCTCCATGGCGCGCACCGGGTCGACGATGCGGCAGTGACGCGCTACGTCGAGGGCTATGTGGCGCAACTGGCGGATTACCCCAACTGGTGCGGCAAGGCGGTCGTGCAATTTCCCGGGGTCGGGCAGGACTGGTCGGGCGAATCGTCCCCGGGATAAGCATTCGGATTCAGAAATCAGCCACACGGAACAACTGGGTTTGCGTCGGGAAACGAGGGCAACGGGATGGAAAACAATCTTTTACTCAATGCCCTGGTTTATCTGGCGGCGGCGGTCATCACGGTGCCCGTCGCCAAACGCCTGGGGCTGGGCGCCGTGCTCGGTTATCTGGCAGCAGGGATTGCCATTGGGCCATTTGGCTTCGGACTGATCCGGGAAGTGGAGGATATCCTGCACTTTTCCGAATTCGGCGTGGTGCTGCTGTTGTTCCTGATCGGGCTGGAACTGGAACCGAAACGCCTGTGGTCGATGCGCAAGCCCATCTTTGGCTGGGGCAGTGCGCAAGTCGCCCTGGTAGCGCTGGCCCTGTGCGCGGCAGGCGTGTTGTCTGGCATCGGCTGGAAGACGGCGCTGATCGCCGCGCTGGGCTTGTCGCTGTCGTCGACGGCGATTGCGCTGGCGACGCTGGATGAACGCAACCTGATGGCGACCCCTGCGGGATCTGCCAGCTTTTCGCTCCTGCTGTTCCAGGATATCGCCGCCATTCCGATGATCGCCATCGTGCCGATGCTGGGCGTTTCCGCGACGGGCGAGCGCGCCCAGGACTGGGTGGACGCGGTGAAAATCATCGGCGTCGTCGTGGCCCTGATTGTCGGCGGCCGCTACCTGGTGCGCCCCCTGCTGCGCGCCATTGCCAAGACCGGCATGCGCGAAATCTTTACGGCGTTTGCCCTGATGCTGGTGATCGGCATCGGCCTGCTGATGCAATCGGTGGGCGTATCGATGGCGCTGGGCACGTTCCTCGCCGGCGTGCTGCTGGCCAATTCAGAGTACCGCCATGCGCTGGAATCCGACCTCGAGCCCTTCAAGGGTTTGCTGCTCGGGCTGTTTTTTATCGCGGTCGGCATGTCGGTCGATTTCGGCGTGCTGCTGGCGCATCCGTTGCTGATTCCGGCGGCAGTCATCGCCTTTTTAACCATCAAGATCGGCGTGCTGTATGCCCTGGGCAAGCGCTTCCGCCTGCCGCGCAGCCAGCAATTGCTGTTTGCCCTATTGTTGTCGCAGGGCGGCGAATTCGCCTTCGTCGTCTTTGGCGCAGCCGCCACCGCGCGCGTATTCTCGTCCGAGGTGTCGTCGATGCTGTTGCTGGTAGTGGCGCTGTCGATGCTGATGACGCCGCTGCTGCTCCTGCTCTACGACTGGATGATTGCGCCGCGCTTCCAGGCTGGGCAAACCCGGCCTGACGATGCCATCGAGGAACGGGAAGGCCATGTGATCATCGCCGGCTTCGGCCGCTTCGGCCAGATTGTCGGCCGCCTCCTGCATGCCAACCAGGTGCCCCTGACGGTGCTGGACCATGACCCGGACCAGATCGATTTGTTGCGCAAGTTCGGCTTCGAGGTGTTTTATGGCGATGCCACCCGCACCGACTTGCTGCACGCGGCCGGCGCTGGCAGGGCACGCGCGCTGGTGGTGGCAATCGACGACGTCGAGGATAGCCTGGCGCTGGTGGATGCGGTGAAGCAGGAATTTCCCGACCTGCCGATCCTGGCGCGCGCCCGCAACGTCACGCACTATTATGACTTGATGGACCGCGGCGTGACCATGCTGGAGCGCGAAACCTTCGAAGGTTCGCTGCGCCTGGGCCGCCAGGTCTTGCAAACGCTGGGGTACGGCGCCTACCAGGCGCGCCAGGCAGCGATGAAATTCCGCGCGCACAATATCGCTTCGGTGCATGCCGTCTATCCCTATTACAAGGACCAGGATCAGTATGTGTCGATGGCGCGCCAGGCGCGCGACGAACTGGCGGAAATGTTTGCGCGTGATCTCGAGTCGATGAAAAGTGGACGGTCGGGCGGATGGGATTGAATCCGCCATAAAAAACGCCGGCTTGTGGCCGGCGCTTTTTATGCAGCATTGCTGCAGGCAGCTTACGCCGCCTTCTTTTCTTCTGCCGGCGCTGACGTGCGGATCAGGTGATCGAAGGCCGACAACGATGCCTTGGCGCCCTCGCCCATGGCGATGATGATCTGCTTGAAAGGCACCGTGGTGGCGTCCCCGGCGGCAAACACCCCCGGCACCGACGTCTGGCCGCGCGCATCGACTTCGATTTCACCGCGGTTCGACAGGGCCACCGTGCCTTTCAACCACTCGGTGTTGGGCAGCAGGCCGATCTGCACGAAGATGCCTTCCAGATCGATGGCGTGCGCGGCGCCGCTCTTGCGGTCGATGTACTTCAGGCCATTGACCTTGTTGCCGTCGCCGGTGACTTCGGTGGTCTGGGCATCGGTGATGACGGTCACGTTCGGCAGGCTATAGAGCTTGCGCTGCAAGACCGCGTCAGCGCGCAATTCGCTGCCGAATTCCAGCAGGGTGACGTGCGCGACGATACCGGCCAGATCGATGGCCGCTTCCACGCCGGAGTTGCCGCCGCCGACCACCGAGACACGCTTGCCCTTGAAGAGCGGACCGTCGCAGTGCGGGCAATAGGCCACGCCCTTGTTGCGGTACTGCTCTTCGCCGGGCACGTTCATCTGCCGCCAGCGCGCGCCGGTGGCCAGGATGACGGACCTGGCCTTGAGGGTGGCGCCGCTGGCCAGCTGTACTTCGATGATGTCGCCGGCGACGAGCTTTTCGGCGCGCTGCACGTTCATGATGTCGACGGCGTATTCCTTGACGTGCTGCTCGAGCGCCACGGCCAGCTTGGGTCCTTCGGTTTCCTTCACCGAGATGAAGTTTTCGATGGCCATGGTGTCGAGCACCTGGCCGCCAAAGCGCTCGGCAACAACACCCGTGTTGATGCCCTTGCGCGCTGCATAGATTGCCGCAGCGGCGCCGGCGGGGCCACCGCCCACCACCAGCACGTCGAACACGTCTTTCTGCGCCAGCTTTTCAGCGGCACGCGCAGAGGCGCCGGTATCGATCCTGGCGAGGATTTCCTCGGTGCCCATGCGGCCTTGGCCGAATACCTCGCCATTCAGGACGACGGTCGGCACGGCCATGATCTGGCGCTTCTCGACTTCATCCTGGTACAGCGCGCCATCGACCATGACGTGGCGGATGTTGGGGTTCAGCACAGCCATCAGGTTCAGCGCCTGCACCACATCCGGGCAGTTCTGGCACGACAGCGAGATATAGGTCTCGAAGACGAACTCGCCTTCGAGAGCGCGGATCTGCTCGATGACATCGGCGTCGAGCTTGGGCGGGTGGCCGCCGGCCTGCAGCAGCGCCAGCACCAGCGACGTGAATTCATGGCCCATGGGGATGCCGGCAAAGCGGATGCCCATGTCGCTGCCGGCGCGGTTGATGGCGAAGGATGGCGCGCGCACGGCGGCGTCGCTGGTTTCCTTCAGCGTGATCTTGTCGGAGAGGGTGGCGATATCGGTGAGCAGGCCCTGCATTTCACGCGAGGCCTCGGTGCCGTCGATATTGGCGGTGATCTCGATGGGGAGGGTGACCTTTTCGAGATAGGCTTTCAATTGGGTCTTGAGATTGGTTTCCAACATGATGTCCTCGCTTTCTTTAGTGTGTCGTTGCGTTTTTTTGAGTGTGCAAATCCACCGCCGGATGAGCTTGTGGCTCCCGGTGTTTTCAGGCTGATCGGGGAGTGGACCTGCCGGCCGCAGAAGCGCGACCGGCAAGGGGTGCAAGATCGGCGCGCGCGCAGGGCTTCTGCTGCGCGCCGTTGCCTGTCTTAGATCTTGCCGACCAGGTCCAGCGACGGTGCCAGGGTCTTGTCGCCTTCTTTCCACTTGGCCGGGCAGACTTCACCCGGGTGGGCTGCAACGTACTGGGCTGCCTTGATCTTGCGCAGCAGCTCGGAAGCGTCGCGGCCAATGCCGCCAGCGGTCACTTCGACCAGCTGGATCTTGCCTTCCGGGTCGACCACGAAGGTGCCGCGGTCAGCCAGGCCGTCAGCTTCGATCATGACGTCGAAGTTGCGGCAGATGACGCCGGTCGGGTCGCCGATCATCGGGTACTGGATCTTGCCGATGGTGTCGGAAGTGTCGTGCCATGCCTTGTGGGTGAAGTGGGTGTCGGTCGAGACCGAGTAGATTTCCACGCCCAGCTTCTTGAATTCGGCATAGTTGTCAGCCAGGTCACCCAGTTCGGTCGGGCAGACGAAAGTGAAGTCGGCCGGGTAAAAGAACACCACGGACCACTTGCCTTTCAGGTCGGCATCCGAGACCGGAACGAATTTGCCATTATGGAAAGCGGTGGCGGTAAAGGGTTTGACTTGGGTATTAATCTGGGACATTTATTTACTCCACTGTTGGTTGATCAAAACTGCATGAGACAAATCTTATCGACTATCCCCCGTGCTGTGAAATGAATAATCTGCATGAGTCTGATAGTCTTAGTTAATCGCTTCTTGATTTACTAATAGCTTGGATTTATTGTAACCGATGTGTATGAAGGCTGCATGACATGCCTCGGCTTTCCTGGCGGGTTGCAAGGAAAACAAGAAATGCCGTGACAGCGATACAAAAGAGAAGCGGCCGCCGCAGCGACCGCATTGGGAAGTCAGTGCGCGGCGCTTGCCGTGGCGGGTTCGGTATCGTGCAGGATCAGCCGGCGCTTTTCGCTCAGGAAGCGGGTGCATTCTTCCGCCGGAAGCGGCCGGCTGAAGTAATAGCCTTGCATCTCTTCGCAATTGCTTTTTGCGAGTATTTGCAATTGTTCCTGGGTTTCCACGCCTTCGGCGACGACCTTCAGACGCAGGCTGTGCGCCACCGCCAGCACCGCCTGGGAAATCGCCAGCGCCTCCGGGCTGAACGCCATGTCGCGCACGAAGGATTGGTCGAGCTTGAGCTTGTCCAGCGGGAAGCGCTGCAGGTAGCTTAAGTTGGAATAACCGGTGCCGAAATCGTCGATGGTCAGGGTAATGCCGAGCGCCTTGAAGCTCTGCATGATTTCAATGCTCTTTTCCGGATTCCCCATCGACATGCTCTCGGTCAGCTCCAGCTCCAGGTAGTGCGGATCGAGGCCCGTGGCTTCGAGCGTATCGCGCACGCGTGCGGCGATGCCCGGCGCCTGGAACTGCTTGGCGGAGAGGTTGACGGCCACGGGAATATTCAGGCCCGCGCGTTGCCAGGCCAGCGCCTGGTTGCAGGCGGTGCGCAGGATCCAGTCGCCGATCGGCACGATCAGGCCGGATTCCTCGGCGATCGGGATGAAGACGCCGGGCGAAACCAGGCCCAGCTCCGGGCTTTGCCAGCGCACCAGGGCTTCGACACCAACGATGCGGCCGGTTTTCAGGTCGGCCTTGGGCTGGTAATGCAGGAGCAGTTCATTGTTTTCGGCGGCGTGGCGCAGCTTGCCTTCCAGGGTCAGGCGCTTGCCTGCTGCCACCCGCATGTCGGGGCTGTAGTACTGGATGTTGGAGCGGCCCAGTTGCTTGGCCTGGTACATGGCGACATCGGCCGCATTCAGCAGCGTATCCACATCCTCGCCATCGTCCGGATAGCAGGAATAACCGATGCTGCAGGAAAGGGTGATGTCCTGCACCATGTCGCGGATCGGCTCGCACAGCGCCGCCAAGACGCGCTGCAGCACCATCTCGTGGCCGCCATTGTTGTCCGGGTCTTCCAGGATCAGGACGAATTCGTCGCCGCCGAAGCGCGCCACCGTATCGCTCTGGCGCAAACAGTCGCGCAGGCGGTTGGTGATGGAGACCAGGGCGCGGTCACCGGCGCTGTGGCCGAGGGTGTCGTTGATATCCTTGAAATGGTCGAGGTCGACGAAGGCGACGGTGGCTTTCTGGCCTTGCCGGGTCCAGCGCGCGATACCTTGCTGCAAGCGGTCGCGCAGCAGGGCGCGGTTGGGCAAGCCGGTCAGCACGTCGTGCGTGGCCAGGCGTTCGAGTTCGGCGTTCTGCGCCTGGTTGAGGGCGAAATTCTTGCAGTTGATGATGGCCGTGCCGAGGAAGGCAGAAAGCTTTTCCAGCAATTGCAGGTCCGATTCGCCCACCACAATCGGCTCGGTCACGCTGAAGAAAGCCAGGCTGCCGATCGGCTTGCCCTGGTAGCGGATCGGCAGCACCAGCAGGGTGCGCGGGGTTTCCATGATCTTCAGGGTCTGCGTATCCGTTTCGGACATGGGAATATGCAGCAGCTCCTGGACATCGTGGAACATCAGCGGTGCATTTTTCAGGAACGCGTGCGGCACGCCGCCGGCAAGGCTGTGCAAGACATAGTCGCGGTCGCGCACCCAAGCTGCCCAGGCGTCGCCGACGGGCTTGAAGCGCTCGCTGACGGAAGCCACCATCTTGTTTTTGAGGACATTGTCTTCCAGCAGGAAGAAGCCGATGTACTCGAAGGGCACCTGGCGGAAGACGTCGCCGGCAAACTTGTCGAAGACGCTTTCGAGCGCGGTCAGGTTGTTAATTTCGATGACGAAATCCAGGGCGCGCGCATGTTCGCCGGCGGCACGCTGGAAACGCTCGTGAAAATCCTGCAGGAAGGCGGCGCCCAGTGCCGAACGGATCGGCGCCAGGAACAGGCCGGCGAGCTCGCCCAGGATCTCGAAGACGCGATCTTCCATCCTCGGACCCTGCTTCATGAGCAGCAAGGTGCCAACCGGCACTGCGTCCGGATCATTGTCCGGCAGCAGCGGCAGCGCCGCGACCTCGTCCACCTTCCAGCGCGCCAGCATTTGCCGTTCATTGTCCGGCCCCTCGCCGGCATTCAGGCGGGCGACGCAGCGGCCATGGAATGCCCTGACGTTGGTATTGCGGACGTCGCCCTTGAGCGACGTCTTGTAGCCGTAATAGGTCTTGTCGAGATAACGGAATTCGAACGGCAGGCGAATCTTGCGGCTATGGAGATTCTCGCCGGCAGGTTCGCACAGGTTGACGATATAACCATCGACCAGGCCCAGTTTATCGATCTCGTCGCCCAGCAGATCCAGCAAGCTTGGCAAACTGCCGGCGCGGGTGATGCGTTCAAGCAGCGCACATTTTTGTTCGGTGGAGAAAAAAGCCATGGTTATCTATTTATTCTTCGTCAAAACAGTTCGACGTCACTCTCGACCTGTTTTTGCAGCAGCTTGCCTTGCTCGACCAGGTGCTCGTAAAAAGCGACCTGGTTACGGCCATGCTCCTTGACGTAATACAGGGCCTGGTCGGCTCGGTCCATGACCATGCCGGGCAAATCATGCGCGCCGATGAAGGTCACGCCAATGCTGGCCGTGATTTGCCCGACCTGGGGGAAGTAGTGGGTTTCCACCACTTTACGGAAACGCTCCATCACTGCCTGCGCGCGCGCCGCATCAACGTTGCGCAAGACAACCACGAATTCCTCGCCGCCGACTCGGAACAGCAAGTCGTAGTCGCGGAACGTCTCGTTCATGCACTGGGAAAAATGCAGCAGCACTTCGTCGCCCATCAAGTGGCCGTAAGTGTCGTTGACCCGCTTGAAATGGTCAATGTCCAGCACGGCGAGGCAGTAGCACACCTTGTCGGCATGGCGCTTGTTGATGCTGCCCAGCGACAGGATCATTTTCATGACCTTGTCGTCGAAGGACTTGCGGTTCAGGAGTCCGGTCAGATGGTCGCGCTGGTTATCGTTGAGCAGCAGGATGTAGTTGCGGATGAAGCCGAGGAAGATCGCCGCCATCTCCTGGTCGCGCTCGACGTGCTCGGCGGCCTCGATCACCAGAAAGCCTGAAACGCCTTTCATGCCGAGGATCGGATGGATGAAGCGCAGCGAACCGCCGGCGCTGCCAGGCGCGACCACCACTTCCTGGGTGCGGTAGCATTCCATGAACTGCGCTTCTTCGCGCAACAGGATCAGCGGGGCGTCATCGTCATCGAACGCGTCGTCGATACCGACCGGAATCAGGAAATCATCCGCCCGGTCGGTATCCACCTGTTTCAAGGTGCGGATATCGAACAGAGAGATGGATTGCGCGTCCACCAGCTGTTGCAGGGTTTGCACCAGGGAGACTTGCATCGCCTTGATTTCCGGCTTTTCGATCAGCTTGGCAAGGGAACGCAGCAGTTTGCGGGTATCGACATTCACCATGGGTTCTCGGTGTGGTAGGCAGGCAAACTGCGCCTGGTGTCTCGTTCATTATTTTTTTATCAAACCTCTTCAATTCATCTTATCAGCATCGTTTTGCCTGCGGGGCAGGCGTGTCGCAGAATTTAACATTTTTAACATTTCTGTGGCGCGCCTGCATCTATGCCTGTCACCTGGAGAAGATTCCCTTTAATAGCTTGAACGGATTTGGCGTCTCGGCGGCATTGTCTTGCTCGCCACCGGATTCTGCCGCGCCGGCGCCCTCCATACCCAGCATGGTCATGCCGGTGGACTTGATGCGCACGCGCGCAGTCCACTCAGGCTGCCAGCCGGCGGGCGCCTTGGTGGGGCGCGGCGGATAGGCCAGATTCAGTTCCGGGCCGTAGGCGATCATGTTGAGCATGGCGCCCTCGGCCTTGTCGAAGATCCCCTTGGGCACGGTGCAATTGACCGTGGCGGGCGACAGCACCACTTTTTGCTGCAAGAGCTTGGCGATTTGCGCCGGCGACTGGTAGCTCATCAGCGACCAGCCATTGTCGGCTTTTTCACTGGAACTCCAGAAAATCATGTCGTCGGCGCCATTCGTACCCTTGACCGCGCCCTGGGCGTGCAGGAAGTAAGCCTGGGCATGCTGCAGCGACTGCCATTCGAGCCGCACGCCATCCCTGGGCTGGCCCTTGCTGGACAGGCGCACCGGCGGCAGGAAATCATGCGCGGCGCCGACCTGGAATTTCAGGCTGGCCGGCACGCCGTCGCCGCTGACGGCATGGTCGCCCAGCAGCGAGGCATTGTCGGGCACGCGCTTGCTGTCGCGCTCGTTGGGCCAGACCGAATTGCCCGGCTTGTGCTGCACGCCCTTGCTATAGCCGCCGCGGCTGGAAAAGAACTGGGCAAACTCGCCATAGTTCTGCTTTGCCAGGTCCAGCACCTTGGGCTGGCCGGCGCCGATCGTGTCGCCGCACCCCCAGTACAACAGGATGCGTCCCTTGGGCTTATCCTGTTCACCGGCCTCGTGCCGATCCGATCCGCGGCCTGCTTCGGCCGCACGCACCGGCAACAGCGGCAGCGCAGCGCCCATGTCCATCGCCGCAGGAATGGCATGGTTCGCTTCCACGCCGGCCGGATGGGCACGCACCTGCAGTTCGGCATCCAGCGTCTTGCCGCTGCCGCCCATGGAGGCGCCCATGATGCTGCCGAGCAGGCCGCCGCCGGACATGCCGGGCAGCGCGCTGCTGGTAGTCGACAGGTCGATCCAGTATTGCGCAGCAGGCCCGCGCGACTGCGCATGCGCGCCGACGGCGCAGGCGGACATCAATAGGGTCAGGGTGAGACGCGGGGTGATAGGCATTTGATTCCCTTTTTGCGTAAATGATTGTTGTACGATTTCTGTAACTTGCAGGCGCAAGTATGCCGAAATCTTTACAAAAAACCACGTAAATATTCACACAAGCAGGGAGTGGCGCAGCGCCGGGAGACGGCGTGCACCGGACCACATGGCCCGGCGCACCCGAAGGGTGAGTGCTTACTGCAGGCGGTGACTTATGACGCCTCGGCGACCCGTTTGGCAATGTGCGCCAGCGCTTCCTCGACCTGGTCCACCAGGATCAGGCACAGGTCGCCAGGCTGCAGGCGCGCCAGTGCGCGGTCGATGGCGATGAATTCGCCGTTGATTTCCTCGACGTGGCTGGTGCGCGTGGCGCCTTGCAGGCCCTGGCGCAGCAGCGCAATCACTTCGCCGTCGGCGCGGCCGCGCTGGCACTGGTCCTGGTACAGCAGGACGTCGTCGAAAGCCTTGCCCAGGATGCGGGTCTGGTCGCTGATATCCTCGTCGCGGCGGTCGCCGGCGCCGCTGATGACCACCGAACGGCGCTTGGCCGGCATCGACTCGACCGCCTGCACCAGCGCCGTGATGGCGTCCGGATTGTGGCCGTAGTCGGCGATCACGGAGGCGCCGCGGTAATCGAACATGTTGAAGCGTCCCGGCGCGTTGTCGCTGTCATTGGCGAACGTGGCGAGACCCTTGCGGATCGCTTCCCAGCTGACGCCGGCGCCCCAGGCGCCTGCCAGCGCCGCCATGACGTTCTCGACCTGGAAGCCGATTGCGCCATTGGCCGTGATCGGTACTTCGGCCAGTGCAATGCGCTGCTCGGATGCGCCTTCGACCGCGACCAGCGCGCCATTGTCGACATAGACGACGCGGCTGCCGTGGGCGCGATGCCGTGCCAGCAGCGGGTGGTGGGGATCGGCGGCGAAGAAGGTGACTGCGCTGCGGCACTTGCCTGCCATGGCGGCCACGATCGGGTCGGCGGCGTTCAATACTGCCATGCCGTCATCGGCGACATTTTGCACGATTACACGCTTCAACACCGCCAGGTCCTCGACGGTCGTGATGTAGTTCAGGCCCAGGTGGTCGCCGCTGCCGATATTGGTCACCACCGCCACCTGGCAGCGGTCGAAGGCCAGGCCTTCGCGCAGCACGCCGCCGCGCGCGGTCTCGAACACCGCGGCATCGACATCCGGATGCAGCAACACGTTGCGCGCGCTTCTGGGCCCGCTGCAATCGCCGCTGTCGATCTGGCGCCCTTCGATATAGACGCCATCGGTATTGGTCATGCCCGTGCGCAGGCCGGCCTGGGTAAAGATGTGGGCGATCAGGCGCACGGTGGTGGTCTTGCCGTTGGTGCCGGTCACGGCCACCACGGGAATGCGGCCGTTGTCGCCTTCGGCGAACATTTCATTGACGATTGCCTCGCCCACCGCACGGCCCTTGCCATAGGATGGCGACAGGTGCATGCGCAGGCCCGGCGCGGCATTGACTTCGACGATGCCGCCGCGCTGTTCCTCGACGGGCTTCAAGACGCTGTCGCACACCAGGTCGACGCCGCAGATATCGAGCCCGACCATCTGTGCCGCTGCAACCGCGCAAGCGGCCACGTCGGGATGGACATCGTCGGTGACATCGGTAGCGGTGCCGCCGGTAGAAAGGTTGGCGTTATTGCGCAACAGCACGCGCTGGCCGCGCGCCGGCACGCTGTTGGCATCCATGCCCTCCAGCGCCAGGCGCGCCAGCGCGATGTCGTCGAAACGGATCTTGGTCAGCGAGGTGGCATGGCCGCTGCCGCGCTTGGGGTCGCTGTTGACGATATCGACCAGTTCGCGCACGGTATGGGTGCCGTCGCCGATGACCAGCGGCGGGTCGCGCCGCGCTGCGGCGATCAGCTTGTCGCCAACCACCAGCAGGCGGAAATCGTTGCCCGGCAGGTAGCGCTCGACGATGATGTCGTCGCGGAATGCTTCCGCAGCCGCGTAGGCTGCTTCGGTCTCTTCGCGGCTGTTGATGTTGACGGTGACGCCCTTGCCCTGGTTGCCGTCGCGCGGCTTGATCACGACCGGCAGGCCGATCTCGCAGGCGGCGGCCCAGGCGTCGTCGGCGCTGGTGACGATGCGGCCGTGCGGCACCGGCACGCCGGCGGCGGCCAGAAGCGTCTTGGTCAGTTCCTTGTCCTGCGCGATGGATTCCGCAATCGCGCTGGTGGCATCGGTTTCGGCCGCCTGGATGCGGCGCTGACGGCTGCCCCAGCCGAACATCACCATGCTGCCCTCGGTCATGCGGCGGTACGGAATATTGCGTGCGATGGCCGCGTCGACAATGGAGCCGGTGCTCGGCCCCAGGCGCACATCTTCGTCCAGCTCACGTAGTTGCGCCAATGCAGCTTCGAGGTCGAACGGGCGATCCTCGTCAGCGGCGCGGCACAATTCCTGGGCCAGCTCCATCGCCAGGCGGCCCACTGCTTCCTCGCTGTACTCCACCACCACCTGGAAGACGCCCGCTTCGAGCGTCGGCGTGGTGCGGCTGAATGTCACGGGGCAGCCAGCCTGGGCCTGCAGGCCCAAGGTGGCCAGCTCCAGCACCTGGGCAATGGAGACGATGCCGTTATGGCCGTTCGGCTGCAGCGGCGGCAATTGCGGGAAACGGGCCCGCAGCCTTTCCTCGAAACCGGGGATGCTGCCGATGGCGATCTTGCTCTCGCTGCAGGCAACGACCGCCTCGATGGCGGTATGGTGGGTCCAGAGATTGGGGCCGCGCAGCGCGCGGATGCGTGAAACTTGCATGTTGAGCCAGGTCCTGTTGGTGTCTCGATGTGCGGCAAATGCCTCAATAAGCGGCTTTGCCTGACTGGGTAGCAAAAGTGCGCAGGCCGGCACTGAGCAGCTGCGGCTCCACGCCCGCGGCCCAGGCTGCGGTGACTGCAGCAACCACCGCAGCCGGTGCGACGCCGGCCGCAAACGGCGGCAGCGGCAATTGCGCCAGTTCGCCTTGCCCTTCGGCCAGCACCACGGCGTCGTGACGCAGGAATGCGGCGCGGCCGCCCTCGGCGCGATGCGCGGCCAGCGCCGCAGTATCTTCGTCGAGCGCATAGAACAGGACGCTGCCATCGCAAAGGCCCGCCATCCCGGCAACCAGCGGATCGGCGGCATTGAGCACGGCGGCGCCCTGCGGCAGTACCACGTCGACCTGCGTGCGCATGACCGTATAGGCCTGCTGCGGCTCGGCGATATAGAATTCGGCCAGATCGGGCGTGACGGTTACATCGGTCACTACGCCAACGGTGCACTTGTCATAAGGCAGGCCTTCGGCCAGGATCATGCGGGCGCTGTTTTCAAATACGGCGGCTTCCATGGCGCGATTGATCAGCAGGCGCTGGGCAGCGTCAAAGGCGGTGCCGACGCCCTTGGGCATCTTGCGGCCATTGACATGCACCTCTTGTCCGCAGGCGAGACCGACATGGCGGCCGCCGACATACAGCAGCCACGCTGTCAGGCGCGCGATCAGCGTCGTATCCTGGCTGCCGGCAATGCCGACGATGGGCATGCGGCCATTGCTGCCGGCGCCAAACAGGTGCTCGACGATGGCAGCACCCACTTCGCGCGGCTTGCCGCTGGCCGGCTTGATATGGGCCAGGAGTCCCGGGCTGGCGTTAACTTCAATGATGGCGCCGCGCTGGGCTTCCAGCGGGCGGCCGATGTCTTCGGCAACCAGGTCGATGCCGGCAATGTCCAGCCCCACGACGCGCGCTGCCAGCGTGGCACGGGCGGCGACTTCCGGGTGGACATCGTCGGTGACGTCAAAGGCAACGTTGCCGTTACGCTGGATCAGCACCTTTTGCCCGGCAGCCGGCACCGAGTCCGGCGTCAAGCGCTGGCGCTGCAGTTCCAGCAGGATTTCGCCCCACTCGGCCGGCTTTATCAGGCTTAAGGGGAATTCCTCGCTGTCGCCGCGGCGCGGGTCGGAGTTCAACTGGCTATCCACCAGTTGCGTGACGGTGGCGGCGCCGTCGCCGGTCACCCAGGCGGTCTCGCCGCGGGCGACCGCCACCAGGCGGTTGCCGACCACCAGCAGGCGGTGCTCGTTACCGGCGATGAATTGTTCGACGATCACGTTGCCGTCGCCTTCCTTCGCAGCCAGCTCGAACGCGCCCAGCACTTCCTCGCGGGTCTTCAGGTCGAGCGAAACGCCGCGGCCGTGGTTGCCGTCCTGCGGCTTCAACACGACAGGCAAGCCGATATCCTGGGCTTCTTCCCAGGCTGATTCGGCATTGTCGACGATGACGCCCTGCGGTACCGGCACGCCGCAGGATTGCAACAGCGACTTGGTCATGTCCTTGTCGCTGGCGATGCCTTCGGCAATCGCGCTGGTGCGGTCGGTCTCGGCTGTCCAGATGCGGCGCTGGACATCGCCGTAGCCGAGCTGGACCAGGTTGCCGTCGGTCAGGCGAATGAAGGGAATGTTGCGGTCGATGGCGGCATCGACGATGTGGGCGGTAGAAGGGCCCAGGCACAGGTCGTCGACCATGTCGCGCAATGTCGCTATCGTCGCGGCGACGTCGTAGGGCGTATCATTGATCGCGGCCAGCAGCAGTTCGCGCGCGGCGGCGAGCGCGGCGCGGCCGACTTTTTCCTGGCGGGTGCGGAAGACGACCTTGTAGACGCCGCGTACGCCGGTCTCGCGCGCCTTGCCAAAGCCGGTCTTCATGCCGGCCATGGTTTGCAGCTCCAGCGTCACGTGTTCGAGGATGTGGCCGGCCCAGGTGCCGTCGCGCAGCCGCTCCAGGAAACCGCCCCGGGTGCCGACGCCGCAGCGGTGCTCGACCAGGCCGGGCAGCCAGGCAGTCAGGCGCTCGTACAGGCCGGAAATGGTATTGGAAGGAGCGTCTTCAAGCAGGCCGATGTCGACCCAGGCTTCGATGACAGGACGGTAGGTCCAGATGTTCGGGCCACGCAGATGCGTCACGCGCAGGAATTGGATGTCTTTTTTGCTCATGTCTTGGTACTTGTTGGCAGGCAGCGCAGCCTTCGCATTATTAGCCATTTCTTTAAGTTTCGCTTAAGCTACAAGTAAAAAATTTTGCTGATTTGTTGATTGGTAACGAAACCGGGATAAAACCCTGGCACGCATATTGGCAAAAAAACATGCCTGGGTGCCGAGATAAATATTTGCCGTTCGGTTCAACCGGTTCGCGTCTCATCCGTTTATAGTGCTGTCCGGACGTGTGCCGGCCCTTGCCGTTTTTCCATGATCGCCCTGGCCAACGCCGGTAGACACTCAAAGCAATTCCAGAATGACAAGCCCATCTCCCGTATCCGATCTTTCCCGTAACGACCTTCCGCTCGAATGGCGCACCTCGGTAGCAACTCAGCTTGCTCCCGGAGAGAACGTGCTGGCCTGGGTTCAGGTTGACCTCGATCGGCGGCTGCACTTCAAAAAAGGCTTGCTGGCCTTAACCGAGCGCCGCCTCTTGACCCAGGCGCCCGGCGAAACCGGCTGGAGCAGCTGGCCGTTCCAGGCTGGCTTGGCATTGCAGCATCATGACCATGCCGGCGTGGGCCACCTGGAACTGGTCGACGGCGACGGCCTCCTGGCCAGCTGGCGCTTCACGCTCGGGCAAAACCTGCAGGCGATCCGGCTGATCGACCAGTTCGACCTGCTGCAGGCCAGCCACGTCTCCGGTGCGCCGGCAGCCGAACCGGAAGGCGACTTTTGCCCAAGCTGCAAGGCGCCGCTGGAACCGGACCAGGATGTCTGCACGGTCTGCACCCGGGTCATCCACACGCCGCCTTCGACCTGGACGCTGTTGCGCCTGTGGCGCTTCGCCCGTCCCTACAAGGGCCAGCTGCTGGCCGGCTTCATCCTCACGATGCTGGGCACCGCCGCGTCGATGGTGCCGCCCTACCTGACAATTCCGCTGATGGACGACATCCTGATTCCATATCAGAATGGCCAGAAAATCGATCCGTCGCTGGTGGCGCTCTATCTGTCCGGGCTGTTCGGCGCGGCGATCCTGGCCTGGGGCCTGTCCTGGGCCAAGACCTATATCCTGGCGCTGGTGTCCGAGCGCATCGGCGCCGACCTGCGCACTACCACTTATGAACACCTGCTGCGGCTGTCGCTCGAATACTTCGGGGGCAAGCGTACCGGCGACCTGATGTCGCGCATCGGTTCCGAAAGCGACCGTATCTGCGTGTTTCTGTCGCTGCACCTGCTCGACTTTGCGACAGACGTCCTGATGATCGTGATGACGGCGACCATCCTGTTCTCGATCAACCCCTGGCTGGCGCTGGTGACGCTCTTGCCGCTGCCGATCATCGCCTGGATGATCCACGTGGTGCGCGACAAGCTGCGCACCGGCTTCGAGAAAATCGACCGGGTCTGGGGCGAGGTGACCAATGTGCTAGCCGATACCATTCCCGGCATCCGCGTGGTCAAGGCCTTTGCCCAGGAAAAGCGCGAAGCCGACCGCTTCCGCGAAGCCAACAAGCAAAACCTGGCGGTGAATGACCGCCTGAACAAGACCTGGTCGCTGTTTTCACCGACGGTGTCGCTCCTGACCGAACTGGGCTTGCTGGTGGTATGGGGCTTTGGCATCTGGCAGGTGTCGAAGGGCGAAATCACCGTGGGCGTGCTGACGGCCTTCATCGCCTACATCAGCCGCTTTTATGGGCGGCTGGACTCGATGAGCCGGATCGTCTCGGTGACGCAAAAGTCGGCTTCGGCCGCCAAGCGGATCTTCGATATCCTTGACCACGTCTCGAGCGTGCCGGAGCCGGCCAACCCGGTGCCGCTAAAGGAGGTCAAGGGCGGCATCGAGATCGTCGATGTGGGTTTCCGCTATGGCAACCGCGCCGTCAACCGCGGCATCAGCCTAAATATCAAACCGGGCGAAATGGTCGGCCTAGTCGGCCACAGCGGCTCGGGCAAGAGCACCCTGGTCAACCTGATCTGCCGCTTCTACGATGTAGCCGAAGGCGCCATCAAGGTTGACGGCGTCGATATCCGCTCCTACGCGCTGGCCGATTACCGGCGCAACATCGGCCTGGTGCTGCAGGAGCCTTTCCTGTTTTTCGGCACGATTGCGGAGAACATCGCCTATGGCAAGCCTGACGCCACCCGCGCCGAGATCATGGCGGCGGCGCGCGCGGCGCATGCGCACGAATTCATCCTGCGCCTGCCGCAGGGCTACGACTCGATGGTGGGCGAACGCGGCCAGGGCCTGTCCGGCGGCGAGCGCCAGCGCATCTCGATTGCCCGCGCGCTGCTGATCAACCCGCGCATCCTGATCCTGGACGAGGCGACGTCCTCGGTCGATTCCGAAACCGAGAAAGAAATCCAGAAGGCGCTCGACAACCTGGTGCAGGGCCGCACCACGATCGCCATTGCACACCGCCTGTCGACGCTGCAGCGCGCCGACCGCCTGGTGGTGCTGGACCGCGGCCAGGTGGTCGAAGAGGGCGCGCACGATGCATTGATGGCGCAAGAGGGAGCGTATTACCGCCTGTACCAGGCGCAAGCCAGGAATGCCGCCGAGATGGCGCTGCAGGGAGAATGAAGCAATGACCAATACCAGTTTCGAACTCGTCCGCAATCCTTTCGGCCGCCTGGTGCTGACCAGCGGCGGCGTCACCCACGAAGGCGTGACGCCGGTGCGCGCCTTTCCCATCCAGGCGCCGGACAATGGCATCGCCCTGGTCAATGCCGACGGCGCCGAAGTGGCATGGATCGAGCGCCTGGCCGACCTGCCGCAAGCGGCCCGGGCGCTGATCGAGGAAGAACTGGGCGGGCGCGAATTCATGCCCGAGATCGCCCGGATCGAATCCGTCAGCAGTTTTGCCACGCCCTGCACCTGGACCGTGGCCACTGACCGCGGGCCAACCAGCTTCGTGCTGCGCGGCGAAGAAGATATCCGCCGCATCGGCGGCAATGCGCTGCTGATTTCCGACAGCCACGGCATCCACTTCCTGGTGCGCGACTTGCCGGCGCTGGACCGCCACAGCCGCAAGATCCTCGACCGCTTCCTGTAACGAACGATACCGCCACACTGCCCGGTTTCAGGTGGACCGCCGGGCTTTCAACCGTCAAAGGAAACGCAAATTCTGTTTTAACCGGTCGCAGCAGACATCGCCGCCCTGGGATGCAATTTCTCATCGAAGTCATCCATGCTGGGAAACCGCAGCGCCTCAGCTAACGCCAGCGCATCCAAGCGCGCTGTATAGTCATCCAGATATCGGGCGCGCGCCTCAGCCGAAACATACGGTACATGAAACGCCACAAACGGCGGCAGCACAGCCAAACCCGTATAGGCGAGCGTGCCCTGCAAAATGGGCTTCAGCATCAGCTCAAGCTCGCCGTGAATACTGCCCTTTTGGAACATATGTGGCTGCCCGCCCAGGCTGGTCGCCACCAGCGCTTTCTTCCCCGCCAGCCCGCCCCGGTCATAGAACCGCATCCCACCATAGCAGTAGCCGGACACCAGCACGCGATCGACCCAGCCTTTCATGATCGCCGGCATTGAATACCAGTAAATCGGAAAGTTAAAGATGATCAGGTCAGCCCATTTCACCTTTTCCAGTTCAGCCATGATGTCCGGCGCCAGCGTGCCGTTTTTATAGGCGAGGCGCTGTTCCATGGCGTACACCAGGTACTCGGGGTTGGCGCGTTCAAGGAAATCGTCGCCATCCGCGACCGCCTTGAACTTCATCGCATACAAATCGGAGACGATGACTTCATGACCATTGCTGCGCAGGCGCTCCACCGCCAGGTTTTTCATGGCGGTGTTGAAAGACTTTTCTTCGTTATGCGCAAAGACGATCAGGACTTTCATGGATATCCGCCTTTAGACAAAACGCACCGACACACTGCCCAGCTCCTGGAATCGCGCGATGATGCTGTCGCCGGCTTTCACGTGAATCG
This sequence comes from Janthinobacterium sp. 17J80-10, assembly GCF_004114795.1. Taxonomy (NCBI): domain Bacteria; kingdom Pseudomonadati; phylum Pseudomonadota; class Betaproteobacteria; order Burkholderiales; family Oxalobacteraceae; genus Janthinobacterium; species Janthinobacterium sp. 17J80-10. Next base: position 420,224 of record NZ_CP035311.1, on the reverse strand, counting down.
CTTCGGTAATGCCGCCGCTCATCACAAAACTACCTGCCGGCAGGGTCTCGCCCTGGGTACTGAGGATATTGACAAGGCAAGCGATGGCTTCTGCAGGATGACCGAGCACCGCGGCAGAAGCCCCGAGTGAAACAATCTCGCCGTTCTTTTCCATCACTGCGCCCAGCGTACGCAAATCGACATCCTGGGGATAACGCGCCCGGCCACCGCTGACAACCCGGGCGCTGGAGCCGTTATCGGCAATTACGCTGGGCAGGTCGAACTTGAAGGCCTTGAAGCGCGAGTCGATGACTTCGATCGCCGGCAGCACGAAGTCGGTCGCATCGAGCACCTGTTCTTTAGTGCAGTTCGGACCCTGCAAGTCCTTTTTCGTCACAAATGCAACTTCGCATTCGACGCGCGGATGCACCAGTTTCGAGATGTCGATCGCTGAATTCTCCGGACAGGCCATGTCATTCATCAGAAAGCCGATGCTCGGTTCATGGATGCCCATCTGGACCATCTTGGCTTTGGAAGTCAGGCCGACCTTCCAGCCGATCAGGCGATTTCCACGCGCAATCGAACGCTGACGCAATTCCTTTTGCACCGCATAGCCATCGGCGATGTTCATGCCCGGATATTCCTCGGTCAGCTTGGGAATTTCATAAGCGCGAATTTGCGCGCCTTCAACGCGCTCGGTCAAACGAACAACTTCTTCGCGAGATAATGTAGGGGTACTCATGCTGCGCTCCTTCCTGCAAATTTGACATGGCAGCTGCCGAGGCCGCCGACGGTGCATACGAGTTCGTCGCCGTCGACGACAGGTACCAGCGCAGACTGTGAACCGGAGAGGATCACTTCACCCGCCTTGAATGGAATCCCCAACGCGCCCAGCGTATTGGCCAGCCAGGCAACCGCATTGGCCGGGGAGCCCTGCACGGCAGCACCGACACCGGTGGAAAACAGTTCGCCATTTTTTTCCAGCACCATGCCAGCCATGGTGATATCCAGTACCCGTGGATCACCCCTCGTCTTACCCAGGACGTAGACGCCACAAGACGCATTGTCCGCAACGGTGTCCTGAATCTTGATGTTCCAGTCCTTGATGCGCGAATCGACGATCTCGAAGCAAGGCACCACATAATCGGTCGCGCGGATCACGTCCATCGCGGTGATGCCCGGCCCTTTCAAGTCTTCCTTCAACACGAATGCCAGTTCGGCCTCCGCTTTGGGCTGAATGAGGTTACCAAGATCGATGGTGTCACCTTCCTGATAAATCATGCCCGAGGTGAGCTGACCGAAGTCGGGCTGGAATACACCAAGAAAATCCTGCACCGCTTTGCTGGTGACGCCGATTTTCTTGCCGACGATTTTCTCGCCCGCCGCGACCCGGCGATCCACCATGCGCTTCTGGATTTTGTAAGCATCTTCTATCGTGATATCGGGCTCACGTTCCAGCAGCGGCGGAACTGTCGTCTGGCGCAAGAAGGCCATGTACAGCTCGTCTCCGTACTGTTCTATTTTTTTGGTATCCATGATCTTTAAAATCGTTATTTAGGAAAAGGAAATGCCGGCTCAGGACACGCTCTGGTCGCGAGCACGTATTTCAGTTTTGCGCACCACGCTGGCAGGTGCGCCGCCAATGCACCAGTTTTCCGGATGAATCGGTGTGCAGCCGCCACGCACCAGTTCACGCCTGGCGCCCAGGATATCGACGACCAACTCGGTGAAGCCGGTCAGCAGCCGATGACGTTCTTCAAGCGGACGACCTTCCAGTACGATGAAGCTGAAATAGGGCGCATCGGCCTGGCCGGAGGAAACCATTTTTCCTGCGACGGCGAACAGCGATTTCTTGTGCAGCGTGACGAAAGCACGCACCCGCTCCATCGGCGCATTCAGAACTTCCGCGTAGAGCTTGCTCGACTCCAGCAGCAGGCATTCCAGCTGGCCTTGTGTGTACTTGTCTTCGACAATATGAAAATTAATGACTGGCATGAAATGTCTCCGTTTTTTTCGCGATTCAAGGCAGGCCGCGCCGGCGTCCGGAATCGAGCATGAGGGTGGAACCGGTCATTGAGTCTGCTTCTTCCGCCAGCAGTGTGGCGACTGCCCAGGCGACCTGCTTCGGCGTGGTGAATGCCTTGATGGAGGATTCTGCCTTCATCTCGGTCAATACCTGCTCGACGCTGATGCCACGGCTGGCGGCGCGGTCAGCGGCGACGCGATGCAGGCGTTCGGTATCGGCCGGGCCGGGCGCGATCAGATGGGCCGTCACGCCGCGTTCGCCGTAGGCCAGGCTTAACTGGCGCATCAGGTTGATCAGGGCGGCATTGGCAATGCCAGCCGCCGCCGCATAGGCGGTCGGCTCCAGGCCATAGTGGCCGCCAATGGCGACCAGCCGTGAATGCGGCGCCAGCCGTGCATCCACGGCGCGCGCCAGGCGCAACATGCCGCCTACCTTGATGTTGACCGAATCGACCACCGCCGAGGTCGGTGCCGCCAGGATGCCGCCGGCGACCGCCACGCCGGGGCCATGCACAACCATCCGTACCGGCCGGTCCAGCACGGTACGGATCTTCTCGATCGAACTGTCGTTAGCAATGTCGGCCGCGCACGGAATCAGATCGGGAAAGCGTTCCTGCAACGAGGCCAGCGAAGTTTCTGTCCTCGCCACGGCAACCACGCCAAGTCCTGCGGCAGTCAGCGCGGCGACGATCTCCGTGCCGAACGATCCGGTCGCGCCGACGACGACTGCCAGCTCTTTATAATTTTTCATGGCCATTTCCCAAAAAATCGCTCAGCTCGGCAGCAGGCCGCGTTCCTTGGCCATGGTCATCGCGGTGTCTTCGATCATGTCTTCCTGGCCGCCGATCAGCTTTTTCTTGCCAAGTTCGATCAGGATTTCACGCGCTGACACGCCGTATTTGGCTGCAGCGCGGCGCGCGAACAACAGGAAGGTCGAATACACCCCGGCATAACCGATGGTCAGCGACTCGCGGTCAACCCGCACCAGCTGGTCCATCAGCGGCAGGATCACGTCTTCTGCCACATCCATCATCTTGAACAGGTCAACGCCGGTATGAATGCCCATGCGTTCGCACACGGCGGCGAACACTTCCAGTGGCGTATTGCCGGCGCCGGCGCCAAGGCCGCCGACCGAGCCATCGATACGGTTGGCGCCGGCTTCGATAGCCGCGATGGAATTGGCGATGCCCATGCCGAGGTTATGGTGGCCATGGAAGCCCAGTTGCGTCTTTGGGTCCAGCGCATTGCGCAGCAGCGCAATGCGGGCGCGTACGTCGTCCGGCAGCATGTAGCCGGCCGAGTCGGTCACGTAAATGCAGTTGGCGCCATAGGATTCCATCAGCAAGCCCTGCTTGAGCAGCCCTTCCGGCGAATTCAGGTGCGACATCATCAGGAACCCGGTGGTGTCCATGCCCATTCCGCGGGCGTAGGCGATGTGCTGCTCGGCGACGTCGGCTTCGGTGCAATGGGTCGCCACATGGACGCTGTGCACGCCGCATTCCCGCGCCGAACGCAACTGGTCCATGGTGCCCAGACCCGGCACCAGCAGGACGGACACCTTGGCGCGCTTGAGCTTGGGGATGACCGCGTTCAGGTATTCCTCGTTGCTATGGCGCGGGCGGCCGTAGTTGAGCGACGCCCCACCCAGGCCGTCGCCATGCGTGACCTGGATCAGCGGCACGCCGGCATCATCCAGCGCGGTTGCCACGCGCACCATTTCATCCAGCGTCATCTGATGACGTTTGGCATGCATGCCGTCGCGCAGGCACATGTCATGCAACATGACCTTTCTTCCCTTGAGTGACATCATGCTGGCTCCATAGTTTTCGGTTGGGCTTTGAAACGCCCGGCGTTGATTTCTTCGGCAAACATTTCAGCGGTGCGCGTGGCGGCAGCCGTCATGATGTCGAGGTTGCCCGCATAGGTCGGCAGGAAATCGCCCAGCCCCGTCACTTCCATGTAAATCGAGACCTGGTGGCCGTCGAACACCGGACCATTCACCAGCCGGTAACCCGGCACATATTTCTGCACCTCGAGGATCATGGCTTTCACGGACTTTGTGATGGCTTCCTGATCGGGCAGCGTATCGGTCTCGCAATAGATCGTGTTACGCATGACCATCGGCGGTTCCGCCGGATTAATGATCGCCATTGCCTTGCCGAGCCTGGCGCCGCCGATTCTTTCAATCGCATCCGACGTGGTGTAAGTGAACTCGTCGAGGTTCTTGCGCGTGCCGGGGCCGACCGATTTCGACGACAGGCTGGCGATGATTTCACCGTAGCTCACCGGTTGAATGCTGGAGACCGCATACACCATCGGGATCGTCGCCTGCCCGGCGCAGGAAATCATGTTGACGTTCATTTCCCCTTTGCCGGCATGTTCGCGCAGGTTGATCGGCGGAACGCACAGCGGGCCGATGGCCGCCGGCGTCAGGTCGATCATCAGCACGCCCAGCGCATTGAGCTTGCGCGAATTATCGGCATGCACGTAGGCTGAAGTGGCGTCGAAAGCAATCTGGATGCCGTCTGCATGCACATGCGGCAGCAGGCCGTCGAGCCCTGCGGCGGTGGTCTTCAGGCCCATCTCGCGGGCACGCTTGAGCCCCTCCGAATCGGCATCGATGCCGACCATCCACACCGGTTCCAGCAAGGGGCTGCGTTGCAGCTTGTAGATCAGATCGGTGCCGATGTTGCCGGAACCGATCAGGGCGCATTTAATTTTTTTCATCTGGTTCCCCTGGCGCTCAGTTTTTCCACTCTTTGGCCGCCTTGCGTACCGCTGCACGGTCGAATTCATTGATGCAGTTATTCAGCGCCATGGTGGCGACAGCGGAGATCGCCGGGGTTTTTTCCGGTGTGCCTTTGTCCTTGTAGAGCAGCTCGGCATATTGCTTGAATTTATTTTCATCGATCACGCCATATTTTTCGCCGGGGCCGAAGCCGACGTTGAAGATATCGGCGATGTACTTCAATTCGACGACTGCTTTTTTAATCTCTTCAGGTTTGCTGGCTGGAACACGTGCGGCGGGATTAAAATCCCAATACAGTTCCACCGCAGCTTCCGGATTTTCAGCGGCGAACAGCGAGGCTTTTGCCAGCGCCCGCCCATAGCCGCACAGAGCCTTCTGCTTGGTGGCAATGGTGGTGTCCGATGCCATCGAGGCCAGATTGCCGAACGTACCAAGGGTCGGATGGGTGAAGTAGGTGAATTGCTGGCCGTTGCGCTCCATCGCTGCGTACATCACGTCCCACATTGCCAATGCCTGCACGTTGCCGTTGCGCAGCGCTGTGAGAGCCTGGTCGCCCACGCCAACCGGCACGAAGGTATCAGCGGTGGGCGTAATGCCTGCACTTAACAATATCGACTTGGCCACGGTGAGCGAGGCACTGCCGAGGTTGCTGACGCCAATCTTCGCGCCCTTGAGGCTGGCCGGCGTCGTGATGTTTGATCCCTTCGGTACACCGATGCTGTACATCAGCGTCTTGTGGTTTTGCAGGAATACCTTGGCCTTTACACCGCTATCCTGGCCGAGCAGCAACGGCTCGACCGTCGCGAGGGCAATGTCGGCATTATTGGCGGCCATCAGTTGCACGGCGGTCGAGGCATTGGCAGTATTGCGAATTTCCAGGTCGATGCCCTCGGCCTTGAAATAACCAAGCTGCTGTCCGACATACAACGGGAGCAGGGAATAGGTCGGCACCGGAGCACCCCCCTGCACCGTGAGCTTAGTCTGGGCCTGCGCGGCGCCGCCTGTGAAGGCGAGAGCGATCGCCACCGAGGTGAGGGTCGAATTTTTGATATGGCGAATCAGGTTGTTTTTCATTGCATCTCCGTTATTAGTTTGAGTAAGTTTTAAACGCCGCGAATTTCTTCCGCTGGGCCCCAGAAAACCAGCTTTTTGGAAAGGGCTTTAATGATCACGCTCAAAACGATGCCGACAGTCGAGAGCACTACCAGCACAGAAAACACGCCCGCCACATCCATCGCCGACTGCCGCTGGATGATCAAGGCGCCCAGGCCACGGGATGCGCCGAGGAATTCGCCGACGATCGCGCCGATCACCGAAAACACCATGGCGATCTGCAGGCCGGCCATCAGGAAAGGAAGCGCGTTCGGCAGCTGCACCATGCGGAAGATTTGCCAGCGCGAGGCTTTCATCACGCGCATCAGCAGGATCTGGCGCGGGTCCGAGCCGCGAAAACCCACCACCGCATTTACCACGATCGGGTAAAAGGCGATCAGCGCCACGATGACGACCTTGGAACTGATGCCGAATCCGAACCAGATGATCAGCAGCGGCGCAATCGCGGGCTTGGGAATGGTCTGCAAGCAGGTGATGTAGGGCGACAGGATTTTGTCGGCTATCGGAATCAGTGCAATGGCGGCGCCGCAAATCAGCCCCAGCACGGTCGCAAGCGCAAACCCCAGCAGGATCTCGGCCAGCGTGTAGTAGATATCGACGCGCACGCTTTCCTGCGTCAAATCTGCGTATAACTGCATGATGACTTTGGAAGGCGCTGGCAGCAGGTAACCCGGGATCAATCCGGCCTGGACGCTGAGCTCCCATCCGCCCAGCAGAATGACGGCGACCACGATCGAGAGAACGCTGCCAAGATCGTAGCGTGGCAAGCGGCGCACAGGAGTAGCGGTGTTTGATATGACCTGGTTCATGACGTTCATAACTCCGTAGTGGCAGATAACAGGCTGCGGATGTGCGCGACATACTTGCCGAAAGCCATCGAGGTGGTGTCGGTCAGCTGGCGCGGACGCGGCAAGTCGATGTCGATGATTTCCTGCACCCGGGACGGCCGGGCCGACATCACGACGACACGATCCGACAGCAGCACGGATTCGGGAATCGAGTGGGTAATGAAGAGCACGGTCTTTTTGCTCTCCATCCAGATCCGCTGGAGCTCCTGGGTCATGGTTTCACGCGTCAGGGCATCGAGCGCACCGAAGGGCTCGTCCATCAGCAGCAGCGATGGGTCGCTGACCAGCGCCCGGGCAATCGATGTGCGCTGCTGCATGCCGCCGGACAGCTCGGTCGGGTACTTGTTCTCGAATCCCTTGAGCCCGACCAGCTCGATCAGATCGCGGGCGCGCTGCTCATGCTTGCGCCGTTCCAGGCCCATCACCTCGATCGGCAGGCAGACATTCTGGAAAACGGTGCGCCATGGCAGCAGCACTGCATCCTGGAATACCATGCCGAGGTCCGGGCTGGAAGCGCCGGCGGGCAAGCCATGGAACTCGATCGAGCCACTGGTGGGCTTCAAAAGCTTGCCGATCATTTTCATCAGCGTGCTTTTGCCGCAGCCGGAAGGGCCGACGATGGAAATGAACTCGCCTTTGCTGACGTTGAACGAAACCTTTTCGACCGCATTGATGGGGCCGTTACGGGTGTCGTAACATTTCTCCAGGCTATTCACCTCAATGAAAGGCGTTATCCCCGGGTTGGGCATAAGCCGTGCCACGTTCTCTACCATGTTTGTCTCCAGGCCATGTGCGAGCATGGCCTTTTAATTGAATTTTTTATGTCCCTTGCTCGCTCTAGCCTGGCAGCTGGATTTCCTCTTCCAGGTAGCGGTAATACTGCTGCGACTTCGGCTTTTGTGCGTCTTCCGGCTTGACGTAAGAGATTGTCGATTTGCCGGAATACGCGCTCGGAATCACCATCACGCGTATGAAATTGGCGGGACCCTGATCCCAGGTTTTGGCGTAGACATGTTCCGGCCCGCGTTCCAGCCAGGTCACGCCGGGCGTTGCCGTCCACTGTTTGCCGAGCGAATCGATGAAGATTTCGCCGGTATGCAGGCATCGCACGCCCGGTGCCGCATGGATGTGGGTCAACGCTTCGCCGCCTGGCGGGAAGGAGACCTGGTCGCAGCGGATAGCAAACTGCCGCTCGTCATCCGGCAGCGGCAGCGCGTACGCGCCCTTGTTCTGACTGTCGACGCCGGCGCCGTGTGACAGCGTGGCGGCGTCGTCAGAGTCCACCGGCACCAGTTCCCAACGCCAGACTGTTGCCGGGCCGACGGCGGCTTCGATGATGGTTTCGGCCTGCACCAGCTGGGCATTGTCTTCGCTAAGAATGCGACGCCGGCCGCCTTCGATAATGCGGACGGTACCGGTGCGGCAGTACACGACACGCATTTCAGGGCGCAGGGTAATGCTGGCGCCGGCTTCCAGCTTGTCGTGCACGACGCGCAGCTTGAGATTTTCCTTGATTGCCATTAGTGGGTCTCCTTGATGATTGGCTGGATGTTGTAGTGAGGCGCGACGCGGAAGTTGTGCACTTCCATGCGCGCCCAGACATTGCCGAGCTTGTAAGGATCGGTGTTGAACCATTCGTCGAGCTCGGCGCGGGTGTCGAACTGGATTGCGGCAGCCGAGCCGATCACGTCGCCGGCGTCATTCAGCAATGCGCCGCCAATCAGCAGGTGGTTTGCATGCTGGAAATGCTCTGCGCGCTTGAGGTGGTCGGGGCGGATCCTGGCGCGGCGCTCTTGCGCACCGGCATCTGTGGCGTCGTACAGGAAAATTAAAAATTGCATGGTGTGGTCTCTCGTATCGTCTTGTATTGATGGCGTTTTTGCGCCGGTTCCAAAATCGGCGGCAGCGCGTATGTGATAAATTAGCGGCTACAGACAATACTTTCCAATACCAAATTTGCTCCCATCTCATACAAAAATGGTATGAGAGCGTCACCAGAGACTTGCCAGTTCATGGATTTTCGTCAGCTTAAGTACTTCATGGCGGTCGCCGAAGAGTCGAACATGGGCCGCGCTGCAGCGCGCCTGCATATCTCGCAGCCGCCGCTGACGCGTCAGATCCAGCTGCTGGAAGAAACCATCGGCGCGACGCTGTTCTTGCGCACCGCCAAGGGCATGGAGTTGACCGATGCCGGGCAGTTGTTTCTTGACGGTGTGCGCAATATTTTTGCGCTGATCGAACAGACCACCGAGCGGACCCAGCGCGCCGAGGCCGGCCAACTCGGCCGTATCGATGTCGGCATCTTCGGCTCCAGCATCCTGAGCCTGATCCCGGGACTGCTGCTGAGTTACCGCACCATCTATCCGGATGTGAAAATCGTGCTCCATACGATGGGCAAGAAGGAGCAGATCGACGCGCTGCGAAACCGCACACTGGCGGTGGGCTTTAACCGGCTGGTCTGGGACACGCCGGACATCACGGCGGAAGTGCTGATGAACGAGCGGCTTTATGTCGCCGTGAATCAAACCCATGCGCTGGCGCGGCAGAAGGAAATCGCATTCTCTGAACTGGCAAGCAATCCTGTGGTGTTATTCCCCAGCGCCTCGCGGCCGAATTTCATCGACTACGTGATGGAACTTTGTCACGCCGAAGGCTTCCATATGCAGGAAACGCAGGAAGTGGCTGACGCCGTCACTGGCGTTGCCCTGGTAGGCGGCGGCTTCGGCATCTGCCTGGTGCCGGAGTCAGCCACCGCCCTGCAGATTCCCAATGTGGTTTACCGGCCGATCAAGAAGGTGCCGGCGCCGACCGTGGACCTGAGCTGCCTGTACCGGAATGACGACCAATCGCCCATCCTGCATAATTTTTTGAATGTGGCGCGGGTGTACTGCAAATCGCAAACCCCTCATGGTCTTTGATTCTGGCGCGACCCCAGAATAAAGCGCGCTAGCCGACCTCGACCACGCGCTGCGGGTCGAACTCCGGATTTTCCCAGGTCAGCTGCTCGGGGGAAGCCGCCGCCAGGCGGTTCGTGGCGTAGCCGCGCGGGTTGGTGACGATGCGCGTGCCGGCGACCGTATAGTCGAAGCTGTTGTGCACATGGCCATGGATCCACAGCTCGGCGCGACCCATCAGCGGCGTCAGGTCGCTGACAAAGGCGGCATTGATGATCGAGCCGGCAAAGCGCTCGTGCACCGAATCCGGATGCGGGCCGTGATGGCTGACGACGACGGTGGCGCCATCGAATTCTTCCGCGAGCTTTGTCGCCAGCCAGGCGCGCGAGGCGGCATGCAGTTGTTGCGCTGCCTTGGCGGGAAAACTGATCTCGCCACTTTCGCACTCCTTGTCATCGTGGTCGCGCTGCCCGGTGTGTATCACTTTATGGTCCGGCAAGAATTTTTCCGCTGCCAGCATGGCTTCGGCCGGATCGAATGGCGCCAGCTCGTAGTCGGTCCACAGGCAGCACCCCAGGAAGCGCACGCCATTCAGCACCAATTCATCGTTTTCCAGGAAATGCACATTGCTGCCGTGCGCCTGTTCGCGCAATTCTTCCAGCAAGTCGTCATATTGCTGATAGTAGGCCTCATGATTGCCATGGATATACACGACCGGCACCGGCCAGTCGGCGAAAGTCTGGATCGCCATCGTGGCCCGGTGAATGTCGCCGGCAATTACCAGGACATCAGCGTCGGCAGGGGAGATGATGCGATAGTCGGGAAACTGCTTTTCCAGAAATTCATAGTGCAGATCGGAAGCGAACTGGATTTTCACGTCAGGGCTTGGGCAAGAAGTTTATTTAAAACTGATTGTAGCTTTAAAAACAGTTCTCCCTCTTTTAGGGCCGATGCTGTGTCGACAATTGTTCCCCGCTCCCCGACCATGCCTCCTCTTGGGGCAATAATTGCCTGTTTTGTGTGCGTGCGTAAAAATAAATAAGTTACTGATAAGCAATTTCTGGCACGCCACTTGCTGCAAGCCTATACCACGGCCTGCATCCATTCCCATGAAAAATAAATTTTTCCGGCTGATACGAAGTCTTACAGTCGGACGCAAACTCGCATTGATCTACTTCCTGGACCTGACGGCGGTCATTTTCGTCTCAGCCATCCTGATCAATGAAAAATTCATCGCCATTGACTTTGCCCGCAAGGAAATTGTCGGCAACTACTATATCGCTGCGATACGCGATACGCTGATGACCATCGTCGATCCGGCATCAAGCCTTGCAGACGACACCCGGCCACGGCGAAGTTACGACCGCCTTGCCGATGCAATTACGCAAGCCGAAAAACGCCATGGTGCCGCGATGGACAGTGCAACCCTGAGCGTAGAACTGGCCGACAACCTGAAGCGGGCTGCAGCCGCAGGCCTGGCAGGCCAAGCCGGGATTTCGCCCCAGTCAGCCGCGGCATTTGCCACCGGCCGCGAATTGCTGACACGTGTGGGCAACCAGTCGAACCTGATTCTCGACCCGGATCTGGACAGCTACTACACGATGTCGCTGATCGTGCTGCGTTTCCCGGAACTGCTGGAGGTGCTGCACCAGACAGCCACCCTGACCAGCCAGATGGCAGGCGCCTCCACGCGGGACCGGCAAATCAACCAGCCGCGTTTTCTGATCCTGGCCGGCAGGCTGGATGCGATCGTACGAAGCATACGCAGTGACTATGCCGAGGCTTTTTCAGCCAGCACACCATTGCTGAAAGCGAATCTGACGCGCTCGCAGGACACCTTGCTCGCGGCGACACGGGAGTTCCGCAATGCCAGTCAGGAACTGGCTGGCATCAACGCGCAGCCGGCAACGGTCGGCAACTATCCACAGATACGGCATGCGGCCTTGCAGGCGCTGGACGCCGCTTGGCTCGACGCCGCCGCCGAAATCGAGCGGCTGCTGCATGCACGGATCGACCATGCGTTCTCACGCATGTGGACTCATCTGGGCGTGGCTGGCGTACTGCTGCTGGTGATCCTGAGTATCGTTTTTTTCGTCGCCAGGCAAATTGCCTTGCCGATCGTGCGGCTCGAACGCCTGACAGACCGTGTGCGGCATTCCGGCGACTATTCATTGCGGGCCAACTGGGACAGCGACGATGAAATCGGCCGGCTCGTCGCCAGTTTCAATAACATGCTCGAGCAACTGGACCATCACCGCGTGGTCCAGCAAGAGCTGGTAGCGCAAACCCGCGCGGCGCAAGCGCAACGGGAATTGGTAGAGGCAATTCCCATTCCGCTGATGGTCACGGCAATTCCGAACCACGAAGTGCTGCATGCCAATGACGCCGCCCGCGCCTGGCTATCCGACCAGGTTGAAAATCCCTGGCACGCCGGCATGGACCAATCCTCGCGCGCGCGCTTTTTCCAAGGACTGAGCGACCTTGGCTCGGTGAGTGAATTTGAGGTGCGCTGGCGCGGCGGCGATAAGCCATCCTGGGCGCTGGTGTCGGCGCGGCGCCTGGATTACCAAGGCCAGGATGCGGTGCTGACGACCTTCACCCCGACCAACAACATGAAGCAAATGGAAAAGCGCCTGGAGCTTTGGGCCAAGGTGTTTGAAGCGTCATCCGAGAGTATTGTAATCATTGATGCGGATAGCAAGATCGCCATCGTCAACCGGGCATTTTGCCGCAATACGGGTTTCAGCCTGGAGGAACTGATCGGCACATCCCCCATGCCCCTGCTCGCCGACAGGCACGGCAGCGAATTTGTGAACACGATTCATCAGACCGCCGCCGGCAAAGGCTTCTGGCAAGGGGAAATCTGGATCAATCGCAAGGAAGGCACTGCCTATCCGGCATGGCTGGTATTAAATGCGGTCAGAAACAATCATGGCAACATCACACACTTCATCGCGATTTCCTTCGATATCACCGAGCGCAAGGAAAACGAGCAGCGCATCCATTACCTGGCACATCATGATGCATTGACCGGCTTGCCCAACCGCATCCTGTGCGCGGAGCGGTTGCAATTATCGATCCAGCAAGCCAGCCGCACAGACAAGATGGTGGCTGTGCTGTTTATCGACCTGGACCGCTTCAAAAATATCAATGACTCCCTGGGCCATCATGTCGGCGATCGGCTATTGTGCTCGGTGGCGGAACGGCTGTCGCAGGCGGTGCGTGAAGGCGATACCGTTTCCCGTTTGGGCGGCGACGAATTCGTTGTCATCCTTAACGGCATCGCCAGCGTGGACGAGATCGGCACGGTGGTCGAGCGGCGCATGCTGCCGCTGATCCTGCGCCAGCATGACATCGATGGCGCTGAGCTGTTCATTTCCTGCAGCGTCGGCGTCGCGGTGTTTCCGGATGATGGCAAGGACATCGGCAGCCTTATGCGTCATTCGGATGCGGCAATGTACCAGGCCAAGGAACAGGGCAGGAACAATGTGCAATTCTTCACCCCGCAGCTCAACGAGCGGGTCGTACGTCGATTGCGCCTGGAGAATGACTTGCGCCATGCGACCGAACGCAACGAGCTGCTGCTGTATTACCAGCCACGCGTCTGCGCCCGCACCGGCGCGCTGGCCGGGGTAGAGGCCCTGGTGCGCTGGCAGCATCCCGCCGATGGCATGGTCGCACCGGACAGCTTTATTTCGATTGCGGAAGAGTCTGGGCTGATCATCCCGATCGGCGACTGGATCATCCGGGAAGCGTTTCGCCAGCACCTGGCCTGGCGGGAAAACGGCTTGGGCAACATTCCTGTCTCCATCAACCTGTCCGGGATGCAGATCAAGAACGGCGACCTGGCCGGCGTACTCAGCAATGCCCTGGCGGAGTTCCCTGTGCAGGCACGCGATTTTGAACTGGAGCTGACCGAGTCCATCCTGATGGACGACGTTACCAAGACCATCGCGGTGCTGGAAAAAATCAAGGCGCTGGGGTTCACGCTGTCTGTCGATGATTTTGGCACCGGCTATTCAAGCCTGAATTACCTGTACCGATTCCCCATCGACAAGCTGAAAGTCGACCGCTCCTTCATCCAGAATATTCATGTTGAACCACATCATCTGGCAGTGACCAAGGCAATCATCGGCCTGGGCCACACGCTCGGCCTGGAGGTAGTCGCCGAAGGCGTAGAACATGAAATCGATGTGACGGTGCTGCGGGCAGCGGGATGCGATGAATTCCAGGGATATTATTTTGCCCGGCCTATGCCTGTCCAGGCATTCGCACTCTGGCTGCAACAATACCGCAACGTGGCCGCAGCCACGCCGCTAGCGCCGGAAGGCATGCCGGTCTGACCATTTGCGCATCACAGCCGCGGCAGGCGTGTCATTCGCCTGTCGCGGAAATCGGGTATCCTCTTAGTCTTTGCCGCCTGCGCGCCCTGCGAGAATCGGGCCGCCTCGTTTGCCCCTGCCAGCTGATTTTCCCCGCCTCATGAGCCATCCGCTGAACCTCACCACCGCCCTGATGCTGGCCACTCCGCCATTCCTGTGGGCTGGCAATGCCATCGCCGGACGCATGATGAGCCATTTGGCATCGCCATTTACCGTCAACCTGATCCGCTGGTCGGTCGCATTGCTGATACTGCTGCCTTTGGGACGCAACGTACTGCGTCGCGACAGCGGCCTGTGGCCGCACTGGAAGCGCTTTGTCGTGCTCGGCCTGTTGGGTGTCGGCTCCTATAACGCTCTGCTTTATCTGGCACTGCGCACTTCTTCGCCCATCAACGTCACGCTGGTAGGCGCAAGCATGCCGATCTTTATGATGGCAATCGGCCGCGTGTTTTTCGGCGTGCGCTTTTTACCCATGCAGATCCTCGGTGCCTTGTTGTCAGTTACCGGCGTGGTGGTGGTCCTGTGCCGCGGCGACTGGCACGCCCTGCTGACGCTGCGGCTGGTGCCAGGCGACGTCATCATGATCGTCGCCACCATCATCTGGTCCGTCTACAGCTGGCTCCTGGCCCGCCCCACCGAGCCGGCGGCAATCCGCAAGAACTGGAGCGGCTATTTACTGGCGCAGGTCATTTTCGGCGTCGCCTGGTCCGCCGTCTTTGCGACGGGCGAATGGACGCTGGGACAGCCGCAATTCGACTGGGGCTGGCCGCTGGCGCTGGCCCTGCTGTATGTATCAACCGCCCCGGCCATCATCGCCCTGGGTTTGTGGGGCGCCGGCGTAGCGCGCGTCGGGCCGAACATTGCCTCGTTCTTTTCCAACCTGATTCCACTGTTTACCGCGCTGATGTCATCGGCCTTTCTGGGCGAGCTGCCACAGCTCTATCATGGCGCGGCCTTCATGTTGATCGTCGGTGGCATTGTGCTGTCGTCACGCCGCTGATATCCGCACGCTTTTCGAATGAGCCCGCAGACAGGAATCTGCGGGCTTTTTTGTTATTCAAATGTTGTATAACTGATATCACATAAAGTTAATTGTTTTGCAAGTTGCAACGCATCATAATTTGCCCGTCTCTGCCGTATCTATCCGATATGGACTGGCCTGCTCCCTATGCAGGCTTTTTTTTGACACCAGCATGCTGCAGCGCCGCATAAACAGCGTTGCCTCGTGCGCTTTTTAAAAACTGTCGGAGAAAAACATGAAATTGACAATGCCGATGCTTGTGCTGGGATGCCTGGCAGCTCCAGGGTTATTTGCGGCGAATGTCCGCCTCGATTCCTATTCGGTTGAAAAAAAGCAGCTGCCGGCTGCGATGGCAGCAAGGGATGCCGCTGGCGCCGAGCGCGCCTTCGATAAGGTGTACCTCGTCAAAGTAAAAGGCGTGATACCGACCAACTATGCGCAACCGGTGCAGCTTTTCATCGGCGATATGCCGATCCGCGAATACGGCGCGACCCGCGATGGCATTTACTTCAAGGTATATGACCCGCTGGTCTTGAAGCAAATGCATGGCAAGCCGTTCCGCTACGCCGCCGACGCAAAAGCTACACGCCAGAGCGCGCTGATTTTCAAGGCGCCTGCCGAATAAGGGGAAAAATAAAATGGCTTTGTTCAAAAATCTCATCACGAACGCCGCGCGCACCGCAAGCCTGCTGCTGGCGCTGCTGGGCGCTTCGCCGATGGCCCATGCCGGCTACGGCGACCCCGGCACCTATAGCGTCATCCAGGAATCCTACGGCAGCTGGACTGGCGGCGCCAACACCACCACCGACATCCGCAGCTACTTCGATTCGCCGGCATCCCATGTCACCGACGTGCTGGGCATCACGATGGACAAGGCGCCGCTGCGCGCAACCGTCTTTCGCCCTTCCGCCACCGGAAAATTCCCGATCGTCTTTATCCTGCACGGCAACCACGCGCCCGAAGAAGCCAGCTTCCAGGGCTACGCCTACCTGCAGCAACACCTGGCCAGCCAGGGCTATATCGCTGTCGCGATCGACGAGGATTTCCTGAACGGCGCGGTCGGCGAAATGGATGCGCGTGCCATTGTCCTGCTGCGCCACATGCAACTGTGGCGCAAGTGGAGCACGACCTTCGGCAACCAGTATTACAACAAGGTCGACATGACCAAGATCGCCCTGGTCGGACATTCGCGCGGCGGTGAAGCGATTGCGGTGGCCAAGGTGCTGAATACCACGCATTCCTCGAGTCTCACGACTTCCCCGGATTACTACAAGTTCAACATCGCAGCGCTGTTCTCGATCGCGCCGACCGACAAGTACATCCTGATGGAAATCGATCCGAAGACGCAAAAGCCCTACTTTGCGAATGCGGCGAACCCGGATGATCCGTCGCAGTCGACCCCGATCGTGCTGGATGATGCTGCTTACGCAACGCTGCAGGGCAGCCGTGATGAAGACGTCGGGTTTTTCTACGGGCAGAACCAGTATGAGCGTGCGCAGCGCGCAACGCTGGCGACGCCGACCCATATCAAGGCCGCCTACATGGTCAATGGCGCCAACCACAAGCATTTCAATAGCGTGTGGGCGGCACCTTGCGTGGCTGGCTATACATCCGAAGCCTGCGCCGACGGCTATTTCCATGTGCGTCCACTGGCCGGCCTGATTCGTCCCGACCAAAGCCAGCAGGCGTTGAAGGTGTACCTGACCGCCTACCTGGAAAACGTGCTGCGCACGGTCGACACCACCAATGTGCTGACCAACCGGACGCCGGACGCCAGCCTGCCTGCGGGCGTGACGATCGTGCCGCGCTACCAGAGCAAGGGCAGGGTGTTGTTGAATCACTACCAGGAAGATACATCAGCCTCGACCGGTTCACGCAGCGGCGTGACCAATGCCGGCAGCAACCTGTTCGAGATGCAGGAAATGTACCTGTTCCCGAACGAAGTCTGGTTCTTCGGCATCCCGATGGCGTACCAGGATTATCCGCACAGCTACCTGGCCACCAATGCGCTGCGGCTCGCCTGGCAAAATAGTACGGCCGAATACCGCCTGAATTTTGCCACCACCACCACAGTCGGCTCGCTGGTAAGCAGTAACCCGGTACTTTCGTTCGATGCCGGCCAGATGTACGAATTCACCCAGGACAAGAATCCGAAGGGTGTGGATCAGGATTTCACCGTGCACTTGCTGGTCAATTATCTCGGCACCACCTACACCAGCAATACGCTGGCGGTGTCGAACTATGCGCGTCTGCCGTATCCAGACCGTGCCTACCAGGTCGCCGGCGAAGACAATCTCGGCAGCGATTTCAGCCATTCCATGCTGCGCACGGTGCGCATCCCGCTGGCTGATTTTGTGGCGGGCAAGCCGACGCTTGCGCTTAGCCAGATCAAGGGTATCGTCTTCAAGTTCAACCAGAAGCCGACTGGCCGCGTCCTGCTCGACAATATCCAGGTCACCAAATAAGCCAGCGCCTGATTCGCTGACAAATCAACAAGCCCCGCTTCCATGCTGGGCTTGTTTTTTACAACAGTCAAAAAATTAATTGTGTCCTTGTGCGCAAAACACTAGCATAAGAAACGCAGCAAGCTTGACCTGCGATGACAATGACAGGGATGCGCATGAATCTGACCGAATGTCCGTTTTGCTATGCCCCCATCCATCCCCTGGAAGATGGCACCTGCCCGGCATGCCGCAAGAATACCCGCACCGCGCCGCCGGAGAACTTTCAATACACCGCCGCCGAACTGGCCGTCGACCAGGACTTTCCGGAATGCTGCGTCTTGTGTGGCAAGGACACGGACCACATGGAAGAATTCGTCTTTCATTACGATTCGCATCTTGGCGACCGGCTCGACGACGCCGCCTACATGGCGTTTGTGATGTTTTCGGTGCTGACCGCCGGCGTGGCGCTGCTATTCCTGCCGCAATACAGAAAGCGGTTGCGCAATTACCGGAAAATGACATACGCCATCAACCTGCCGTTTTGTCCGGATTGCCTGCCAGCCAAGGCGACTTATGCCCCCATTACCATCGAGGGCAGTATCTACCATTTCAAGGTACACAAGAATTTCAAGGCGAAGTTACCCAGCGATATGCCGGTGGTACGACTGTCTAGCCGCTGAGGACTTTTGCGCCTTCGAGCGGCCGGGAGGCATGCTTCCAGACAGCGTCGGGCTCGCTGCGCGCGAGGTCGCGTTCCCACGCCAGACCGCAGGCATGGCAAACGTAGTACTCAGCCACGCCGGTCGCCTTTTCCCAGAAGTTGATGCCCGCCTCGGAGTACAGCAGCAGGTTGGCATGCGGCGCCGTGGCGACGGGTGCGCCTTCCAGGGCAATACAGGCTGGGCATGCAGGCACGATCGTCTCCTTGGCTAACCGACGGCAGGTTTGTCGAGCTTCATGGCGCGCGCGAACGCGGCCCTGGCCTGGGCGTATTCGAGTTCGGCGCTACGGTATTCGGCTTCCAGCGCCTGCGCGGCCTCGCTGCCGGGCATGTGCACACTGGCTTGGCCAGCTTGCAGCAGGCGTTGCCGCTTGTTGAATACATCCTTGGCCAGGTGGGCCAGCAATTCTTCCCGTGTAGGTTCCATCGTTCTTTGCGAGTTCATGACTTATAGCCCATAGGACATTATCAAAACTGCTTTGTTCAACGATGTCCGCGCTTTTTCTGCTGGCGGACCTTCCGGCATAAGGGCGGTGGCACCACAGTTTGTTAAAGACTGTGTCGCAGGCAGCAGTTTGCGTCACTGCAAATAGACAAAGGAAATTTCTGTTCGTACACTGGCATCAAAAGGGGGAGACAACCCATGCCTGACAAGACCAATATGCAGGGGGCAAACCGGCGCGAGTACGTCCGCGTCGCGCCGGACCGTCGGGCGCCGGTGCGCGTCGACATCAACGGCAATGACTTTATTGAAGTCACCAATGCGGTCGATATCAGCGAGGGCGGTATCCGCATCAGCGTCAAGCACCATTTCGCCGGCTGCCATGTCGACTTGCCGGCCTCGGTCATCATTTACCTGCCGGCTCCGGTCGCCCGCCATTTCACTGCGCGCGGGCGCATCCGCCATGTGCTGGGCGATTCTTTCGGCGTACAGTTCATCGGCCTGAATCCCGCCCACCGCGAGCTGCTGCGTGAATATGTGGGTGGAATGGCGGGGACCTCAACGCCGGAGATTAATTTTTTCGGTCACGTGCGCAAGCTGTTCGGCATGGCGCCCTGAGGCACCTGCCCTGGCGCGCGCCGCCGCTTAGCGGCTGAAGCGCGGTGATGCCAGGGTGCCGGACAGATTCAGGTTGGCGTGGGCCTGCCTCGATGCGGTGCGCAAGTCAACCGCAAAACGTCCATCCAGCTTGTCATTGGCATCGGCGGTGGCATCGCCCGTCGCCGACAGCAAACCTGCCGACATGCGCATGCGCGACACCTGAACCTTGCCACCGACCAGCGCAAATTCGCCGCTCATTTCATTGAACGCTGACCTGCCGCTGCCGGCCTGGCCCATCACCTGGCTGGCCAAATCCACGCCAACCAGCATGCCATTGCCGATACTGAAGCTGCCCCTGGCTTGCGGCGAAGCGAACAGCTTGCCAGCCGCGTCTGCCTGCATCGTATACCTGAAACTGCCATCCATGGCGCCGCTTTGCAGCAATGCCGGCATCAGCCTTGACAAGGCGATTTGCCTGGCCTGCGCCTCGCCCTTGAGGCTCCAGCCATCGCGCCAGCCCAGCATGCCGTTGCCGCTGACGGTGCCGTCGTACAGGACAGCCGTAAACTTGCTGACCTCGAGCGCATCCGGCATCACCTTGCCGCTGGCATTGAATGTATCGAAGGCCTGCGTGCCGCCAAACGGCAGGACCAGGCCGCTTGCTGTCAGCTCAAAGCGCACCGTGGCGTCGGCGCGCTGCAAATCCAGGCGCGTCGAGCTGCCGGCTGCATCCAGCACGAGCTTGCGCCAACTGCCATCCTCGCCCAGTTCGGCAGAGGCCGTAAACGTCGGCAGCCGGACATGCCGGGAGCGTAACTGCAGATCGGTTGCATTTATCGATGCCGATTGCCACGCCGGGTTTTGCGCTTGTCCGAACAGCAGCCAGCCCATGCCTTCGTCATTGACGACGGGAGATACCAGCGTAACTGACTTGAATTGCATGGCATCGGAAAACACGCTGCCCAGTGCGACGCGAACATCGACCTCGCGCACGGTGATCTGCCCTTCATTGCCGATAGCCACCTGTTGCAACCGCCACTGCGGCGTTGGCAGCAAAGCCAGCTTGAGACTGCCGACTTTGACGGGTTGCCCGAACTGGGCGGTGGCGGCTTGCTCAAGCTGCGCCAGCCGGCCATTGAATGGCACCACGTGCAACAGCCCCACGCCCACCGCGGCCACGACCACCAGCGCGAGGGCACCAAGTCGCGCCAGCTTGCCGATATTTGCCGGCAACATGACCAGGCTGGCACCATTGCCCGACGAAGCGGCAGCCTTTTCTGCATCCCGGGCCTCGCGTTGCGCCTGCTTTTCGGCAGCCTTCTCCGCCTTGACGCGTGCCGCCTCCTCGGCTTTCAGGCGTGCGGCTTCCGCCCCCGCCTGCCGCGCTTGTTCCTTGGCTGCGTGCCGGGCTTGTTGTTCTGCTTCCTTTATTGCCTTGGCTTCAGCCGCCAGTTGCGCTTTCTGGGCTGCTTCTTGCCTGGCTTTTTCTTCCGCTTCTCGCCGCGCCTGCTCGCGGGCTTCCTGCTTTGCCTGCGCTTCTGCGTCCTTGCGGGCTTTTTCTTCTGCCTTTTGCCGCGCCTTTTCTTCTGCCTTGAGGCGCGCTGCTTCCTCGGCTTCTTGGCGCGCACGCTCCTGTTCGGCCTTTTTCGCCAGCGCCTCGGCGTCACGCCTTGCCTGCTCTTCCGCCGCCAGCCGCGCCTGTTCTTGCGCCTGCAAACGCATCTGCTCTTCGGCTGCGCGCCGCGCTTCTTCCTCAGCGAGCTTGCGGGCCTGATCTTCCGCTTCGCGGCGCGTACGTTCTTCGGCTGCCAGGCGTACCTCTTCTTCGGCATGCTCGCGTGCCTGGCGTTCCGCCTCGGCCTTTGCCTGTGCTTCGGCCTCGCGCCTGGCAAGCTCTTCGGCGACACGGCGGGCTGCCTCGCGCGCCTTCATGCGCGCCTGCTCCTGCGCTTCCTTCTTCGCCTGTTCGTCGGCCAGGCGGCGTGCAGCTTCTTCGGCCTGGCGGCGGACGAGATCCTCGGCTTCGCGCTGCATCTGCTCTTCAGCTTCTTTGCGGGCACGCTCCTGCGCGGCTTGCGCCTCCTCGAGAGCCCGCGCCTCGGCCGCTATCCGCGCAGCTTCTTGAGCTTCTTTGCGCGCCTGCTCTTCCACCGCACGGCGCGCCGTATCTTCGGCTGCCTGACGTTCGCGCTCCGCGGCGTCCTGGCGCGCACGCTCTTCGGCTTCGCGCCGGGCCGCTTCTTCCGCGGCGCGACGCGCCTCCTGCTGGGCCTGCTCCGCCTCGATGCGCGCCTGCTCCTGGGCCTGCCGCTCTTGTTCTTCTTTCCTCGCGCGTTCTTCAGCTGCCATGCGCGCCTCTGCTTCGGCGCGCTCGCGGGCCTGGCGTTCGGCTTCGGCCTTGGCCTGCGCTTCGCGCATCGCAAGCGCCTCAGCCTCGCGGCGAGCCTGGTCGTCTGCCGCTTTTTTGGCACGCGCCTGGGCCTCTCCGGCTTCCCGGACTTCCCGACGCGCCTGCTCCTCAGCTTTCAATCGTGCCTGCTCGACAGCCTGTTGCCGGGCCAGTTCCGCTTCGCGCGCTGCCTTTGCCTCGACTTCCTTGCGCGCCTGTTCTTCCGCTGCGCGACGGGCCGCTTCCTCTGCAGCGCGACGCGATTGCTGCTCGGCCTGCAGGCGCGCCGCATCTGCGGCCTGCTGCTGTACCTGCCGGGTAATGCGCTGTGCTTCTTCCTCGATGGCACGGCGCGTTTGCTCGACTTGCGCCACCGCATTCTCCAGGGAGAGCCTTGCGGCGGCATCATCAACCTGCGGCAAGTTACGGAAGTCGAGGCTGGCGCCCTGCGATTGCGGCTGCTCCATGGCACGGAAAAAATCGCCGATGGTCAACTGGCTATTGGCGGCCTCGATTTTGGCGGGCATGGTCAGGCCGAACACGGTGTCGCCAGCCGCGCGGGCTTCTGGCGGCGCAGAAGAGCCGAATTCGCGAATGTAATCGTCTGCCAGCAGCTTGGCGATTGCGGCTTGCAGTTTCGGCTCGTCGGTGCCGATCTGCGCGATCACATCGCCCAGGCTGGCCTTGCCGTCGATTTCCTTGAGAATCTTGCGCTGCTCACGTGACAGGTTCTTGGTCTTGCCGAGCGTTTCCCCCAAGCCCTTGGCTGTTTTGGTAAAGATGGTGTAATTATCCATGCCGCCTCAAAAGGTAAAACTTGCCACGCACCCCGGCGCGCTCCCTGCGATTGTTAATCTTTGTAAATTTCACCGGGAAAAGTTGCAGATTATCACTATCACTGCGCTTGTGATGCGTGGAATAAGGCGGTTTATCGGCCTGATACAAAATAAGTGTTGCTAGCACCACATATTTTGTGGAAATCACAAGCCTCGTGTTGCTGCCTTGGCGTGTTACTTGTCCAAACGCTCTTCCCACTGACATTTCCCTGCCCGTGAAAGAATTTTTTCGACTTTGCCTGGTCAATTAATACTTTAGCAATTCAAAATGCAAAACATGGCGCTCGTGAGTATTTCTGACGCGGCAAAACTGGTGCGCAAGGCGCGCACCACCCTGGCACGCGATATTGAAAATGGCCATCTGTCCCCGACTATCCTGCAAGATGGCGACGTGCGCATCGATACGGCAGAGCTGTTGCGGACCTATGGCCGCTTGCACAGTCCGCAGGCAGCGCCCAAGGAACCGGTGCGCAAGAATAGTACCGACAAAACCAGGATTGTCTTGCTCGAAGAACGGATCCGTTCCCTGGAGCGCATCATCGTGCTGGAAGCGGAACTGCGGCG
This sequence comes from Janthinobacterium sp. 17J80-10, assembly GCF_004114795.1. NCBI lineage: Bacteria > Pseudomonadati > Pseudomonadota > Betaproteobacteria > Burkholderiales > Oxalobacteraceae > Janthinobacterium > Janthinobacterium sp. 17J80-10. The sequence continues at coordinate 397,217 of NZ_CP035311.1, read as the reverse complement.
GGTAAAAGATCAGGTCACCACGGAATTGCGGGCCCGCCTGTCCGACAAGGACAACCTGATCAAGATTCTGGAAAGTAAGGTCCTGTTTCTGGAATACGACCGCCAGACACGCCCGGAACCGACACTGGAACCGCAGCAAACGCCATCCCCGGCCGCCAGGCCGGCGCAATCCGCCCCACCGACAGCAACTGAACGGCGCCATGCGCCTGCCGGCTTGCGCGGCTGGTGGCAACGCACCTTTGGCAGCGCAGGGCCGCGAACCTGAATTGATCAGTGAAGGCGGCGCTCACGGCGCCGCTGGTGTGGCTTGCAGGCGCCACAGGGACGTAACTTCAGCGGCGCGCGCCGCGTGCAGAGGATCGTTCGGGTCGCTTGCCTTGGCGTGGTGCGGCCGCGCGTCCAGCCGGCCAGACACCGACAGCCCGGCGGCCTCGATCATCGCCAGCAATTGTTCGCGCGAGCGCAGGCCCAGGTGCTCGGCGAGATCGGACAGGATCAGCCAGGCTTCGCCGCCAGGCGTCAGGTGCGCCGCCACGCCATCCAGAAAGCCGCGCAGCATGCGGCTGTCCGGGTCGTATACGGCTTGTTCAATGGCGGAGCTGGGACGGGCTGGCACCCAAGGCGGGTTACATACCACCAGCGGCGCGCGCCCCTCGGGAAAGAGGTCGGCTTCGGCGACCTGCACGCGGTCGGACAAGTTCAGCAGGGCGAGATTGGCACGCGCGCAGGCAAGCGCACGTGGCGCGCAATCGGTGGCCACGACACGCTCGATGCCGCGCTGCGCCAGCAATGCCGCCAGCACGCCGGTTCCGGTGCCGATATCGAACGCCAGCGGCGGGGGACTGGTGGTTTGCAGTGCTTGCGCCACGAGGTCCAGGTATTCGCCGCGCACTGGCGAAAACACGCCGTAATGCGGATGGATGCGCGCGCCCAGTGCCGGGATCTCGACGCCTTTTTTGCGCCATTCGTGCGCGCCGATGATGCCCTGCAATTCACGCAGCGATGCCACGAAAGCAACGGCATTCTCGCCATAGGCCTCGTGGCAGGCTTGCCGGACATCCGGTGCGCGCCGCAGGGGAATGCCATAATCGGCTTCGAAAGGCAGCAGCAGGGAACCGAGTACGCGGGCACGCTGGGCTTGCGCCTGGCGATGCAAGTGGAACGCGTCGGCAGGTCCGCTAACTGTGGCGGCATCCTTGCCTGGCTTGCCGGACTTGCGGCGCCCCTTGCCATCAGCGCGGCGCGCCAGCGCCTGCAGCAATTGCCGCGCATTCTGGAAGTCGCCCCGCCACAGGATGGCCGTGCCTTCGCAAGCCAGCCGGTAGGCTGCATCGGCGCCCAGGGTATCGTCGCCGACCACGACGCGCTTGGGCGGCGCTGTGCTGCCTTCGGCGCGCCAGCGCGCAGAGCGCGCTTCACCGGCTTCAGTCCAGTGAATGACGGGCGGGGAATCAGCAGCGCCGGCAGGCGCGTTATCCGGCAATGGGGAGGAAGGTGGCATGAAAGACAAAAGATACAGGCAACGGCCCGTCAGGCGTGGGGATACGCATCAGCGCAAAGTCGGCATTTAATCATAGAACACGCCATCGCAGTACCGTATCCTTCTACGCCACAATGGAAATATTGTATGAATATTAAGCAACTTTTATATGATCTTGTTGCCTAACGTCATCGTTATCGTGCATTTCGTGCAAACAAGCCACAATGGCACGGATCTCTTCGTTACAAAAAGTAATCAACATTCCTGCAGGTCACCTTGCCTGCTAGAGTTGAACCCCTATGAAATCATCCAAATCTTCCAAGCCTTCGTCCTCACCGCAATCGCCGAGAGGATCGAAAAAGTCCCCGTCCGGCGCACGCACATGGCGCTGGCGCCTGGGCGGCTTCATGCTCGCCTCGCTGCTGGTGGTGACCGTGCTGGCCGGCTTGCTGGCAGCGTATGCGCTGGTACTGGTGGTGCCGTCCCTACCGAAGCTGGATGCGCTCACCGATTACCGCCCCAAGATTCCGCTGCGGGTGTATACCGCGGACAATGTGCTGATCGGCGAATTCGGCGAGGAACGGCGCGAATTTGTGCCGATCAAGCAAATGCCGCCGCTGATGACGCGGGCGCTGCTGGCCATCGAGGATGAAAATTTCTACCGCCATGACGGCGTCGATTACAAGGGCGTGCTGCGCGCTGCGCTGTCCAATGTGGTCAGCGGCGGCAATGGCCAGGGCGCATCGACCATCACCATGCAAGTGGCGCGCAATTTTTTCCTGACGCGCGAAAAGTCCTATGCGCGCAAGATCAATGAAGTCCTGCTGTCCTACAAGATCGAACGCGAATTGTCCAAGGACCAGATCCTCGAGCTGTACATGAACCAGATTTACCTGGGCGAGCGCGCCTACGGTTTTGCCGCCGCCGCCAATACCTATTTCGGCAAGCCGATCCGCGACATCAGCGCCGCCGAGGCCGCCATGCTGGCCGGCTTGCCGAAGGCGCCATCGACCATGAACCCGGTGGTCAATCCCAAGCGCGCGCGGCAGCGCCAGTTATATATCCTGAAGCGCATGCGCGAGCTCAACTTCATCAGCGCAGCCGAGCACAGCCATGCCGTCGAGGAAAAACTGGTCATCCGCGGCAGCGCCCAGCGCTATGGCACGCATGCCGAATACGCCGCCGAACAGGTGCGCAAGTTCATGTACGCGCAATTCAAGGAGGAGACGTATACGCGCGGCTTCAATGTCACCACGACCCTGCTGAAAGCCGACCAGGATGCGGCGTACGCCGCCCTGCGGCGCGGCGTGCTGGATTACGATCGCCGCCACGGCTACCGCGGCCCGGAAGCCTTCATCAAGCTGCCCGCCGACGAAGAGGAGCGCGACGAAGCCATCGCTGAAACGCTGTTGAAATATCCAAATAGCGTCGAACTGGAGTCGGCCGTGGTACTGGCGGCATCGAGCAAGGGCGTGCGCGCGCAACTGCTGTCGGGCGAAGAGATCGCAATTGCCGGCGACGGCTTGCGCTTTGCCGCGGCAAAACTGGCAGCCAAGGCGCAAAACGCCATCCGTGCCGGCGCGGTGGTCCGCGTGGTGCGCGACGCAAAACAAAAATGGGCGATTGCGCAATTACCGGAAGTGGCGGCGGCATTCGTCGCCCTGAACGCCCACGACGGCTCCTACCGGGCGCTGGTCGGCGGCTTTGATTTCGGCCTCAGCCAGTTCGACCATGTCAGCCAGGCGTGGCGCCAGCCGGGCTCGACCATCAAGCCCTTTGTCTATTCTGCAGCACTGGAAAAGGGGTTGTCGCCGGGTACCATGATCAACGATGCGCCGCTGGCAAGCGCCGACGCCGACAATGGCGGCAAGTCGTGGAATCCGCAAAACGACAATGGCAGCTACGACGGGCCGGTGACGATGCGCTATGGCTTGAAGCGCTCCAAAAACCTGGTATCGATCCGCATCCTGCAGCAAATCTCGCCGCAATATGCGCAGTCGTATCTGGGGCGTTTCGGCTTTGCGCCGGACAAGCATCCTGACAACCTGACCCTTGCACTGGGCACCGGCTCGGTCACGCCGCTGCAGATGGCGTCCGCCTACGCCGTGTTTGCCAATGGCGGCTATCAGCGCGAGCCTTACCTGATCGCCAAGGTGACCGATGCGCGCGGTAATGTGCTGGCGCAAAAGCCGCCGGCCGGCAGCGACAGCGAGCGGGTGCTCGATGTGCGCAACGCCTGGCTCATGGACAGCATGTTGCGCGACGTCGCCCATTCCGGCACGGCCGCAGCCGCCGGACAAAAACTGGGCCGCGCCGACCTGGCCGGCAAGACCGGCACCACCGACGACTCCATGGATGGCTGGTTCGCCGGTTATGCCGGCGATGTCGTGGCCGTGGCCTGGATGGGGTACGACACGCCGAAGTCGCTCGGCGGCCGCGAGTTCGGCAGCACCCTGGCGCTGCCGATCTGGATCGATTACATGCGCGTGGCGGTGCGCGGCAAGCCGGACGGCCAGCGTCCCCTGCCGGGCGGCCTGGTGCAGGTCAATGGCGATCTCGCATATCAGGAATTTGCCGAGCAGGGTGCGGTGCGCACAGTTGGCATGGAAGAACGCGACCCGATCAGCAACCTGTGGAACCGCCTGTTCGGCAGCGGCTCGCCCCCTTCGGGGCCAGCACGGGATCAGCCGCAGGCCGGGGCTAACAACAGGCAACAGCAACCAACGCCATTGGCATTGCCTTAAAAAATATTGGGCCAGGCTGCCGAAAAATGCAACTTAATGCATCGTTGCCCAGCTGCTTAACTGGTCTATCGGTAGTGCCGCACTAATATAAAATCCTTGAACATAGTTACAGCCATGCTCTTGAAGAAACTGCAGTTGTTCATCAGTCTCTACACCTTCAGCGATTACCTGAAACCCCAGGCTATGGCTTAACGCAATAATACCCCTTGCAAGAATGCCGCTGCCTGGCTGGTCCGCAACATTCTGAAGAAAACTTCGATCGACTTTGATATAACTGACGGGCAACTTTGCAAGATAACTGAGGGAGGAGTAGCCGGTGCCAAAATCGTCAATCGAAAACTGGATACCGAGATCTCGTAAAGTTTGCAAGTCTTTACTGGACTCTCCGGAAATAAACATACGCTCGGTTAATTCGAGATCCAGGCAGGCAGCCGGAAGTTTCGATTTGTCGATTGCCCCTCTCACCGAATTGATGAAATCCTCACCAACAAATTGACGCGGTGATAAATTGACAGCCAATTTTATTTTCTTCCCTGTTTGTTCCATCCAATTTTGGATATCCTGACACGCTGTATTCAGCACCCAGTTTCCAATTGGAACAATCAGTCCAGTCTCCTCGGCCAAAGGAATAAACCGTTCCGGGGGTATTTCGCCAAATTTTAAATTTTGCCAGCGCAGGAGCGCTTCAACAGAGATAAGATCCCCTGTATATGAATCGACGACGGGTTGGTAATGAACAGACAGCTCATTGCGCTCCAATGCATGCCTGAGCTGAGTTTCAAGCTCAATGCGTGTCTGAGCCTTGCGGTTCATCTCTTGCAGAAAGAAGCGGTACGTATTGCGTCCTGCATCCTTGGCCCGATACATCGCAGCATCCGCGTGTCGTAAAAGACTTTCTGCGTCACAGCCATCATCGGGATAAACGGCAAGGCCCAAGCTTGCGGAAATAAAAATCTCATGGCCATCCAGGTGAAAAGGCTGCCCAAACGCCTTGATGATTCGCTGGGCAACCAATTCTGCATATTCTGTTTTATCGATGGCGGGAATAACAATCAGAAATTCATCGCCGCCAAATCGTGCCACTGTGTGGCCTTCCCTCACACACGCCTGCAAACGACCCGCGCTCTGCCTGAGCAATCGATCGCCAACATGATGACCTAAGCTATCGTTGATATGCTTGAAATTGTCGAGATCCACAAACATCAGTACCGCACTATGTCGATCGCGGTGTGCCTGGTTAATTGCAAGTGTCAAGTGGTCGAGTGCGGTCGCGCGGTTTGGCAAGCCAGTAAGGTCATCAGTAGTGGCTTTGTGTCTTAGTATTCCCTCATATTTCTTGCGATCGGAAATATCAGTTGTGGTACCTACATAGCGCGTAATTTCACCTCGCTCGTTTTTCTTTGCAACTGCTTGCCCATATACCCAGGTAACTACACCATCCTGACGTTGTAGTCGAAATTCAGCCTTAAAAATTTCACCTTTTCGTGCAGTTTCATACCACAGGGCAACCACTCCTTCGGCATCCTCGGGATGCAACGCCGATTTCCAGCCAGTCCCGACAGCCTGCTCCCGGGTCATGCCTGCCATATCACACCATTGCTGATTAACATAAAGACAGTCGCCGTTCGCGTCAGTCTCGAATATTCCGACGGGGACTGCCTGAGTCAATGTCTCATAGCGAATGGCCGCTTGGCGAAGATCTTCTTCGGCTTGTTTTTGATCGGTTATATCTTCCTGCAAAATGATGACTTCCTCTACCTGCCCGTCATGGTTTTTAACGGGATAAGCATAGGCGCTGACCAATCGACGTCGGCCAGGAATATTGACATTTTCAGGAAAGTATATGACCGGGGGAATTTGAACCGATTCGCCAGCAATAGCTCGCTGTAAAAACGGCAGCACGCCTAAAGCGGCGACTTGCGCATCGGCCAAAATATTATATTCAGAAAGAATATAGTTATCGACGACGTCCTGTGACACACCCCACAATTTTTGAAAAGCCGCATTCACATAAATAACTTTTCCCTCGGGAGAAAAGATCTCGCACGCGATCGGCGATTCATCAAACATGCCACGGACATGAAACATAAGAAAGAGGCGCCTCAGTGCGAAATTTTTTTAGGATACAAAACATCAACAAGCATTGAGACAGGCCCTGAGAAACGATCTCCCGATACGCAAATTATCCGAGTAACCTGAAGTAATTGTTCCAATTTAATTAGACCGTTGTAGACAGTAAATGACTCGCGTATGTTATGCAAGGCTCATCGTCGAGCCAGCCCGTTGCCAATCTGAAGTGCCAGTATTTCCAATTGAGCGACCTCGAGTTACTGCGGCAATAAATTAATAATTTCCAAAATTACCTTAATTTACCTTGCAATAAAACCATTGATTCTATCTCGACGTTGTTAATTTGTACCTTTTGCGAATTTCACAAAAATGACGTTTGTGACAGAGACGGACAGTGCCACAGGTAATTCCAGATTTCAGCACCAGGATGAAGATGTATGGCAGTGAAGCGTACAGCAGCAGATTGCCGCCATCATAAAAAATGCCCTGGCATCTTGACGATGCCAGGGCATAAAAACTTCCAGCCCGTTGCGGGAGGAAGGCAGGGGTAATACGGTTCAGGCTTGCAGGAATTCCAGCACGCTGCTGGAAAAGCGCTGCGGCTCCTGCTGGTTCGACAGGTGCGCGCCCGCCAATTCGACATACTTCGCGCCGGGAATCGATTCAGCCAGGTAGCGGCCATCGGACGGCGGCGTCGGCAAGTCGCCGGCGCCTGCAATCACCAGGGTCGGCGCGGTAATCTTCCTGACCGCCTCGCGGTAATCGGCGTCGCGCACGGCGATGCAGTTGGCGGCATAGCCTTCTGCGGGAGTGGCCTTGAGCATGTCTTCCAGGTAGGCCACCTGCTCGGGATGCTGTTCCGCATAGTCGGGCGTCAGCCAGCGCGACACCACGGCCGAAGCAATCGATGCGATGCCGTCCTGCTGCACCTTGGCGACGCGCGTGGTCCAGTTTTCCGGCGGGCCGATATAGGCGGCGGTATTGGCAAGCACCAGGCGATCGATGCGCTGCGGATGCGAAATAGCCAGCCACATGCCGGTAATGCCGCCCATCGACAAGCCGCAGTAATGGGCTTTCTCGATGCCGAGATGGTTGAGCAGGCCGAGCACGTCGCCGCCCAGCTGGGGAATCGAGTACGGGCCGGGCGTGACTTGCGACTGACCGTGGCCACGGGTGTCGTAGCGCAGCAGGCGGAAACGTGCCGAGAGCGCTTCGACTTGCGGCGCCCACATGTCGAGGGTGGTGCCGAGCGAGTTGGACATCACCAGCACGGGACTTTTTTCATCGCCGTCGAGCTGGTAATGGATGCTGACGTCGGCGAGCTTGGCTTGGGGCATGGTTACCTCTGAATTGAAAATAGGGCGTTGCGTTACAGGCAGCACTGGCCGGCAAGGTAAGCCTTGCGCCAGCGCGTGACCCGCACTTCGCGGAACAGGTCTGCCCGCGAAAACGGATCGGCGGCGATGAAGGCTTCGGCTTCGGCACGGGTGTCCACATCGACGATGTAGATGCCGCCGCCGGCATCGCTGCCATCGTCGTTCAGCTTGGCGCCGCAGGCCAGCAACAGGCCGGCGTGCGCTTCCAGGTAGGCGAGGTGCTCGTCGCGCGTCTGTTTGCGCAAGTCCTGGCGATTCGGCTTGTCCCAGGTTTCGATCATGTAGGGCATGGCGCGGACCTGCTTCAGTTCTTGGCGATGGCCGAGGGATGCTGTGCCAGCGGGGTGACTTCGATTTTCATGAACGGATACAGCGGCAAGCTCATCAGCAAATCGTGCAGCTCGTCGTTGGATGCGACATCGAACACGCTGTAGTTGGCGTACTGGCCAGCCACGCGCCACAGGTGACGCCACTTGCCGCTCTTTTGCAGTTCCTGCGCCAGGGCCTTTTCATCGGCCTTCAGCTGGGCGGCGCGCTCGGCCGGCAAGGTATCGGGAATGTTGACCTGCATGTGTACGATATAAAGCATGGTTCACCTTTCAATAATCAGTCTGTCAAAAATGTCGTGCCTGGAATCTGTTGCCGCTTTGTGAAGCGAAGAAGCAGTTAATTCTTGGCTGCGCGTTTGTTGCGATCGCGCTTCAGCGCCATCAATTCGATGTCGCGCCAGGAAACACGTGCCTTCCACTGGTCCAGCGGCAGCAAGGCGCGCCGCTGGCGTTCGACTTCCGCGACCAGCTCGGGCGTCCAGGGATCATCCTGGCCGCGCTCCTTGCCCATTCTGGCATAAGCCGGCCCCATCTTCTCTGCATGCGAGGCGATGCCGCCGCGCGTGTTCAGGTCGACCGTCTCGAACGGGCCGATGACGGACCAGCGCGGCGCCAGGCCTTCTCGCATGACGCGATCGATATCGGCCACGGAGGCGACGCCGTCGCGCACCAGGCAATACGCCTCGCGCAGCACGGCGCCCTGGAGCCGGTTGAAGATGAAGCCCTCGACTTCGCGGGCAACCCGTACCGGTGCCATGCCGAGACTGGCGAACAGGTCTTCGGCGCGCTGCGCCACCTGGGCGTCGGTGAAGTCGGCAGGAACGATCTCGACCACCGGAATCAGGTAAGGTGGATTGCCGGGATGGGCGATCAGGCAGCGCGCACGTCCTGGCAGGTCGCTGGCGAAGGACGACACCGGCAGTGCCGACGACACGCTGGCCAGAATGGCGTTCGGGCGAGCAAGATTGTCGAGCTGGGCAAACAGTGCCCGCTTGAGATCAAGGCGCTCCGGCGCGCATTCCAGCACCAGCGGCACGCCGGCCACGGCGTCAGCAAGATCGGTGACGGTGCCAACGCGGTCGCACAACACTTGCGGCGACTCCTCCACCAGTTCAAAAGTTTTCAGGGCTGCTGCGCGCTCGGCGACTTCCGCCGGCACGGCAGCAAGCCTTGCCGCATCCGGATCCTGCAGGCGCACTTGCCAGCCGGCGCGGGCAAACACCAGCGCGAAGGCGACGCCAATGCTGCCGGCGCCAACAATGGCGACCGTCTTTTCATTGCCGCTTGCGAAGTGCGCACTCATCTCAGACGCCCGCCACGCCGACGGTCATGCCGCCGCAGACATACAGCACCTGGCCGGTAATGAAACCGCTGCGCTCGTCAAGGAAAAACGAGACTGCCTGGGCCACGTCGTCGGGCGTACCGATGCGCTTGACCGGCACAGAGTCGATGATGGCCTGGGTACGCGGACTGCCTGGCGGGTTGGCACGCTCGAACAGTTCTGTGGCAATCGGTCCCGGGCCAATCGCGTTGGCCGTAATGCCATACGCCCCCAGCTCCAGCGCCCAGACACGCGTCATGCCGATCAGGCCAGCCTTGGTGGCGGCGTAGGCGGTGCGCAATTGCTTTCCCAGCGCCGCGCGGGAAGACATGTTGATGATGCGTCCAAAACCGGCGTCTTTCATGCCAGGCAAGAGTGCCTGCATACATTGCATGGAGGAGCGCACATTCAATGCCCAGGCCCGTTCGAGTTCCTCAAGTGTCTGGTTTTCCGCATCCGCCGGGCATACCATGCCGACATTGTTGAGCAGGCGCGTGATCGGACCGCCTTCCAGCGCTGTCGCCAAGGCCCGGCCGGTCGCCACCGTATCGGCCAGATCGGCGATGATGCCATCGCCGACGCGGTCGATGATGACGACTTCGTAGCCATCCTGGCGGCAGCGCTCGGCGGCGGCCGCGCCAATGCCGGCGGCACCGCCGGTAATCAAAACACGTTGTTTTTGCATGTCATCTTCCTTGGTCGCCGGTGGACGGCATCAAACGGTCGCCACCGGCGTGACCGGCGACGCGAAAGCGCCGGGCAGCTTCAGCGGCGGCGCGGTCAGCAGGAAACGGTAACGGCCGCGCGCGCGCAACCAGGCCGCCAGCGGTGTCAGGTGCCACAACTCACCCAGATGCACGCCCAGCTTGAACAGGCAATGTTCATGCAGCGGCAGGGAGGCGCAGCAGTGATCGTCATCGCGCGCCGGATAGGCTTCGACGGCGTAGTTGTCGGTCGCAATTGCCGCCAGGTTGCTGTCGGTGATCCACTGCAGCAGGCGCTCGTCGCGCCCATCCAGAACGGCACAGCTTTGCTTGAGCACTGCTGGATCAGGTTGCCGGTTCATGCCCAGCACCACGTCGGCAAAACCCGTGTGGATGCAGACAATGTCGCCGGCCTCGATCTCGACGCCATCCCGGTCCAGCACGCGCATCATTTCGTCGTAGCCGACCAGGGTATGCGCATCGCCATAATGGGCGCGCAGATCGATCAGGGCGGCACGCCCCTGCACGCAGGTCTGGGCCATGTGCTCGATGCCCAGTGCGCGCGCGCAGGAAGTGCTTTCAAGTTTGATATTGGGCGACAGACCAGCGTCAGCCACATCGTCTGGGCCAAGCAGGTCGGTGCCGGCGGCATAGCCGTTGTAATAGACGGGGCGGGCAATACCGTCGCCGTAAACGTCGAACAGCGAGCCGACGTGCGGCAAGCCATCCCATTGCGTCGAATACTGCAAATGCAGGATTGCCAGGTCATCCGACAGCACGTCGGGGCGGCCGGGCTCCAGTTCACCCAACTGACAATTCACATTCACCTTGCCGCGCCGCAGGGTCGGGCGCAGGATCGGCGGATGGCGGTTGGGATTGAGGGCGCTGCCGCCGGGATAATCCAGCGGCAGGCTGAGGCAAAAGGCACGGCCATCCTGCACTTCCGCCAAACCCTGCTTGAGCTTTTCCGGCGTAATCAGGTTCAAGCGGCCCAGCTGGTCGTCAACACCGAAATCCCCCCAGTTGGACCCGGGCGGGCGTTGCTTCCAGCGTGGATTGCTCATGACGCGTTCCTTGGCTCAAAAGTCACTACGCAGTGCCCGGCGCCGGAAGATCCCCGGCGCACGGTGCGTAGCGGTCTGGTCAATGATTACTTCTTGACCAGCGGGCAGGTCGACTTGGACAGCGGCATGAATGCCTGGTCGCCCGGCACCGTGCCCAGCACCTTGTAGTAATCCCAAGGCGTCTTGGACTCGGACGGCTTCTTGACTTCGAACAAGTACATGTCATGGACCATGCGTCCGTCTTCGCGGATCTTGCCATTCTTGGCGAAGAAGTCGTTGATCGGCGTGGACTTCAGTTTCTTCATGACGGTATCGGTATCGTCGGTGCCGGTTGCCTTGATCGCATTCAGGTATTGCATGGTCGACGAGTAGGCGCCAGCCTGGATCATGTTCGGCATGCGCTTGGCTTTGGCGAAATAGCGTTGCGACCAGGCGCGGGTTTCCGGGTTCAGGTCCCAGTAGAATGCTTCCGACAAAATCAAGCCTTGTGCGCTCTGCAAGCCGATGGCGTGAATGTCGTTAATGAACAGGAGCAGTGCGGCCAGTTTCTGCTTGTCCGACTTCATCAGGCCGAATTCCTGCGCTGCCTTGATCGAGTTGACAGTATCGGCGCCCGAGTTGGCCAGGCCAATCACCTTGGCGCCGCTCGATTGCGCCTGCAAGATGTAGGACGAGAAATCCGGGGGGCTGCTCGGATGCTTGACGCCACCCAGCACTTTGCCACCGGATTCCTTGACCACATCTTCTGCCGCCTTTTGCAGGGACGCGCCGAAGGCCCAGTCCACGGCGATGAAGTACCAGCTGTCGCCGCCGCGCTTGGCCATGGCCTTGGCGGTCACGTTGGCCAGCGAATAGGTGTCGTAGGCGTAGTGAACGGCGGTCGGTGCGCACAGGTCGGTGGTGATGCGCTGCACGCCTGGGCCGTTGAAGAACATGATCTTGTGCTTGGAGCGGGCAACTTCCAGCGCCGACAGGGCGGTGGCGGAACCGGCGACGTCCAGCACGGCGTCGACCTTGGCGGTGTCGAACCATTCGCGCGCCTTGGCAGCGGCGATATCGGCCTTGTTGTTATGGTCGGCAAAGATCAGTTCGATCTTCTTGCCATTGACCTTGCCGCCGAAGTCGTCGATCGCCATCTGCACGGCAGTGGCGGTGCCCTGGCCGGCGATGTCGGCGTAGACACCGGACAGGTCGAGCAGCAGGCCGATCTTGACGACGTCATCGGAAATGCCGGTCTTGGCCTGCGCCAGGGCGGTGCCGCTGGCGGCGCCCAGTGCGAGGGTTGCAATTGCGGCAGCCAGCGGGCGGCGGCACAGCTTGTTGAACTTGTTATTCATGATCTCTCCAATTATTTCAGGTTCTGGTCTTGCTTCTTGAACGATGTATTGCAAAGCCGCTTACTGCGATGACCGCCATGCAACTCCGGTACTGCCTGCTACTGCCGATACAACTTCTTTTCTTGCCGGCGCGCTCACACGCGCTCGATTGCCAGGGCAATTCCCTGTCCGACGCCGATGCACATGGTGCACAGGGCGAAACGGCCCTGCTTGCGCTGCAATTCATACATGGCGGTCGTCACCAGGCGCGCCCCGCTCATGCCTAGCGGATGGCCCAGGGCGATCGCGCCGCCGTTCGGATTGACGCGGGCGTCGTCATCAGCCACGCCGAGCTCGCGCAGAACCGCCAGGCCCTGGGATGCGAAGGCTTCGTTGAGTTCGATGACATCGAACTGGTCGATGGTCATGCCCAGGCGTTCCAGCAATTTCTTGCTGGCCGGCGCCGGGCCGATGCCCATGACGCGTGGCGCCACGCCGGCGGTGGCCATGCCGAGCACGCGTGCACGCGGTGTCAGGTTGAAGCGCTTGACGGTTTCCGCATCGGCGAGAAGCACGGCGCAAGCGCCGTCGTTGACGCCGGATGCGTTTCCGGCGGTAACAGTGCCATCAGGGCGGACGATTGGTTTCAGCTTTCCCAGCGCTTCGATGGTGGTTTCGCGCGGATGCTCGTCCTTGTCGACCAGCGTGACCTCGCCTTTTTTGCCGGCCACTTCGACGCCGACAATTTCTTCGGCCAGAGTGCCGTCGCGCTGGGCGCGGGCCGCTTTTTGCTGGCTGCGCAGGGCAAAGGCATCCTGGTCGGCGCGGTTGACGCCATAGTCGTCGGCGACGTTTTCCGCGGTTTCCGGCATCGAATCGACGCCATGCAGTTTTTTCATCAGGGGATTGACGAAGCGCCAGCCGATCGTGGTGTCATGGATCTCGGCGCTGCGCGCAAAGGCGGCAGTGGCCTTGCCCTGCACGAAGGGCGCGCGGCTCATGCTCTCGACGCCGCCGGCAATGATCAGCGAGGCTTCTCCCGCCTTGATGGCGCGCACGGCGCTGCCGATGGCATCCATGCCCGAGCCGCACAGGCGGTTGATGGTGCTGCCGGCGACTTCCTGCGGCAAGCCGGCGAGCAGACCCGACATGCGGGCGACGTTGCGGTTGTCTTCGCCTGCCTGGTTGGCGCAGCCGTAGATCACTTCATCGACAGCGCGCCAGTCGACATTGGAATTGCGCGCCATCAAGGCACGGATCGGCACGGCGCCGAGGTCGTCGGCACGCACCGAAGACAGGCTGCCGGCATAACGGCCGATCGGGGTGCGAATGGCGTCGCAGATAAATACGTCTTTCATCGGGTGTCTCCTGGATCGGTTATTGCTGGATGCCGTTCTTCATGGGCACGCCACTCAGTTCCACCAGCGCGTCGAATGCCATGTCGGAATAAATCTCGCGCACCACCAGGCCCTCGTCGGTAATGTCGATCATCGCCAAATCGGTATAGATGCGGTCGACACAGGCTTGTCCTGTGAGCGGATAGCTGCAGGCGGCGACAATCTTGCTTTCGCCCTGCTTGGTCAGATGGTCCATCATCACGAAGACCTTCTTGGCGCCGAGCGCCAGGTCCATGGCGCCGCCGACGGCCGGAATCGCGTCGGGCGCGCCGGTATGCCAGTTGGCCAGGTCGCCGTGCTGCGACACCTGGAAGGCGCCCAGCACGCAATAGTCGAGGTGGCCGCCGCGCATCATGGCGAACGAATCGGCATGATGAAAATAGGCGCCGCCCGGCAGGAGCGTGACGAATTGCTTGCCGGCGTTGATCAGGTCGGCGTCTTCGCTGCCGGCCGCTGGCGCCGGCCCCATGCCGAGCACGCCGTTTTCGCTGTGCAGGATGATTTCCTTGTCGCTGCCGATGTGGTTGGCGACCAGGGTCGGCACGCCAATGCCCAGGTTGACATAGGAACCTTCGGGGATGTCGCGGGCGACTTTTTGCGCCATTTCATCGCGGGTCAGTCGTTTCATTTGGTCACCCATTACGCGGCCTCCTTGTTTGTGGCGGCGCCGATTGCGACGACGCGCTGCACGAAAATGCCCGGCGTGACGATGGCTTCCGGATCCAGTTCACCCAGCTCGACGACGCGCTCGACCTGGATGATGGCAGTCTTGGCGGCCATGGCCATGATCGGCCCGAAGTTGCGGGCGGTCTTGCGAAACACCAGGTTGCCCCAGCGGTCGCCCACCAGTGCCTTGACCAGCGCAAAGTCGGCATGCAGCGGCGTCTCGAAGACATACTGGCGGCCGTTGATTTCGCGGGTTTCCTTGCCTTCGGCCAGCAGGGTGCCGTACCCGGTCGGCGTGAAGAAGCCGCCGATGCCGGCGCCGGCGGCGCGAATGCGCTCGGCCAAGTTGCCTTGTGGAACCAATTCCAGTTCGATTTCACCGGCGCGATAAAGCGCATCGAAATGGTGCGAATCGGCCTGGCGCGGAAACGAGCACACGATCTTGCGCACGCGCTTGGCCTTCAGCAGCGCCGCCAGGCCGGTTTCACCGTTGCCGGCATTGTTATTGATGATGGTGAGCTCGCGCGCACCGTGGTCGATCAGGGCATCGATCAGTTCGGAGGGCATGCCGGCCGTGCCGAAACCGCCGATCATGATGGTGGCGCCGTCGTGGATGTCAGCGACCGCAGCTGACAGGGAAGAAACGATTTTATTAATCATTTATTTGCCTTGTTGAGGTACCCGAGGTACACCAGGCCAGGAATAGGACTGTATAATTTGTTCGTATTGCGAACTAATGTTCTAATAGCGAACACGTGCCGGGATTCTAGGCGCGAAAAAATCGACTGTCAAGAGACTGTCATAATTCTTTCGACATCCGCAAAATGGCATCGTTCTTGCATCAACTTGCAGCAAAGTGCCGTCTTTTTTCCTTTTGTGAGCAAATGAACATTAACAATGTCACCATGCAACACTGTGCGGATTGGTATAATTCGCACCTATCTTTGTACATTTGGCCATGAGCGACGTTTTTTCCGCGAATCCCGCATTTGCCGACGACCAGCCGGAACGCCCTGGTGACTCCTATGTCACGTCGTTTGCCCGCGGCCTGGCCGTCATCCGCTCGTTTAACGCCAGCCGGCCGGCGCAAACCCTGTCCGATGTGGCGGCCGCCACCGGCCTGTCGCGCGCCGGCGCGCGGCGCATCCTATTGACCTTGCAAACGCTTGGTTATGTCGAGTCCGAAGGGCGGTTGTTCCGTCTGACGCCGAAGATTCTCGACCTCGGCTTTGCCTATCTGACGTCGATGCCGCTGTGGAATGGCGCAGGCCCGGTGATGGAAGACCTGGTCGAGCAGGTGCACGAAAGCAGTTCTGCAGCGGTGCTCGACCGCACCGAAATCGTCTATGTGGTACGGGTGCCGACCCACAAGATCATGGCGATCAACCTGTCGATCGGCAGCCGCCTGCCTGCGTATTGCACGTCGATGGGACGGGTGCTGCTATCGGGACTGGAAGATGCACAGCTGGACGCGGTGCTGGCAGAATCAGACTTGCGCGCGCACACGCCGCGGACCCTGACTGACCCGGAGGATTTGCGCCGGGCGATCGCCCTGGTGCGCCAGCAGGGCTGGGCGGTGGTGGATCAGGAACTGGAGGGCGGCCTCATATCGCTGTCGGCGCCGATCCGCAACCGCCAGGGCCGCATCATTGCCGCGGTCAATATCAGCGGCAATGCCCAGCGCAATTCCGCCAAGCAGATGGTCAAGGCGTTTCTTGAGCCGCTTCAGGCTGCAGCCCAGCGCATCTCCGGCGTAGTGGCATTGCACAACTGAGGCGTCTTTGCAGGGCGCACACGCTTCAGGCAAGCTCGCGCTCAACCCGGTTGCGTCCGCCGATCTTGGCACGGTAAAGCGCGGCGTCTGCACGCCGCATCATGTCAGCAACCGACTCTTCGTGGCGCAACACCGCCACGCCAATGCTGACCGTGAACTCGATCCCTTCATCGGCGCGCACCTGCAGGCCGGCGCGCAGGCGCTCGGCAACGGCCAGAGCAGCATCGATGCCGGTTTCCGGCAGCAGCACTGCGAATTCCTCGCCGCCGATACGCCCGAGGTAATCGCCGTTGCGAATCACGCCCTCGGCGCGCGCCACGGCATCCACCAGCACGCGGTCACCCGCCGCGTGCCCGAGACTGTCATTGATCGCCTTGAAATGGTCTACATCGAAGAGCAACAGCGAGACATCGCGATGGCTGCGCCGGGCACGCTTCAAATCCACCTCCGCCAGGGCAAAGAAAGCCCTGCGCGACCACGCACCTGTCAGGAAATCTCGGTTGGCGGCGTGTTCGGCCTTGGCCAGCATGACATCGTGCACCATCATCACGCCGCCCAGCGTCAGCGCCGGCAGCGCCATGGTGCCGGCGCTGACGAAAAACAGGTTCCAGGGCGAAGGTTGCAGCAGCGACGTCATGTCGCCGGACTGGCCCATATGGACCGCGACGCGCAGCAAATGACCGAGCGCGACTACCAGCGCCATCGCCATGGTGAAATGGTAGGGATAACGGGAGCGCCGCTTGACCTTGATAGCCCGCAGCACGGTCATGCCAATGCCCAGCGCAATGGCCGCCTGGAACAGCGACACGACAATCGAGCGCCCGTCAAAGGAGTCGCGCACATAGTGGAAAAATGCGATGCCCAGGCCGACGGCCAGTACCGTCCCACTCAGCACCATCTTGCGCGACGGACGGGCAAAAAACCGCTGGAAACCGGCCAGCATGAACGCACTGGCCGCCGCGTACAGGACGTTGGCGGCTTCGTAAGCGATCAGCGGCGGCAATTCACGGCCAAATGCGTACAGGATGAAGGCGATGCAGGCCAGAAGGTTGGCATAACCCCATTCCCGGATACCGGCGATCCCGCTGCGCATAAAATAGCGCAACATCAGCAGCATGGCGATGCACAGCAATGCTGCAATCAAGAAAATGGTCAGTGCGCTCGACATCAGCGGGAAATCCGGTCTCGTTCAGAGCGACAGTGTAAAGCAAAGCAGGGGCGCACCGTACGATGCCGAGCAAAACGATGTGCTATCGGGCGCGTGCTGGGAGTCCCGGCAATGCGCTAGTAACCAATTGTCGGTTAAACATGAAATAAACCGGCACGGCGAACGGGGCTTGCGGTAAATTCAATGTTTCCACCGACCGAGCCCGCATTCACGCCATGCCCAGCACCGCCGCCCATACCGCCGCCGGAAATGCCGCAGACAACGCCGATTTTTACCGGGCGCTGCCGGCCCTGACTTCCTTTGCCGAAGCTGCGCAGGGCCGCCTCCAGGCGGATTTGCCGCCCGACTGGTGGATCGTGATCGCCGATGTCGCCGGCTCGACGAAAGCGATCGAGGCAGGCGCTTACAAGGATGTCAACACGGTCGGCGTTGCCTGCATTGCGGCGGTGGTCAATGTCGACCGTTCGCTTGAGCTGCCTTATGTCTTTGGCGGCGACGGCGCCACCTTCGCCGTGCCGGGGCGGCTGCGGGACGCCGTGCTGCCGGCACTGCGCGCGGCGCAAAAGCTTGCGCGGCAGGCATTCAACCTGCACCTGCGCGTCGGGCTGGTACGCGTAGGTGACCTGGTGGCGCAGGACCAGTGGGTGAAACTGGGCAAGCTGCGCATATCCGCGCAGGTGACGCAGCCGGTGCTGTATGGCCGCGGCTGGGAAGAAGCCGAGAGGCGCGTCAAGAGCGCCAATGCCGAGGGGGTGTTGCGGGTCATGGAAGTAGATGGCCCGGCCGCAGGCAGTTTCGCAGGGTTCGAATGCCGCTGGCAAGGGGTCCCCAGTTTCAATGGCCACAAGCTGGCTTTGCTGGTGGCAGCGACTGCTGCCGATACGCAATCCAACCTCGATACTTATGGCAACGTGCTGCGCCAGATCGACGCCATTTACGGCGATGTGGCGCAATACCATCCGTTGCGGGTCGACCGCATGCGCCTGGCGCTGCGCCCGCGCTGGCTTTCGCAGGAATGGCGGGTGCATACGCAGGGCCAGCCGCCGCTGCAACGGCTTGGCCATCTCGCCCGCATGGTCGGGCTCAACCTTGCGGGCCGCCTGCTGTTCGCGCTCGGGCGCGACACAGAAAGCGTGCGCTGGAGCCGCTACCGCGAGGACCTGGTGCAAAATTCCGACTTCCGCAAGTTCGACGGCATGCTGCGCATGGTGATCGACGGCAGCGATGCCCAGGCAGCCCGACTGGCGCAATGGCTGGAATCCGAGTCCCGCGCCGGCCGCCTGGCCTACGGCATGCACAAGTCGAGCCAGGCGCTGCTGACCTGCATCGTCCAATCCTACAATGGCCAGCACCAGCACTTTGTCGATGGCAGCGAGGGCGGTTATGCGCTGGCTGCACGTCAGCTGAAACAGCGCCTGTCAAGTGCGCGCGCCTCCCCGCCCGGCTAGTGGCGGGCTGATGCAAAACCGCTATAGTGGCAACAGGACATTGCATCAGAAAGAGGGGAACTTGTTATGGCACGCATTGAAGTCAACGGCATCGGCGTCGAATACGATATCCACGGCGCGGGACCGGCGCTGCTGCTGATCCATGGACTGGGTTCCTGCAAGGAGGATTGGGAAGCGCAGCGCGAGCCGTTCGCGCAGGGCTACCAGGTCATCAGCTTCGACCTGCGCGGCCACGGCCAGTCTGACAAGCCGGCGGCATCCTACAGCATTGCGCAGTTCGCCGCCGACGCCGCCGGCCTGCTGCATGCGCTTGGAATCGATGCCGCGCACGTGGTCGGCATATCGCTGGGAGGCGCGGTCGCTTTCCAGCTTGCGCTCGACCATCCCGCGATGGTCAAGACGCTTACCATCGTCAACAGCGGCCCGGATGCGACGGTGCGCACCTTGAAGGAAAAATTCGCGGTGTGGATGCGCCAGTACGTGGTCAGGCGCAAAGGCATGGCCAAGCTGGCCAACCTTATCGGTCCGCACCTGTTCCCGAAACCGGAAAGCCGCGCAGTGCGCGAGCGCTTCATCGAACGCACTGCGCGCAACGACCCGCAAGCCTACCTGCAGGCATTTCGCGCGCTGATCGGCTGGAGCGTGGCAGAACGCATCGGCACGATCACCTGCCCGGTCTTGGCGATTGCTGCCGACCGGGATTACACGCCGCTATCGATGAAAGAAGCGTATGTCGCCAAAATTCCCGGCGCGCGCCTGGAAGTGGTGGCCGATGCGCGCCATGCACTGCCGATGGAAAAACCGGCGCAGTTCAATGCAGTGCTCCGGAATTTTCTCGACATACACGCCTGAGCAGCACCCGTCAAAAACGGGCCCCATTAAAAAAGGCTCCCTGCCAAGTCGGGAGCCTTTTCTTTATTGTGCCGCAGGCTTCAGGCTGCCAGCGCCTCGCCGCTACTTGAACGCGCCCGGTTCAATGCTGCCAATACGGCTTTCAGCGAGGCACTCACGGTATCGTGGTCGAAAGCGGCACCGGAATAGCGCTGGCCATCGATATTGAGCTGCACATAGGCCGCCGCTTCGGCATCGGTGCCGGCGCCGATGGCATGTTCGCTGTAATCGACCACGTTGATTTGCCGGCCGCTGTGACGCATCAGGGCATCGACGAAGGCCGACAGGGCGCCTTCACCTTCGCCGCGCAACTGGCGCGTTGCACCATTTTCGTCAATGGCCGCCTCGATGGCGTCATGGCCACCTTCATGGCGGATCTGGTAACCCTGCAGGACCAGCGCGCCGCTTTCAACGACGAAATTCTTGCGGAACAGGGCATGGATGGTGGCGCCATCGATCTCGCCGCTGACGGCTTCGCTGGCCTTTTGCACCACCTGCGCCAGGTCCACCTGCATCCAGCGCGGCAACACCAGGCCAAAGTCGCGTTCCAGCACGAAGGCGACGCCGCCCTTGCCGGACTGGCTATTGACGCGAATCACCGCCTGGTAATCGCGGCCGAGGTCTTTTGGATCGATCGGCAGGTAAGCCACCTGCCATGCCTCCTCTTCCTGTTGCTGGTGCAGGCACTTGCGAATGGCATCCTGGTGGCTGCCGGAAAACGCCGTGTAGACCAGTTCGCCAAACCAGGGATGACGCGGATGCAGGGGGATGCCGGTGCATTCGGTGGTGACGGCAATGATCTCGTCGGGGTTGGACAAGTCGAGCTCGGGGTCGATGCCCTGGCTATACAGGTTCATCGCCATGGTGGTGATATCCATATTGCCGGTGCGCTCGCCATTGCCCAGCAAGGTGCCCTCGACGCGATCGGCGCCGGCCAAAACAGCCAGCTCGGCCGCCGCCACGCCGCAGCCCCGGTCGTTATGCGTATGCACCGAAAGGATCAGGGCGTCGCGCCGGCTGACGTGTGTGGCGAAATACTCGATCTGGTCGGCATACACATTCGGCGTGGTGCTTTCGACGGTGGCGGGCAGATTGATGATGCAGGGTTTTGCCGCGGTCGGCTGCCACACATCCATCACGGCCTCGCATACCTCGACGACGAAATCCATCTCGGTATTGGAAAAGCTTTCCGCCGAATACTCGAAAGTCCAGTCGCATTCGGGATGCTTGTCGGCCTCGCGTTTGACCATGGCCGCGCCCTTGCGGGCGATGTCGGCGATGCCGGCACGATCGAGGCCAAAGACGCGCTCGCGCTGCACCGTCGATGTCGAGTTGTACACGTGGACAATCGCCCGCTTGGCGCCTTGCAAGGCTTCAAAGGTACGCACGATCAAATCCTCGCGCGCCTGCACCAGCACCTGCACCGTGACATCGTCGGGAATCTGTTTCGCCTCGATCAGCCAGCGCACGAAATCGTAATCCGGCTGCGACGCCGAAGGAAAGCCCACCTCGATTTCCTTGAAACCGAGCTTGACCAGCAAGGCCCACAGCCGGCGCTTCTGGCCGACATTCATCGGTTCCAGCAGAGCCTGATTGCCGTCACGCAGGTCGACGCTGGCCCAGCGCGGCGCACGCGTAATCGTGCGGCTCGGCCACTGGCGGGCGGGAAGGTTGACGACGGGGGCTGCGCGGTACTTGCGATGGTCAAAGGCTTTCATGTTTTCTTTCAGATTCAGTAGTCATCATTATTGTTGCCGTCTTGCCCGGGTAAGGCCATGACCGCGCCCGGCCTTGTGAGCCGGGCGCGCATGCCCGATCGAAGTGATATTCATCGAACGAAACCGTAGGTAACGGACAGTGAAAGATTAACGCAGCTGCCGCGCAATGTGCTTGCAAAGATTGGCCTGAATTGACTTATATTGCAATAATATTGCAATATTCAATGATTATACGGCATACTTAGCCGATCAAAACGAATTTCGCCCAATCTCATGCAACTGGACCGCTACGACCGCCATCTTCTGGAAGTCCTGCAACAGGATGGCCGCATCAGCAACCAGGACCTGGCCGACCGCATCGGCCTGTCACCCTCGTCCTGCCTGCGCCGCCTGCGCACCCTGGAAGAAAGCGGCCTGATCACGGGCTATCGCACCCTGCTCGATGCCAAGAAGCTGGGCCTGTCGCTGATGGCGCTCGTGCATATCTCGATGGACCGCCACACGCCGGAGCGCTTCGCCAATTTCGAAAGCATCGTCGGCAGCCTGCCGGAAGTGCTGGAATGCCTGCTGATCACCGGCCAGGATGCCGACTACCAGTTGAAGGTGGTGGTGCGCGACATGGATGCCTACCATGAGCTCCTGCTCAACAAGATCACCCGCATCGAGGGCGTCTCCGGCGTGCATTCAAGCTTCGTGCTGCGGCGCGTGCTCAGCAAGACTTCCTTGCCGCTCGACGGCATCTGAAAGCGGCGCTATGCTGTAGCGGCCAGGCAGTTGTCACCATTAAAAGGACCTCAGCATGAATGCAAAAGCACTTTTCCGCGCCAGCCTCCCGCTCAAGCTGAAAGAAGAAGCCGCAGGAGACAAGCCGCTTTCCAGCGGCGACAAGGCTGCGGACCAGGCCCGCACTGCCGAACTGGCCGAGGAAATCAGCACCTGGCAGGATATCTTCTATGCTGAAAACCGCCGCAAGTTGCTGGTGGTATTGCAAGGCATGGACACCAGCGGCAAGGACGGGACAGTACGCGGCGTGTTCCATCGCCTCGATCCGCTGGGCGTGCGCACCGTTTCCTTCAAGTCGCCCACCGCGGCGGAACTGGCGCACGACTATCTCTGGCGCGTCCACCGCGAAGTGCCGGCGCAGCGCGAACTGGTCATTTTCAACCGCAGCCATTACGAAGACGTGCTGTGGCCGGCGGTGCATGACCAGATCGATGCGAAGGAATGCAAGCGCCGCTACCGGCAGATCCAGGAATTCGAACGCATGCTGGCCGAAACCGGCACCGTGCTGCTGAAATTTTTTCTGCACATCTCGCGCGATGAACAGAAAAAACGCCTGGAAGAACGCCTGGCCGACCCCGAAAAGCACTGGAAAGTCGACCTCAACGACCTGGAGGAGCGCAAGTACTGGAACGATTACCAGCACCTCTATGAAAAGGCGATCGGCGAAACCGATACCGACGAAGCGCCATGGTACGTGATCCCTGCCGACAGCAAGACCCACCGCAACCTGGCGATCGCCTCGGTGGTCGGCGAGACCATGAAGGCAATGAAACTGGCGTACCCGGCGCCGAACCCGGATTATTTCAAGACGCAAGTGAAATAGAAAGCCGCCAGCGCCGCAGCAGACCATCCCGCAACCCATCGCCCTCATTCAGGATTGCCCACATGCCCAACCCGACCCGCATCAGCCTCGCCCTCGCACTGTGCTTTGTCTCCCTAAGCCATGCCGCTGCCGACAGCCGCACGCCCATCACTGCCGTGGTGCTGTATCCGGGCAGCGCCACGGTGGAGCGCACAGCGCAGGTCGCACCCGGCATGACCCGGCTGGAAATCGCCGACTTGCCGGCGAACTTCGACATGCAAACCTTGCGCGCGCAAGCCGACGCCGGCATCCAGATCGGCCAGATCGTGACGCGGGAGATCGGCCGCACAGAAAGCGCGGGCGCGCGCGAAGCGGAACTCGAGGCGAAAATCCAGGCCTTGCAGGACAAACTGGCGGAACTCGATGTCGATGCCAAATCGGCCGCGCTGGTGCAAAAATTTCTTGAGAACATGCACGGCGCCGACGCCACCGCGGGCGGCAGGCAAATGCCCTACATCGACGCCAGGTCGATGGCAACGCTGCTGGATACGATCCGCCGCGGCGGCAGCGACGCCTTCGAGCGCATCCAGAAAGTCGAGGTGCAAAAACGTGAAGTCAACAAGCAGATCGAGGCGCTGCAACGCGACCTGGCCAAGGTACAAAGCGGTGCAAGGGATACCCGCACCATCACGGTCAACCTGGTGGTGCGCCAGGCCGGCGCCCTGAAACTGCGCTACCAGGTGAACGGCGCCGGCTGGAAGCCAGGCTACCGCGCGCTGCTGGATTCTGCTGCATCGACCGTGGAACTCGAACGCCTGGCGACGGTGTCGCAAAAAACCGGTGAGGACTGGTCCAACGTCAAGCTGACGCTGTCGACCGGCCAACCGCGCCTGTCGCCGCAGGCGCCGGAGCCGCAACCGTGGCTGCTGGGATATCGCAAGCCGATGCCGCAGCAGCTAAGCGGATATGCCGCACCTGCCGCCGCACCAGCGCCGAGTGCCGCGGCGAGCCTGCGCGCACTGGCGAAGGAAGAAGCCGCCGACAATTACCAGCCGCCCGTGCTTGAAACCCAAGGCGCCTTCGCCACCGAGTTTGCCGTCCCCGCCCGCGTCAACCTGGCAGCCGATGGCCGGGAAGTATCGGTGGCGCTGGCGAAACAGACGCTCCCGGTCAAGCAGCGCGTGCGCGTGGTGCCGCGCATGGACAAATCTGCCGTGGTCACCGCCGAGGCAGCCAGGCCGGCGGGCGTATGGCTGCCGGGCGGCATCCAGCTGTTTCGCGATGGCAGCTATGTGGGCGCAACCCGTTGGGATGCACAAGCCTCGGACAAATTCATCTTCCCGTTCGGCCGCGATGACCTGATCCGCGTGGCAGTCGACCGCACTGGCGAGCAATCCGGCAGCACCGGTCTCCTCACGCGCCAAAACCAGCGCAAGATCGCCGATGTCTACACTGTCACGAGCTTCCACAAGACGCCGGTGGAGCTGCTGGTGCTGGAATCGTCGCCGGTTTCCACTGCCGAGGAAATCCAGGTAGAGGCCATTTACCAACCGCAGCCGTCGAACACGTCCTGGGAAAGCCGCCGTGGCGTGGTTGCCTGGGAAACGACGATCAATCCGAACCAGGCCTTGAAGTTCGGCGTCAATTACACCATCACCTATCCCCAGGAAGGTCGCGTTACGGGATTGCCCTGATGCACATGTGGCAGTAGACTGGCAAAAAACAGGGGCCACCTCATGCTGCCATTGCTGCGCCTCCTGCGAAGAATCGCAGGCTGGCTGGATTTCATTGTATTCACCGCGCTGCTCTACCTGCTGACCTGGCTGCCCTGGCCGGGCCGGCATCCGGTGGCGCGCCTGTTCCATGCGTGGTGCCGCGCCTTCGTGCGCGCGCTCGGCGTCGACCTGCACCTGCACCAGAAAAACCGCAAGCCCCTGCCGCAGCGCTACATCCTGATCGCCAACCATCCGAGCGCCTTCGAGGATATCGGCATCCCTGCGCTGTTTGACGTGGTGTCGCTGGCCAAGCTGCAGGTGCAGGACTGGTTCATTGTCGGACGCATCAGCCGCGCCGCCGGCACCTTGTATGTCGACCGGGACGACCCGGCCTCGCGCCAGCAATCGATCCAGACCATGGCCGATGCGGTCAATGCCGGCCAAAACATCGCGCTGTATCCGGAAGGCGGCTGCAAGGGGCGGCGCCTGCATTCCGAATTCAAGTCAGGGGCGTTTGAAGTGTCGATACGCACCGGCATCCCGATCCTGCCGGTCTTCCTGCATTACGAAGCGCAGGACGATTTCGAATGGCAGCCGCCCTATACCCTGCCGGACAAGATCCGCCACATGGCAAGCGCGGTCAACAACCGGGCCAATTTCTATGTGTACGATCCAATGGACCCGAAGGATTACGCCGACAAGTATGCGATGAAGGCTGCGGCGTATGAAATGTATGTGCGCTGGAATGCGCAATACCTCGAATAGAACAAGAACAGGAATGCGCCGCACTCAGTGGCAGTCCGGCACGTCCTGGTCGAGATAGACTTCGAAGGCGATATTGCGCGCCATCAGCCGCAACTGCTGCTGCAGGGCGCCGCTGGCCTGCCACTCCTGCGCCACTTGCTCGAACCAGGCACGCGCTTTGGCATCACCGGCAGGCAGCACGAACGCGAGCGGCGTACCGGCGCCGGGCGCGGGCGCCAGCCGCGCGGAAAACTTTTTCCACTCGGGCAGCCTGAGCAATTCTTCCAGCAGTGCGGCATCGTGGATGGTCGCGTCGCAGGCGCCAATGCGCAAGCCCAGCAGGGCATCGGCGGCGGCCCGGTAGGGCTTTTCGGTGGCGCCGTAACGCGCCGCCAGGCCCGCATGACGGCTGCCCTGGGGCACGCATACGCTACGTCCCTTCAACTGTTCCCAGGTCTTGATCGTGGTATCGGAGCGCATGATCGCCATCGGTGCGGCGACATAACCTGTGGCGACGATCACGGTGTCGCCAGGTCCGGCGTCTTTGCCCGACGCCAGCGCCAGCAAGAGATCCGCCTTGCGCGACTTCAGCAGTGCGCCATCCCTGGCAGACCCGGTTGTGACGGCGACCGCCTTGACGCCAAGGCGCCTGGCCAGGTCTTGCGCCAGCGCTTGCTCGATATTTTCGGGTGTGCGGAATTTATTGGCGGTGCCGGGCACGAACTCGGGCGCCACATACTGCATGCCGGTTTTCAACTCGCCGCGCTGGCGAATTTTTTCCAGCGTGGACGCCGCGTCAGCAGCGTCAGCAGCGTCGGCGGCATTGGCGCCGAACGCCGGCAGCATGCCCGCCAACAGCGCCGCCACCGTCACGCCCCCCCGGAGCATCCGGGGCAGGCAGCGATGGACCGAAGGCGGCAGCGGCGTCATGATCACATGCTCAGACGTACTGGTACCGCAGTACGCGGTGCTTGAGGTTTTCCAGCACCAGCTGGTCGATCAGCGGCGCGAGAATCGCAATCGCCAGGATATTCATCATCACGCCCACCATGTCGGCGGTCTCGCCGGCATACGACAGCGAACGCCCCAGGCCTTTGCCAAAGCCGATCAGCATCTCGGCCGAGATCAGCGCGCGCCAGGCATTGCCGAAGGCGAGCTGGGCCCCGGTGATCAGTTCCGGCATCACCGCCGGCAGGTAGACGCGGCGCAGCATGTCCAGGCGCGAGGCGCCCATCACGCGCGCGGCCGCCACATGCACCTTTTGCACGCTTTCGGTCGCGTTCATCACCGACAGGGCCGCGGGGAAGAAGGCGGCAATCGCCACCACCACGATGATCGGCATATTGCCGAAGCCCATCAGGATCAGGAACAGCGGCACCCAGGCGATCGAGGGAATCGATTGCAGGATGATGATGGCGGACTTGAGCACTTCGCGGAAAAAGAACAGCACCGCGCCGACCAGGCCAAAGCCGATGCCGAACAGCAGGGCGGCGCCGTAGCCGCTGCCCAGGCGCACCAGGCTGCCCCACAGGGCAGCGCGGAAGGATTCCGACTGGATCTCTTGCCACAAGCGCGCGATCACTGTCGGCACGTCCGGCATCAGGAAGTCCGGCAAGATCCAGGCGGCGATTTGCCATCCCAGCAAAATGAGGACGACCGCCACGGCGAAGGCGATTTTTTTATGGAAACCGGAAAGACGGGTCTGGGTGCTCATGTCTATTTCAAAACAAGATGGCCGGCAGAACGCCGGCCATCGTTAATCTGCGAAAGCCGCAGTATAGCAATTTACCGCTTAAAACTTGCGCGCCTTTTGCCAGGACAGGTCGAGGATGCTCTTGACGTCAAACGGCTTGCCATCCTTGGTCTTCAAGGAACCCTGGTCCTGCAGGATGTCGGCGATTTCCTGCATGCGCGCCTCTTCCTTGGGCGTCACGACCGGCGAAAAGGTCTGGCTCTTGATGGCAGCCGTGATCACTTCGTCGCGCGGCAGGTCGCCCTTGTTGAGGGTTTTGAGGGTCGGCTCGGAAATGAAATAGCTGGAAATCAGCTTGGACGCCTCTGCCGGCTTCTTGCTCAGCAGGTCGATAGCTTCCTTTTGCGCATCGAGCGATTTCCAGACATCGGCGTGGCGTTTTTTCAGGGTCTCGCCCGAAGTGATCACCACCATGCAGGGGAAAGGCCAGACTTCGCCGACTTCATAGATTTGCTTGACCGGCGCAATCAGCTGGGCGATGCTGGCTTGCGGCTCGAACAGGAAGGCCGCATCGACGCGCTTGCCGACCAGCGACTGCACCGCCACCTGCGGCGAGACGCCCATGATGTTGAGGTCGTCGGCTTTCAGGCCGGCGTTCTTCAGCACGACGCCCTTCAAGACCGTGTCGGCAGTGCTGCCCTCGGCTTGCGAAGCCAATGTCTTGCCCTTCAGGTCAGCGACCGTCTTGATGCCGGTTTCATCGCGCACCAGGATCGCATGGTAGCCGTGCTGGGCGCCGCCCACCACTTTCAGGTCGGCGCCCTTGGATGCCCAGGCCACCGCATTGGTAAAGCCCAGCACACCGGTATCGAGCTGGCCGCCGACGATGGCCTTGATCAGGTCGGTGCCGGACTTGAATTCGACCAGTTCCACATCCAGGCCATGCTTCTTGTACAAGCCGCCTTCAAACGCGGCAATCGCCTGGGCATCGTCCATGACGCGCAGGTAACCGACCTTGAATTTTTCGGCAGCCACGGCCTGGCCGGCCAGCGACAGCGCAGCCACCGCTGCGAGCATCAGATGGGACAATTTCGGGAACAATTTCATGCTTCAACTCCTTCCAATGGTTTAACTTCCTCATGCTCGGCGTGAATCCCGAGCAGGCAGAGAATCTCGCGGCGCATGGCCGCAAATTCCGATAAATCGTGCGTCTTGGTGTGCCGGTCGAGATGAAACTCTTTCAACACTGTCGCCGGGCGCGGGCTGAACACGACGATGCGGTCAGCCAGAAACAGTGCTTCGTCAACATCGTGGGTCACCAGCAGCACGGTCGGGCGCACTTCATGGATCAGGTCGCGCAAGGCATCCTGCAGCGTCATGCGCGTCAGCGCATCCAGCGCGCCGAAAGGCTCGTCCAGGAGCAGCACCTTGGGTTGCGAAACGAAGGCGCGTGCCAGCGCCGCGCGCTGGCGCATGCCGCCGGAAACCTGGTGCGGGTAATAATCTTCAAAGCCCTGCAACTTGACCTTGGCCAGCCAATCTACTGCCTGTTGGCGCGCCTGCGCCTTGCCGACTTTCTGGAACTCCAGCGCCAGCGCCACGTTCCCCACCAGGGTCAGCCAGGGATACAGGGCGTTTTCCTGGAACATCAGCATGCGTTCCGGATGCGGCCCGGCCACCGGCTGCCCATCAGCCAGGATGCTGCCGCCGCTCGGCTTTTCCAGGCCGGCCGCGATATGCAGCAAAGTCGATTTGCCGCAGCCGGAAGGGCCGACTAACGCGACCAGTTCACCGGTTTGCATTTCGGAGCTGAATTGCTCGACGACCTGCAAGTCGGAAAAGTTCTTTGCAATTTTGTTAAAAGACAGTTTCATTGGAAACCAAATCCCGTGACGGCCAACCCGACATTATAAAAGACTTGGCGATGCTTTACAGATTAGCCAGCAGTTGCCTCTTGTACAAGGATTATTATTGCCTATGCTTATGATTGCACCGCATATGGGCAGCTCGCCCCTCGGGCTTTTCTTTTACCCGGGTTTGCGCGCGACGACCATATTGGCAATAAACACCTGCACCGGTTCGTCATGCTGGTTGAACGTGGTCGTGCGCACCTTGACGAGGCCTTGCTCGGGGCGTGTTTTGGAAGGCCGCACTTCCAGGATTTCGCTTTCAATACGCAACGCGTCGCCCGGGCGTACCGGCCGCGGCCAGCGCAACTCTTCAACGCCAGCACCGATCAAACCGCCCGCAGGCTTGAACGGGCTGTCGACGAAAAGCCGCATGGTCAACGCCGCCGTATGCCAGCCACTGGCGGCGAGGCCGCGAAACAGGGTATCGCGCGCCAGTTCGTCATCGAGATGGAAGGGCTGCGGATCGAATTCGGCCGCGAATGCCTTGATCTTGTCCGCATCGACGCTGATGGGCCCGTATTCAAAGCGCTGTCCCGGCGCGAGGTCTTCAAGATAATGCGGGAACACTTGTTTCTGCATGGTGGCTTCTCCATTCAATGAATTGTTGCAGTGCCCTGCTGCGATGCTTGCCAGTTTAATGATACATTCGAAATTTAAAAATCCCCGAATCCATTTCACGAAATCCATCATGGCCACGAAGGAAGAAATCGCTGCATTCATCGTTACCGAGTTCCCGCAAACCAAGTGCGTTGTACGCGAGGTCGGCAACGGTGGCGCCACCATCCTTCACGAAGTCGGCGTGAGTGAATTGCGCCCCGGCGGCACGGTGTCCGGCCCGGTGCTCATGGAAGTCGCCGACGTTGCGCTATACGTCGCCATTCTCGGAGAAATCGGCATCGTGCCGCTGGCCGTGACCACCAGCCTGACCATCAATTTCCTGCGCAAGCCGGCGGCGGACAAAAGCATTGTCGGCGTCTGCAAGCTCATCAAGGTCGGCAAGTCCCTGGCGGTGGGCGAAGTCTCGCTCTATTCGGAAGGCGCCGTCGAACCCGTGGCGCACGTGGTGGGGACGTATTCGATTCCGCGCCGCACCGCCTGACTGCAGCAGGGGACCTAGCGCTCGAAGCGGTATCCCAGCCCGTAGATGGAGTGGATCAGTTCATGGTCGGGCGAGACCTGGTCGAGTTTGCGGCGCAGGTTCTTGATATGGGTATCGACCGTGCGGTCGGTGACGACCCGATAGTCTGAATACACCTTGCTCATCAACTGGTCGCGGGAGAATACCCGGCCCTCATTGTCGCAAAGGGTCTTGAGCAAGCGGAATTCCACCGGTGTCAAATCCAGTATCTGGCCATTGAGCGTGGCTTCATGGGTTGCCTCATCCATGACGAGGCCGGACGGCGCTGCTGTCTTGTCGCTGCCATAGCCGGCACGGCGCAGCATGGCCTGGACGCGCGCCACGACTTCGCGCGGGCTGAAGGGCTTGCAGACATAATCGTCGGCGCCGATTTCCAGTCCCAGCAAGCGATCGATTTCTTCGACCCGGGCAGTCACCATGATGACCGGCACGTGGCTGAAGCTGCGCAACTCCCGGCAAATCTCGATGCCATCTTTGCCAGGCAACATCACGTCCAGCAGCACCAGGTCCGGCGCCGACTGCCTGACTGCGCCAATGACCTCCAGGCCATTGCCGATGGTGACCGTGCGGTAACCGCTGGCATGCAAATAATCCGCCAGCAGCGCCGCGAGCTTGGGCTCATCTTCGACAATCATGATGCATGCGGCAGTGGCCGACGCGGTCTTAGGCATGATGAAACATCCTCATGAAGCAACGCCATTGGCCAGCGGCAGCACGACGGTGATGCACAAGCCGCCCAATGCCGACGCGCTTGCCGCTATCGTACCCTGATGGGCTTCGACAATGTTGCGGCTGATCGCCAGGCCCAGCCCCGCGCCGCCGGTGACGCGGCTGCGCGATTGTTCGCCGCGAAAGAAACGCTCGAACAAGTGCGGCAGCATGTCGTCGGCAATGCCGGGCTTGGTGTCCTGGAATACCAGCGTGACCGTGCGCTGATCCAGCGCTGCGGTGATCACCAGCTTGCCGCCGGCATCCGTATAGCGGGCGGCGTTTTCCAGCAGATTGGTGAACAACTGGCGCAGGCGATTCGGATCGGCATGGCAAAACGCCGCCTGGTGTATGGGTATCGCGATTTCCAGCGCAATGGCGCGCTGGGCAAACCGCTCCTGGAAGGCATCGGCCGTCATGCGCAGCACTTCCAGGATGTCGGCATGCACCTTCCGGTAGCTCAATGCACCGGCATCGGACAGCGACAACTCGTACAGGTCATCGATCAGCTTGCCCAGCGTGGCCACTTCCGACTGCAATGACTGGATTGCCGCGGGCGTCAACGGCCGCACGCCATCCTGCAGCGCTTCGAGTTCCCCCTTCAGCACCGCGAGAGGCGTGCGCAATTCATGCGAAACATCGGCCATGAAGGCACGCCGCAGCTTTTCGTTCTTACCCAGCGTAACAGCCAGATGATTGAAGTCTTCGGCGAGCTGGCCGAGCTCGTCGCGGCTGGTCAGGGCCACCCTGGTGGCATAGTCGCCGGTCGTCAGGCGATGAGTGGAGGCGGCAATATGCCGCAGCGGCGCCAGGAACATGCGAGCCAGCAGCCAGGCCACCAGCGCGGCCAGCAAAATGGCGATCCCGCCAATGACCGAACTGGATTTCAGTTGCTGTTCCTGAAACCGCAACGCCGCGCCCGTGCTCACTTGCTGGAACGGCACCAGCGCCACCCAGCCCACGGTGGTGCCGCCGACATCAATTGCCTTGAGTTTGGCATTCTGGCTCACGCGCGGGTTGCCGATCACGAGCTGTTTGCCGGCGTCGAGCAGACTCACCCGCAGGTTCAAGCCGGTCAGGTCGGACTCCGGCGGCGGCCTGCGGTGCTGCCCCGTCGTCTCGTCGGACGGCGCCATGCCCGGCGGGCGGATCAGGGAAAACCAGCGGCGCGGATTATCGCGCAGGAAATCCCAGCTGCCATGCTGTTCATAGGCATTGGCCAGGGTCGGGCGCAGGGTTTCCATGCGCTGCTCTTCCTGCTCGTTGAGGTAGCCCAGAAAGCCGTGGTTGAAGCTGGTACGTATCGCCGCCGCCATGGCCAGCGCAATCACCACGCAGGTCAGCAGGATGGCAAAAAACAGCTTCGAGGTAATGCCGAGTCGGATGGACATTTGCGTTAATTGCAAAGGATCAAGCCCCCATTATAGAGGGGCTCATGCGGGCCGAACCGGGCGCGCGCCAATCTTCAAATTTTCTTCACATTTGCCATGCATGATGGATAGATCGCAAAAAGCCGGCGAAGCGGCACACCGCTGCGAGCCGATTTTTGAAGGGAATTCAACATGTCCGGAAAAACAACTTTCTCTCCTGTCGCGGCCCTGCTGCGCTCGCGCAAGCTCCTTATCGCCGCCCTCGTCGCAACCGCCCTGGTTGGCTGTGGCGTCGCTGCCAACAGCTATTTCGCCAGAAAGAATGCGGCGCCCCTCAATACCGTCACCGTCACGCAAGGCGATATTGAAAAGACGGTCACATCCCTTGGCAAGCTCAAGCCAAAGGATTACGTCGATGTCGGCACCCAGGTATCCGGGCAATTGAAAAAGGTGGCAGTTGCCATCGGTGACCGCGTCAGCAAGGGTGACCTGATTGCCGAAGTCGATGCGACCGTGTACGAGACCAAGATCCGCACCGGCCGCGCCAATCTCGAAAACCTGCGCGCGCAGCTGGTCCAGCAGCAAGCCGAAGCCAGCCTGGCGCAGCAGCAATACAACCGCAACCGGGACTTGCTCCAGGAGCGCGCCATCAGCCAGGAAACCGTCGAGGCCAACCAGTCGGCGCTGCAAGTCGCCAAGGCCAAGGTGGCTGCAACCCAGGCCCAGATCAAGGCATCGCAATCCACGCTGGACGGCGATGCCGCCAATCTCGGCTACACCAAGATCTATGCACCGATGGCCGGCACGGTGGTGTCGCAAACCACGCTGCAAGGCCAGACGGTCAACGCCAACCAGGCCGCGCCGGTGATCGTGCGCGTGGCCAACCTGGACACCATGACCGTCTGGGCGCAGGTCGCCGAAGCCGACATCACCCGGGTCAAGGCCGGCGCGCCTGCGTACTTCACCACCCTGGGCAATGCCGAGCGGCGCTGGAAGGGTACGGTACGCCAGGTCATGCCTACGCCGGAAACCGTCAACGATGTGGTGCTGTACAACGTGCTGGTCGATGTCGACAACCGCCAGCAGGCATTGATGACCGACATGACCGTGCAGGTGTTCTTTGTTCTGGACGAAGCCCGCGATGCGCTGCTGGTGCCGCTGGCCGCCTTGCAGCAGGCGCGCGGAAAGGACCCGTCGCTGTACCGCGCCCGCGTAGCCACGGCCGCTGGCGTCGCCGAGCGCACCGTCAAGGTCGGCGTCACCAACCGCACGACTGCCGCAGTCCTCGCCGGCCTGAATGCCGGCGACAAGGTGGTGGTGGCGCAGGGCAGCCCGGCCCAGGCCGGCGCCGGCCGCAACGCCGGCAATGCCGGCGCCCGCCAGGGCGCTCGCGGCATGGGCATGGGCCCGCGACTCTAAGACGAATCGACGGGGACACCATGAGCACGCCGCTACTTGATTTGCAAAATATTACCCGCACCTACGCCACCGGCGACGCCGTCGTGCGCGCGCTGGATGGCGTGTCGCTGACAATCCATCCCGGCGAATTCGTCGCCATCATGGGGCAGTCGGGTTCCGGCAAATCCAGCCTGATGAATATCATCGGCTGCCTGGACCGGCCGAGCAGCGGCAGCTATCACGTCGAGGGGCGCGATGTCACCACCCTGACCAAGGATGAGCTGGCATCCCTGCGCCGCGACACGTTCGGCTTTGTTTTCCAGCGCTACAACCTGCTGCCCTCGGTGACTGCCGCGGAAAACGTCGAGCTGCCTGCGATCTATGCCGGCAGCGGCAAGCGCGAGCGCATCGAGCGTGCGCATGCGCTGCTGGACAAGCTCGGGCTCGGCGACCGGGTCCAGCACCGGCCGACCGAGTTGTCCGGCGGCCAGCAGCAGCGCGTCTCGATCGCCCGCGCGCTGATGAATGGCGCCGAAGTCATCCTGGCCGACGAGCCGACCGGCGCGCTGGATAGCAAGAGCGGCGAGGAAGTCTTGCGGCTCCTGAAGCAGTTGCATGCGGATGGCCACACCATCATCCTGATTACCCACGATCCGAAGGTCGCAGAAAACGCCCAGCGTGTCATCAATATTGCCGACGGCCGCATCGTCAGCGATACCGGTGTTGTCGCCGCAGCCCCCGATCACCAGCGCGTCCGGCGTCAGGCCGGCGCCAATGCTTCCTGGCTGCCGGACCTCGGCGAAGCCGTCAAGATGGCGCTGCGCTCGCTGCGCGGCAACCTGTTTCGCAGCGCACTGACCTTGCTTGGCGTGGTGATCGGCGTCGCCGCCGTGGTCGCCATGCTGGCCATCGGCAATGGCAGCAAGCAGGATGTCATCCAGCGCATCGAATCGATGGGCAGCAACCTGTTGCTGGTGTCGCCCGGCGCACCGGGCACCCGTCCCAGCGGCGACATCGCCACGCTCGTGACGGCCGATGCAGACGCCCTGAAAGAGTTGCCGAACGTGGGCGCGGTTTCGCCGGAGCGCAGCACGCGTGCGACAGTGCGCTATGGCAGCCTCGACTTCCAGACCACCGTCAATGGCGTCTGGCCGGACTATGCCGCCACCCAGAACTGGACCATGGCATCCGGCAGCTTCATTACGCACGCCGATGTGAAAGGCTATGCGCCGGTCATCGTGATTGGCCAGACGGTGGCGAAAAGCCTGTTCCCGGATGGCGAGGATCCGGTCGGGCGCTATGTGCTGGTGAAAAGCGTGCCGTTTGAAGTGGTGGGCGTGCTGGCCGGCAAAGGCGCCAGCGCCTTCGGCTCCGACATGGACAATACTGCGCTGGTGCCGCTGTCGACCGGTTACATGCGCCTCTTCGGCAAGCAGTACCTGAACACCATCCGCATCAAGGTGGAAAGCGGCGACCAGGTCGATGCCACCCAGGCGGCCATCGAAAGCCTCTTGCTGCAGCGCCATGCCAAGGAAGACTTCCAGGTCCGCAGTACGTCTTCCCTGATGGAAGCCGCCACGGAAACGCAGAATGCCCTGACCGTGCTGCTGGCCTCCGTCGCTGCGATTTCGCTGCTGGTCGGCGGCATCGGCGTCATGAACATCATGCTGGTGACCGTCACCGAGCGCACCCGTGAAATCGGCGTGCGCATGGCCACCGGCGCGCGCGCCGCCAACATCCTCCTGCAATTCAATACCGAGGCGCTGGTCGTCTGCGGCATCGGAGGCCTGATCGGCGTGGCGCTGGGCTTTGCCTCCGGCTGGCTGGCCGAAGCGCTCGGCATGAAGGTGGCATTCACCGCGATGCCGGCGATCCTGGCATTTTTCTCGGCATTCGCCACGGGCTTGCTGTTTGGTTACCTGCCGGCGCGCAAGGCCGCCAACCTCGACCCCGTCGTCGCCCTCGCTTCGGAATAAGGAATCCATCGTGAAACTTCTGTTGAAATCCTCTGTCATTGGCCTCGTGCTGGCTTCCGTGCTTGCCGGCTGCGCGGTGGGCACCCCGTACCAGCGGCCGGACGCAGCCATCCCGGCCCAGTGGGATGGCGCAACCAGGGCAAGCCCGGCCGGCATACAGGCGGTGACTGCAGAGTGGTGGCGGCAATTCGGCAATGCCGAGCTCAATCAGCTGATGGAGCAAGCGCTGGCGGCCAACCACGATCTGGCCGCTGCGGTCAGCCGCATCCGCCAGGCGCGCGGCTCTGCCGGCATCACCGCCGCCGGACGACTGCCGTCTGCCGACCTGTCGACAAGTGCGACGCGCAGCCACAGCAACCAGACTGGCACCGGCGAGCAATCGCAACTTGGCGTAACGGTTTCCTACGAGCTCGATCTGTGGGGCGGCAAGGCGGCCGCGAGCGAGGCTGCCAATGCGCGGGTCGATTCCAGCGTGTATGACCGCGATGCAGTCGCGCTGGTTTTGCAGGCGGATGTGGCCTCGAACTATTTCCAGGCACTGGCGCTGAAAGACCGCCTGGCCATTGCCCGCAAAAACCTGGACGCGGCGCGCAATGTCCTGTCGCTGGTGGAAGTACGCTACAACAAGGGCGCCACGACCGGGCTGGAAGTATCGCAGCAGCGCACCGCCGTACTCAATATCGAAGCGCAGATTCCGCAACTGGAGCAGGACTTGCGCACCACGCAAACCGCGCTGGCGGTGTTGCTCGGCCAGGCGCCGCAAGGCTTCGCGGTGCAGGGCGCCACGCTGGCTGCCATGCAAGTGCCCGCCGTAGGCGCTTACCAGCCGGCCTCCCTGCTGGAGCGCCGCCCCGACATCAAGCGCGCCGAAGCGCAACTGGTGGCGGCCAATGCCGATATCGCCACGGCCCGCGCCGCGCTGTATCCGAACATCCGCCTGTCGGCCACCGCGATCGCCGGCGGCATCCTGACCTCCGGCGCCAGCACGCTCGGCTCGCTGGTGGCGTCGCTGACCCAGTCGCTGTTTGACGGCGGGCGCCTGCGCGGGCAAGTGGCGCTGTCGCAGGCACAGCAGGAAGAACTGGTCGCGCAATATCTGCAAAGCGTGCTGGTCAGCCTGAAGGAAGTGCAGGATAGTTTAGGCTCGGTGGCGACCACGCAGTCGCGGCAATTGTTGCTGACGCAAGCCGCGCGCGAAGCCCAGGAAGCCTTGCGCATCGCCAATGTCAAATATCAGGCCGGTGCACAAGACTTGCTGACGCTGCTCGACAGCCAGCGCACGCAACTTCAGGCCGAAGACAGCCGCGTGCAGGCCGACCTGGCGCGCTTCACTGCAACCATCGCGCTTTACAAGGCGCTTGGCGGCGGCTGGGAAGGCAAATCGTAAACCAGTGATGCCATGCCCGGGTGGATTACCGCCCTCTCTGCTATAGTCGTTGGTATTCAAATGTGCCGCACTGGGACGGCATCGAGCAGTAGCATGGGTGCGTGCATGGAAAAATCGAGAAATAGTTAGCCGCCTTTTATCCTTAAACAGCCGGATCGCCATTCCCCCTGCGACGTCAGGATGACGTCAAGGGGCAAACCTGCGCCACCCGTTCCAGCAATTCCTTCTTCAATCGCTTCAATGAAGCAATACGTTCATCGATTGCCTGCACTTTCTCCGTCAATAGCTGCGCCACCGCGGCGTCGGGACTTTCCGCATGCCACAACGCCGGCAGGCTTTCGCCGATTTCGGCAAGACTGAAGCCGAGTTTTTGCGCGGTGCGGATGTAGCCGATGAGTTGCACGGTTTCCGGCGCATAGCGTCGATAGCCGTTACTGCCCCGAACGGCCCGGATCAGGCCGCGCTTTTCATAGAAACGCAGGGTATCGCAACTCACTCCAGCCGCCTGCGCAAGTTCGCCGATCTTCATATTGAGGCTTTCTGCAAATAGTGCTTGACCCTGGAGTGTACTCCAGGCTTTAAGCTGATTGCATCGATCATTAAGGAGAAACAAATGCTTAAAACAGAACGTTATTTGCAAATCGTGCGCGCGAGTGCATGGTATGACCTCGTCGTGACCATCGGCTTCGCGACACCCTGGACTTTTGCCGCGATCCATAGCGGACTCAATTCACTGATCCAGCTCCTGGGCTTGCCGGGCGGCCTGCCGCCATTTGCGCCGGAACACATGTTGATGACCAATCTGCTCGGCTCCATTGTCACGGTCTGGGCGATCCTGCGCCTGCGCGACACACAGGTGCGCTACGGCCGCTATGATGCTGCCGGCCGCTTCCTCTTCGCGACCTGGCAGATCTATGCACTGGCGCATGGCGCCCATCCCATCCTGTTGGGCTTTATCGTCGTGGAACTCGGCTTTGGCATTGCGCAAATCCTGCCTGTGGCGCCGTTACATCCCGGCCGTGCAGGCATTGCGCCGCATTGCCGCTCAGCTGCGACTGAGTGAAGTGCAGCGGGCATCTTGCGGCAAATCGTCCTGCGGCATGCACGCACAGCGCCTTCTGGCTGGAAACGCACGGACGACGCTATTACTGCTAAGGATATAATGCAGTTCCGCACTTTCCACTGCACTTCCGAGGTGAATTACCCATGGCATCTTCCGACGACAACCTCAGCATGGCGCTGTTCTGCGATTTCGAAAACATTGCGCTGGGCGTGCGCGATGCGAAGTATGAGAAATTCGATATCAAGCCAATTCTCGAGCGCTTGCTGCTCAAGGGAAGCATCGTCGTCAAAAAGGCGTATTGCGACTGGGACCGCTACAAAGGCTTCAAGGCCACGATGCATGAGGCTAATTTTGAATTGATCGAAATCCCGCATGTGCGCCAATCCGGCAAAAACTCCGCCGATATCAGAATGGTCGTTGATGCGCTCGACTTGTGCTACACCAAATCGCATGTCAATACTTTCGTCATCATCAGCGGCGATTCCGATTTTTCGCCGCTGGTATCCAAGCTGCGCGAGAATGCCAAGCAAGTGATTGGCGTCGGCGTCAAGCAATCGACATCCGACCTGCTGGTCGCCAATTGTGACGAATTTATTTTTTACGACGACCTTGTGCGCGAAAGCCGCCGCACCAGCGCAAGGCGCGATACCCGCGACGCGCCAGTTGCAACAAAACGCCCGCCTGCCGAAGAGAGCAGCCGCAAGGATGACCTGGAGTTGCGCAGGACGCAGGCCATCGACATGGCAGTCGAAACATTCGACGCCCTGATGTCCGTGCGCGGCGACAGCGGCAAGATCTGGGCATCGATGCTCAAGCAAGCGATCAAGCGCCGCAAGCCCGACTTCAACGAGTCGCATTACGGCTTTCGCACCTTCGGCAACTTGCTGGAGGAGGCACAATCGCGCGGCCTGCTGCAATTTGGACGTGACGAAAAATCAGGCGCCTACGCTTACCGCAGCAGCAATGTCGCAGCAACCGCAGCAAGTGCGGCGGGAGGCGCAGAAAATGACGGCGCGACTGCCGTGCCAAATGTAAGCGCACAGGAAGCTGAAATCGTGCCAGAGCCGGCTGTAGCCAAGGCGGCCGAACCGCGCCAGCGCGCGCGTGGAGGACGCAAGCCGGCAAAAAATGCGCCCGATACGGCGGTTGCGGCCATCCCCGACGTGCAGACGGATGTGCCAGACGCTGTCGCACAACCGGAGACGGCACCAAATGAAGTCGCGGCAAAGCCGAGCAAAAAAGCCGCCTCGCGCCCCCGGCAACCGCGGAAAAAGCCGGCGACCACCAAGGACGAATGATCCGGCTGGCGTTAGATGAAAAGCGGTCCTTCAAACCGCGAGAAGATCGCACTTGCGCTCGCAATCGTCTTGCCAAATGGCAGCTCGCCTACTTCGATTGGCTGGCGAGGTTCGGTGCAACCCGCCATACGACATTGCCGACATCATCCGCGACCAGCAACGAGCCAGTCTTGTCGACAGCGACCCCGACCGGTCTGCCGTACGCGTCACCCTCATCGCTCAGGAAGCCGGTAAGGAAATCCTTGGGCAAACCGCTCGGCTTGCCGTCGAAAAACGGCACGAATATGACCTTATAGCCGCTACGCGGTGTGCGATTCCAGGAGCCATGCAGACCGATGAAGGCGCCTCCCGCGTACTCGGCGGGAAATTGCTTGCCGTCGTAGAAAGCCAGGCCTAGCGGGGCTGTGTGGGAGCCCAGCGCATAGTCGGGGATGATGGCCCCGGCGACCAGGTCCGGCCGCTTTTCCTCGACGCGCTCGTCGACATGCTGGCCGTAATAGCTGTAAGGCCAGCCGTAGAAACCGCCTTCCTTCACGGAAGTCAGGTAATCGGGCACGAGGTCATTGCCCAGTTCGTCGCGCTCGTTCACTACGGTCCAGAGCTGGCCGCTGTGCGGCTGCCAGCCCATGCCGTTGGGATTGCGCAGGCCCGAGGCGTACGTCCGGGATTTGCCGGCATCGAGATCCACCTGCAGAATGCCTGCGCGGCTCTCCTCCTTGTCCATGCCGTTCTCGCCAACATTGCTGTTCGACCCCACGGTGGCGTACAGAAATTTGCCGTCCGGGCTGGCGAGGATGTTCTTGGTCCAGTGATGATTGATCGAACCGGCCGGCAGGTCGACAGCCTTGACGCCTGCTTCATTGATCTCGGTCTGCCCTTCCTTGTAGGCGTAGCGCCGGATGGCATCGGTATCGGCGACGTAGAGGTTATTGCCGACCAGGGCCATGCCGAATGGCGAATTCAGGCTGGACATGAAAACGCTTTTCACCGCCGCCACGCCATCCGCATCCACGCCGCGCAAAAGCGTGATGCGGTTCGCGCTCGGACGTACTCCTGCGCCCGCCTTCTTCATGACTGCCTTCATTGCGAGACCTTTGACGCCTTTCATGTCGTCAGGCTTGGCCGGCGCATCAGTTTCGGCAACCAGCACGTCACCGTTTGGCAGCACATACAGCCAGCGCGGGTGATCCAGGCCGCTGGCGTAGGCAGAAACAGTGAAACCCTGCGGCGCAATGGGCTTGGCGCCGCGTGGCCAG
Organism: Janthinobacterium sp. 17J80-10; assembly: GCF_004114795.1. NCBI lineage: Bacteria > Pseudomonadati > Pseudomonadota > Betaproteobacteria > Burkholderiales > Oxalobacteraceae > Janthinobacterium > Janthinobacterium sp. 17J80-10. Next base: position 356,510 of record NZ_CP035311.1, on the reverse strand, counting down.
CCTTTGGCCGGCGCGATATTGACGGTTGGAAAAAGGCGCTTTTCCGGTTGCGGAAGCTGCGGGGTCGGCCCCATGCCAGCTTGTTCCGGCAAGGCGGGAGTACCGACCACGGCGCAGCCTGAAAGCATGCTTATCAGGAAAACGGCAACGTTCATCTGGAGCATATGCATGTCGACTGGCGCCGTTTATTTTTCTATTTTTCAGAACCATCTGTAGATTCCGCGCAGCCCCTGGAATTCCGCCTTGCTCTCCTTCTTCATTGCGTTTTTGTTAGGAATCAATATGGATGTCAAAAGCCACGCCGCCGCAGCGCAGGGGTTTGCGCGGTCGGCAGCGTCGGCAGGCTCATCGACGCGCCGCGGATAAAGGCTGGGAACGCTCCATGCGCCACAACCACACCGCTGTCACGGCAAGCAATACGGTGGCGATCGCATTCGCCCAGCCAAATGCATCCCATCCAGCGATTTCGCCCGGACCGATGGCACGCACGACTAACGGGCCGATGATCTGACCCGCCGCAAATCCGGCGGTCATGCGTCCGAGGAGCCTGGTCGGGTCAGCAGGCATTCTTTCGCGCGCCAGCTGTAGCCCGGCCATGGTGGCAACCATAAAGGTGCCCCCGACCAGCACGGCGGAGACAGCGATGGCCCACAAGGCATTGACGAACAGCGGCAGCAGCGTGCCAAGCGCCATGCACCCTTGCGCCAGTGCCCATACGTGGATCCGCTTCCAGCCGGACATCCAGCGCGACACCAGCGCAACAGACACGGCTGCCGCAAATCCGAAGATCGGCCAGGTCAGGCCGAATATCTGCGGATCGGAGGTCAATTGCCTTGCCATTGTCGGCAAAAACGTGGCAGGGATGATGTAGCCAAAGCCGAACGTGCCATAGCAGATTACCAGCGCGGCACTTCCTTGCCGGCCTTCGGACACACTCGTTGCAATCGTGTGCTGCGCTGGTGCGCTGGCGACAGGCGCACGATCTTTCATGCAGACCATGGCCAGCATGGCGCCGGCACACGCCAGTGCGCCCAGTTCAATCCAGAGCGTTGCGGCAGATTGCTGTCCGCCCAGCCACGTCAGCACCCCTGTCACAGTGATGCCCAGCCCAACGCCGGTATAGAGCCAGCTACCCTGACCCGACGCCTGCTTCGCGGCGAGCGCATTCAGGCACCACCCGGAAGTGCATACCAGTACCCAGGCACTGAAAATGCCTGAAGCGCCCCGCAGGATCGTGCCCAGCCAGGTAACGCTGGCACCGGCAAACACGATGCCCAGGGTTGTGATGCCGATCCCTGCCAGGCCCAGCATGATGCCGCGTCGCGTATTTTTTCCGAACCTGGATGCACTTAACGCCCCGATCAGATAGCCAATGTAATTGGCCGCTGCCCATTCTGTACCGGTTGCAATGTCGATGATGCCATCCCGAAGCATCAGGGGTAGCATCGGTGTAAAGGCAAATCGCCCGATGCCCATGGCAACCGCCAGGGCAATAATGCCGCCGGCGAGGATCGGCAACGTGCTCCGGTCGCTGTCTGTTTTTCTATTCAGGGTCTGATTCATGGAAACTATTGGAATTCATGGGGGCAAAATAACCGTCAGCGCGTCGCGGTACAAATGTCCAGCACAAGGCTGCGCAACCAGCGATGCGCCGGATCGGCATCCATGCGCGGGTGCCAGAGCATGGAAATGGTGACTTCAGGCGCGAGGAAGGGCAGGGAGAAACTATGCATCCCGGTGCGCAGATTTCCAGTGTGCCGTTCGGGAACGGTCGCGATCAGGTCGGAGGCGCGGGCCAGCGCCAGCGCAGCCGTAAAGCCGCCGACGATGGTGGCAATCTGCCGTTCCAGCCCGAGCGGCTTCAGGGCGGCATCGATCGGCCCTTCCGCGACGCCGCGCCGCGAGATGCAGATGTGCCTGCTGGCCGCATAACGGGCCGGCGTGATCTTGCCGCGACAAAGCGCATGCCCTGCGCGCGCAACGCCGATGAAACGGTCATGAAACAATATCCGCGTGCGCACTTCCGGGCTAGTCACCTCGCCGACCACGCCGGTCTCCAGATCGACCGTCCCGTCGCGAAGGGACTTGCTTTCCTTGTCCTGCTTCTGCAGGAAGCAGAGCCGCACACCAGGTGCCTCAGCACTGGCACGCGCGATGAGTTCTGCGCCGAAATTCTCGACAAAGCCTTCGCGGGTACGCAGCGTAAATGTCCTGACAAGCTGCCTGAGGTCGAGCTGCGCAGCAGGGCGCAGAACCGCTTGCGCCTCCTGGACGAGCTGGCGGACCCGCTCGCGCAGTTCGAGTGCGCGCGGGGTCGGCACGAGGCCGCGCCCGGCCCTGACCAGGAGCGGGTCGCCGGTGGTCTCGCGCAGGCGCGCCAGCGACCGGCTCATCGCAGACGGGCTCAGCCGCAGACGCTGGGCGGCGCGCGCCACGTTGCCTTCGGCGAGCAACACATCCAGGGTGAGCAGCAAGTTGAAATCCGGTGTCGACATGCAGGGATTCTAGCGCAGTCGGTCCATGGCATGGCGTCATATGCATGAATAAAGTGCAAATGGTGCGTCTTCCGCCATGCCATGCAAACACGTATGGTGCAGGTAGATGCAATTGATTTGCTTAAAAACGGAGTTCATCATGACACTAATTCCAGCAAAACACGCCGAGGCAGCTGCCGGCAGTGTTGTCCCTGCGCTGTCAGTACGCTGGGCGCTTGCCAGCCTTTCACTCTCCATGCTGCTCGCCGCGCTGGGGACCAGCATCGCCAATGTCGGCTTGCCGACGCTGGCGCAGGCTTTCGATGCTTCCTTCCAGCAAGTCCAGTGGGTGGTCCTTGCCTATCTCCTTGCCATCACCATCCTGATCGTCAGCGCTGGACGCTTGGGTGACCTCATCGGCCGGCGGCGGCTGTTATTGGCAGGCATCTTTCTGTTCACGATCGCCTCGGTCCTGTGCGCCGTCGCGCCCACGCTGTGCCTGCTGATCGCCTCCCGGGCGGTGCAAGGCCTGGGCGCGGCCATCATGATGGCCCTCACCATGGCATTTGTCGGCGAAACAGTCCCGAAGGACAAGACCGGCAGCGCCATGGGGCTGCTCGGCACCATGTCCGCGATTGGCACCGCACTCGGCCCTTCGCTCGGCGGCGTCCTGATTGCCAGCTTCGGCTGGCCTGCCATTTTCTTCATTAACGCACTGCTGGGCATTCTGACGCTGCTGCTCGCGTATCGCTTCCTGCCGGTCGATCGCCGCGCAGCGCAAACGGCGCGTTCCGGTTTCGACCACGTGGGCACGCTGCTGCTTGCCGTGACGCTCGCAGCCTATGCGCTCGCCATGACGACAGGGCGCGGCAATTTCGGTCTGAACAATATGGCGCTGCTGTTGGCGGCGGCAGTCGGCGCTGCCCTGTTCGTGCGTGCCCAGACAAAAGCCAGGGCGCCGTTGATCCAGCTGGCGATGTTCCGCAATCCGGCGCTGGGCGCAGGCTTCGCCATGAGCGCCCTGGTTACCACCGTGGTGATGGCAACGCTGGTGGTCGGGCCCTTCTATCTCGCCGGCGCGCTCGGCCTTGACCCAGCCCGTGTCGGACTTGTCCTCTCGGTGGGCCCGGGTGTGGCCGCCTTGACGGGCGTGCCGGCCGGCCGCATCGTGGACCGCTTTGGCGCGCACCGCATGACGGTCGCCGGGCTGACCGGCATGGCCGCAGGTGCCACCATCCTGCCCATGGTACCGATGCATTTCGGCGTCCCGGGTTACCTCGTCCCGCTCGTTGCGATCACCGCCGGCTATGCGCTGTTCCAGGCGGCCAATAACACTGCCGTCATGGCGGATATCCGGCCAGACCAGCGCGGCGTCATCTCCGGGTTGCTGAACCTGTCGCGCAATCTCGGCCTCATCACTGGCGCATCCGTGATGGGCACTGTATTCGCTTTCGGGTCAGCCGCGACCGACACGTTGGCAGCGCGTCCCGAGGCGGTTGCAAACGGCATGCAGATGACCTTCGCCGTCGCGGCGGTGCTGGTCTTCACAGCCCTTGCCATCGCTTGGGTAAGCCATGCGCTCGCGCGGCGCGCCGAGAGCAATCCGCAAGATACGGAATATCATCGGACGAATTGACCTCTAACTCTGCTATATTCATTGGCAATATGGCAAAGCAGCTCATTGCATGCCAGTTTCCCCCATACCCGCCAAGGATCAATCATGACCAGCCCGATGTACATCCATTCCGTTCCCGTCTTCAAGCAAATGCTGACAGCCCTGAAAACCATCCTCGCGCAGGCGGCTGCAGAGGTTGCCGCCAAATCGATCGAGCCGGACGCCTTGTTGCAGGCGCGCCTCTATCCAGACATGTTTCCGCTGGCAAAACAGGTGCAAATCGCTGCGGATTTTGCACGCGGCATTTCCGCACGCCTGGCGGGCGTTGACGTTCCCGTCCATGAAGGCAAAGAAAAGAGCTTTGCCGATCTCGACGCACTATTGGCCCAGACCCTGGCCTTTCTGGAGAGCGTGACTCCGGCACAATTCGAGGGCGGCGAAACCAGGGAAATCGTCTTGCGTCCCGGTACGCCGAAGGAAAAGAAGCTGAGCGGCCAGGCCTATCTGGCCAACTATGGCTTGCCGCAGTTTTTCTTCCATGTCACCACGGCCTACGCCATCTTGCGCCACAATGGGCTCGACATTGGCAAGCGCAATTACATGGGTACATATTGACCCTCGCGCGTTAGCGGTGCGATTGAACGACTGGGAGAAGGCAATGACAAGCTTGATTCTTGGCCTGGCGATTTTTCTCGGCACGCATTCGGTGCGCATCTTCGCCGATGACTGGCGCACCGCGCAGCGTGCACGGTATGGCGATAAATTGTGGAAGCTGGGGTACACCGTGCTGTCGCTGATCGGCTTCGCGCTGATCATCTGGGGATTTGGCATGGCCCGAGGCGTCGCTCCCGTCCTGTGGCATCCACCGGTGGCCATGCGCCATATTGCCTCCCTGCTCACACTCATCTCTTTTATCTTGTTGGCAGCAACCTACGTTCCCCGCAACAGCATCAAGGCGAGGTTCCATCACCCGATGGTGCTTGGCGTGACGGTTTGGGCCTTCGCCCACTTGCTGGCGAACGGGTCAGGGGCGGACCTGCTCCTTTTCGGCAGTTTTCTCGTCTGGGCAAACTTGTCTTACCTTGCTGCGCGCAGCCGGGACCGCCTGGCGGGCACTCGCTATCCTTCCGGGACCATGGGCGGAACGCTTGCAGCGGTGGTGGCAGGGACCGCGGCCTGGCTCGTCTTTGCCTTCTGGCTGCATCGCGCGCTGATCGGCGTTTCGCCATTTCCTGGCTAAAGGCGCTGCCCGGTTGCGCCGGGCCATAGCAAAAACTGTCGTCGCCACGCCACTGCGGGCATGTCTTGCATTTCTGGCTCGTTTGAGTTCGCCATGCCGCCGCGATATAATCGCGGGTTCAGGTATGCCATGAAATGGTTGCCGGAAGTAGCTTTCCGAATTTAATTGGCCCTGCATATGACGCGAACGCTGCCGCGTACAAAATTCCACAGTTCAAATCTCATTCGTTGTCTCGCCAGCCTGGACATGGTCGATGCTGCCGATGCGGGCACTGCATTTGCAGAGAAACTGGGACAGTGGATTCACTTTGCCGACGCCATCACCCTGTCTGGTGTGCACAACGGCAGTGTTGCAAGTTCGCCAAAAACGCAGTCCACAGTACGGCATGAAGAACACCTAGCCGCGCATGCTGCTGCCACCGAGTTCGACCGCATCCAGGCTAATCTTGTGGATTCGATCATGAAAAGCTGCTCGCCCGTCCCGGGGAGAACGCACAACAAGTTGCCGGAGCCGCAACTTGAATTGCCGATGAATTTCGCGGCCGCTTACACGCCCTATCGCCGCTTTTATGAAGCGCATCAGCGCGACATGGAATTGCGCATTCAACCATTGCGGTTCAATGTCCGGTCTGCGGTAGCAAAGGCATCGCCACGGCTCAAGAAACTTGCCGAGCTGGATGCGACGCTGGAAAAGATCCTCCAGGAGCGTGAGGCGCACTTGCTCGCGAAGGTGCCCGGGCTGCTGAGAAAACGTTTTGAGCAATTGTTCAAGGAACATCAGCAAAAGCTTGCTGATGTCCAGCAGATTGACAACCCGGCCGCGTGGGCGCAGGCGGGAGGCTGGCTGGCGCGCTTTTGCAATGACATGCAAATGCTGCTGCTGGCGGAAGTGGAGCTGCGCTTGCAACCAGCCATGGGGCTCATTGAAGCATTTAAACAAGATACGCAATGATTAAAAAAATAAATACGCATTTATTTACAGTCGCTTTCATCCTGGGAGCGCTTGGCATCGTTTGGGTGGGTGCCGGATTTATCGGTTCCAGTTTCCTGGCGTTGCTGATGACGGCCGTCATTGGCGCAGTCTATGTGTTTGGCGCGCTCGAACTGCGGCAGTTTCGTCAGGCGACAGCCACATTGGCAACCGCGCTGGCGGCGATTCCTGACAGTCTTGCCGAGCTCGGCGACTGGCTGGGCAGCGTGCATCCCTCGCTGCAAAACGCCGTGCGCTTGCGCGTCGAGGGCGAACGCGTCGGCTTGCCGGGACCCGCGCTTACGCCCTACCTGGTCGGCCTCTTGGTCATGCTGGGGATGCTCGGCACGTTTCTGGGCATGGTCGTCACGCTCAAGGGCGCCGTCTTTGCACTGGAAAAAACCACCGACCTCCAGGCGATGCGCTCCGCGCTCGCGGTGCCAGTCTCGGGCCTGGGGCTGGCATTTGGCACTTCGGTGGCAGGCGTCGCCGGCTCGGCCATGCTGGGCTTGATGTCGGCACTGAGCCGACGCGAAAGAATGCAGGCGGCACAATTGCTGGACACCCGGATCGGCACGGTATTGCGCCGCTTTTCGCTCACCCATCAGCGCCAGGAAACCTTCAAGGCGCTGCAGTTGCAATCCCAGGCCTTGCCGCAGGTGGTCGACAAATTGCAGGCGATGATGGCGCAGATGGCGGACATGAACCAGCAGCTGGGCCAGGAACTGAGCCAGCGCCTGCTCAGCAACCAGGAAGACTTTCACGCCAATGTCAAAGGCGTCTATACCGAGCTGGCGCACGCCGTCGATAAATCCCTGCGCGAGAGCCTGAGCCAGAGCGCGCATGCGGCCGGGGAAAGCATCAAGCCGGTGGTCGAGGCGGCAATGAGCGGCGTCGCGCGTGAAGCCAGCCTGATGCACGAGCGCATGGCCGAGAAAGTCGACAGGCAGCTCGACGGGCTTGCCGCGCGCTTCAGCGATACCGCCACCACCGTCACCGACACCTGGACAGCAGCGCTCAGCAGCCACGAACAGGCGAGCGCCGGCGTCGTCGCCAGCGTGGGCCGCGCGCTGGATACCTTTACCGAAACATTCGAGCAGCGCTCTGGCGCCCTCGTGGCCACGGTTGGCCAGACGTACGCCAGCCTGCAGAGCGGGCAGGCAGAACGCGACAAACAGCAACAGCAGGGATGGACCCAGTCGCTGGAAACCATGGCAGCGTCGCTTGCCCGCGAATTGCAGCAAACGGGCGCGCAAACGCTTGCCCAGCAACAGAACATCTGCGACACCCTGGCCAAAACCGTCCAGGACATCACCGGACATGCCCAGGCCAGCGCCGGCCAGACGCTCGCCGAAACCACGCGCCTGATCGCGAGCGCAGAGGAATTGATGCGCGCCCGCATCGCGACCGAAGCGCAGTGGATCGACCAGCATCGCGAACGCATGGATCAGCTGGCCAGCCTGTTGCGCACCGAACTCGGCGCGCTCAGGGATGCCGAAGCAGCACGCGGCGATGCGGCGGTCGAGCGGCTGGGGCAATTGCAAGCGGCGCTGGCGAGCCACCTGACCACGCTGGGCACCGCGCTGGAAGAACCGATCACGCGGCTCATCCAGACCGCCTCGGAAGCGCCGCGCGCCGCGGCCGAAGTCATCGGGCAATTGCGCCAGGAAATCTCCAACAGTGTTGCGCGCGACAATGAATTGCTGGACGAGCGCAGCCGGATCATGGCAACGCTTAATGCCCTGCTCGAGGCGATCAATCACGCCTCGCAAGAGCAGCGCACTGTCATCGATTCGCTGGTGGCTTCTTCGGCGACGGCGCTCAACGCGACCGCCAGCGCCTTTTCCGACAATGTCGCATCGGAAGCGGCCAAGCTGTCCGACATCGCCGCGCACGTCACCAGCAGCGCCGTCGACGTGGCCAGCCTTTCCGAAGCCTTCGGCCTTGCCGTACATGCATTCAATGAAGCCAATGAAAAGCTGGTCGCCAACCTGCAGCAGATTGAAGGCGCGATGGACAAGTCCATGGCGCGAAGCGATGAGCAACTTGCTTATTACGTCGCGCAGGCGCGTGAAATCATTGACCTCTCCATGATGTCGCAAAAAGAAATGGTGGAGGCACTGCGCCAGCTGCCGGCACGGCAAGCCGACTTTGCCGATGAGGTCCGGTAATGGAGGATAACGAGGCAAGCGTCGAGCAGACCGCGCCGGTCTGGCCCGTTTTTGGCGACCTGATGTCCAGCTTGCTGGGCGCCTTTGTGCTGATCCTGGTAGCGGTGGTGGCGGTGCAGATGGAATTGACGTCGCACCTGCAGGACGAAGTGAAGAAACGCCAGATCGAAGAGCAGCGCCGCATGAGCCTGGAAAAAGCCCTGGCAGTGCCGCTGGCCAGCGGGCGCATCACCCTGAACAACGGACGCATCGGCATCAGCGGCCAGGTGCTCTTCGCGCTCAATTCGGACCAGCTGCAGCCGGACGGTCAGCAGCTGTTAAAAAGCCTGGTGACACCGCTGCGGGCGTATCTGGCGGCGCGGAATGAATTGCTCATGGTGAGCGGGTTCACCGATGACCGGTCCATCCGGGGCGGCCCGTTCACGGACAACTGGGAATTGTCGGCCCAGCGCGCATTGACGGTCACCCGCACCCTGATCAACGAAGGCATGCCGTCTTCGATGGTCTTTGCCGCAGCCTTTGGTTCCGAGCAGCCGGTCAAGCCCAACACGGATGACGACGCGCGCGCGCAAAACAGGCGGGTGGAAATGGCGCCCGTACCGAAAAATGCCAATGCCGGGAATACCGCCTCATGACTGCGCCGGATTGCAGCGCAATCGCAGATGGGCAAGAGGCGCAGTCCCCTGATTTCGATGCGCTGATCGCGTCCCTGCGCACGGCGGGCGCCGACCGGTTCGACCCGGTGCGCTTTCACCATATCGGCGTGCTGGCCAGACGCGCTGCAGCGCATCAGGGGAGCATCAGGCGCATGCTCGACGCCCGGCTGACGCAGGCTCTGTCGGTGTTGCAGGAGCGCTTCGAGCTTGCGCAAAAAGACGCCAGTCAAGCCCTGGCCCGCAGTGTGCAACAGTATCCGCATGCCGCCGGCGAGCTTGAACGGCTCGCCGGCGCCAGCGATTTCCGCGGCGTGCAGCGCCTGATTGCGGCCCTCAAGACGCGCGAACAATGCGCATCGCTGGGCGCGCTGGTGCGCCAGCTTGAGCAACAAGCGCCAGGCAACGCCGATGCGCGCCCGCAGGGATACACCGGGTCGCATGCCGAATTGAAGGCGATCCGCAACTACAGAAATACCTGGTCAAAACTGAGCGTGGATAAACAGGTGGCGCAGGCGCTTGAACAAGCCCCGGCGAATGCCGGACCGATCAATTCGCACATGCTGGTGCTGCGCTCGCTGGCATTGATGCGCGAGATCTCGCCGGATTATCTCAACCGCTTCATGGCTTACGCAGATACCTTGCTATGCCTGGATCAGGGCGAAAAAGAAAAGGCGGCCTCGCCTAAAAAACCGCCGTCGGCGAAGACGGCCAAAAAATAAAGTACCGCTATAGCCGTCCAACCCTCCAGGTCGGCTTCGCTTGCTGCTTGCAGCGGCAAAGTATCGCAATGTGATACTCCGGGCGTCTCGGCTGGCTACCCGCTGGAATTCGATTGAAGAAAAGCGGCATGTCAGCCATCCTGCCGTCATGCAGGCAGTTCGATGCGTCCCTTCACTGACAGCGAGACCATGACCACCATCCTCAATGATGTCCATTCCCAGCTCAATGCGACTGCCGTCGCGCACGTTGTGCGTCCGGCATCCCTGGCCGAACTCCAGGCCGTCATCCGGCGCGCGCCGGCGGAAGGCGCGCACATCTCCGTGGCCGGTGGCCGGCATGCGATGGGAGGACAGCAATTTTCAGCCGGTTCCTTGCATATCGACATGACCGGGCTCGATCGCATGCTCAATGCCGATGCCGTGCGGGGCTTGCTGCAGATGGAAGCGGGGGCGCAGTGGCCCGAGATCATCGCAGCCAGCCAGGCCATGACGCGCGCCGATGGCACACAGTGGGGGATCCGGCAAAAGCAGACCGGCGTCGATGCAGTCACGCTTGGCGGATCGATCTCGGCCAACGCCCATGGCCGCGGCTTGCTGATGCAGCCGCTTGGCGAGGATATCGAAGACCTGACGCTGGTGACTGCTCGCGGCGAGGTGCTGCTGTGCAGCCGTTACCAACATGCCGAACTGTTTTCGCTGGCAATCGGCGGCTATGGGCTGTTCGGCGTCATTTATGCGGCAACCTTGCGGCTGTCGCCGCGCCGGCAGGTTCAGCGTATCGTCGACATCGTCGATCTCGATGACGCCATGCATGCGGTGTACCGGCGCGCAGAGGAGGGTTGCCTGTATGGCGATTTCCAGTTCGCCATCGATCCGCAGGACGACGGCTTTTTGCGGCGCGGCGTATTTGCCTGTTACAAGCCTTCCACTGACAGTGAGGCGGCACCCGATGCGACGGCCGATCTGCCTCCCGACAGCTGGCTCACACTGCTCAAGCTTGCGCACGAGGACAAGCAAGCCGCTTTCCGGCTGTATGCGCAGCATTACCTCAAGACCGATGGCAACCGCTATTGGTCGGATACGATGCAGCTCAGCACCTACATTCCGAACTATGCGGATTTTCTGGAAAGTTCACGCGGGGCCGATGCGGGAGACCGCATGAAGGAGACACTGGTCATCGGTGAACATTACGTGCCGCGTGACCAGTTGCTGAATTTCATGCAACAGGCGCGCGACGTGTTTCGCGCCCTTGGCACGGAAGTCATCTATGGCACCATTCGCGCCATCCTGCGCGACACCACCGCGTTCCTGCCGTGGGCAAAAGACGACTATGCCTGCGTCATTTTCAATGTGAGAACGCCGCATGATGCGCCTGGCATGCGCAACACCGCCGACACCTTCCGCGCGCTGATCGACGCCGCCACGCGGCTGGGCGGCAGCTTCTTTCTGACCTACCATCGCTACGCCTCGGCCGCCCAGGTAGAGGCGTGTTATCCGCAGTTTCGGACATGGCTGCAACTGAAACGGCGCTATGACCCGGATGAGCTATTCCTCAGCGCCTGGTATCGCCATTACCGCGACGCATTCGCTGCAGGCGATGGTGGCGCCGCATGAACCCCGCACAGGCAAGCAACACCGCCAAGGTCATCGCTGCCAGCACGATCCTGCTCGCAAGCGACGCGCGCAGCGCCGCAATGGTGGCGCCGGGGGCTGCCGCGCTATGCAGGCAATTCCTGTCTGGCAGCCGCACCGACCGGTGGCTTGCGCGCAGCGCTGCGCAGCCGGCGACGCGCTGGCTATGGCGTGCGCTGGAACAGCTGACCTTGCCGGGCATCATGGCCCACTACTGGCACCGCAAGCGCTGGATCGAGGCTTGCTGCCGCCGCGCGATCGGTGAAGGCTATGCGCGCGTGGTTATCCTCGGCGCCGGGCTGGACACACTCGGCGTGCGGATGGCGAACGAGTTTCCCCATATCGACGTGATCGAGATCGACCATCCCGCCACGCAAGCAGTGAAACAAGCGGGCATCGCCAAGGGCGAGCGCGCGCCTGCGGCGAATTTTCGCCTGCTGCCGATTGACCTGAGCACGGCGCCATTGCCGGTGAGCTTGCTTGACGATGGCAGGGCAACCTTCCTTATCATCGAAGGCGTGCTGATGTATCTGGCGCAGGCGGACATCGACCGGTTGTTTGCAACACTTGGTCGGCTTGCGTCAGGGCGGGTGCGCATCGTTTTCAGCTTCATGGCGCAGTGGGCCGACGGCAGCTCTGGCTTCCGTCCGCGCAGCTGGCTGGTCGAGCGCTGGCTGGCGTGGCGTGATGAGCCGTTTACCTGGGCCATTGCGCCTGCGGCGATGGCGGATTTTCTCGCGCAACGTGGTTTTCAATTGCTGGAAATGGCCTTGACGCAGGAGTTTTCAACGCCGGCAGCAATTGCTGCCTCAGACGCACTCGACGGCGAACATCTCGTTGTTTGCCAGCCTGCGTAAGTGCGCGGCTCCCAAGGCTCAACCCTTCGCAAGCGTGCCAGTGCCGGAAAGCCCGCCAGAAGGGCGCGCACTTTCGATCCGGTTGCGGCCGTTATGCTTGGCGCGATACAACGCCTGGTCGGCACGATAGATAAAACTGTCGGCAGATTCCGTCACCAGAAATTGCGCGCAACCGCCGCTGATCGAAATGCGGTGTTGGGTTGCGTCAATCACCATCACGTCTTCGTCAATTAGCTGGCGTATTCTTTCCGCGATCATTTCAGCACCGTGCAGATCGCACTGCGGGAGAAGGACAACAAATTCTTCACCGCCATACCGGGCGACGAAGTCCATTTCACGCACCGCTTGCGCGATCCTGGCGCCGACTGTCTGCAAGACCTGATTGCCGGCAGGGTGGCCGTAGGTGTCGTTGAACTGCTTGAAGAAGTCGATATCCAAAAGAATCACCGACAGCGCACTGTTTTCGCCCGAACGGGCACTTTCGCTGGTGCGCCGCTTGAGTTCTTCGTCGAAGCTACCGAAATTATTCAAGCCGGTAAGGCGGTCTTTGCGCGCGATCTGGTCCAGCAGCACGATCTTGTTATTCAGTTCCGTGTTGAGCAAAGCGATTTTACCGCTTTGTTCCTCGACAATCTTGTGAACCTGCGCATTGCGTATTGCGGTACTGATAAAAGAGGCCAGAAGCTCAATCAGGGTGAGATCGGTTTCCGGCAGATGCAGCGGCGCGCCCAAGGAAACCAGCCACATTACGCCAATGACTTCCTCATTGAGACGGATCGGCACGATCATGAAGGTGCGTGGCGTCTCGAGAATTGCAAGGGCGTTTTTATCTTTCTCCGACATTGGCAAATGCAATATCTTCAGCACATCCTGAACAAGAAAGCGCTGATGACTCAGGAAGATCATCGCGCTTTGCCCATCGCGCATGCTCAACGAATATTTTGTCGCCTCGCGAAAGCATTCCCACCTGTCGCGCACATGCGCAAATGGTTGACTGAATGATGTGTGCACCATGGCCAGTTCCCCCTGCTCGGCGAGGAGAATATTGACCATGTCAAAGTGAAAGCGCTCGATGAATTCACTGCCAATCGATGAAAACACGGCATCGACCGCCGTCAGACTGTTCATCTGCGTGATGTATTGTATAAATTGCTGCGTCTCTGCATACATTACATCGGCCAATTTACCGCGTTCAATGGCTTGATGACAATTCCAGTGCACGTGAATCTGCGGCGCATAAAGATCGCTCAGGGTCTCCAGCCGCGCCATCGCCGCTTCGCCGAAACGGCTGCTTTGACTGAACACGGCGATGGTGCCAACGGTCTTTGCCTTGCCATCCTTCAAAGGTACGACCAATGGCAGTACAGCAAGGCTATGGATCTTCCACCGTTCAAACCGCATCCGGGTCGTTTCACCCAATGCGCCCAGATCGTTCTGGGTAATGGTGATGGGGAGGTTCGTTTGGAAAACCGTTGCATTGGCATCGGCTTGGTCGAGCTGATAGTGGAACCCGAGATAAGTATTCTGGATACCAAAAAAATCTTCCGGCAAAGAGAGATGGGCGGTAACGAGCGCATCCCCTTTTTCATTCAACAGGTTGATTTCGCATCCGTCTATCTCCGGTACCGAGCACAGGTCTTCACGCAGTCCGTTTAGAACTTCGGCCAAATCGGCGTGCAAACGTACGCGCTCCAGATCGTCTCTGCTGTGATTGATTTTTTTATTCATTATTTAGCAGCTGCACTTGTCAGATTCGCCATATCGAATCAGGTAACCTACAAGTAGCATTGTGCCGCAAAGCGACGGGTGATCGGCGCAGGCTCGCGCAATTTTTCTTCGACTGTATCTATGGCCCCACCACGGAATAGCCGCGCGGCAACTCCTGTACGGTACTAGCGGCAGGCGTCAGCCCTGCCTCGATCAGCCCCAGCGCGCGTCGCGGTTCGGCCCCGCCGCACATGAAAATATCCAGCGCGGCGAAGCCGGTTTCCGGCCAGGTGTGGATGGAAATGTGCGATTCCGCCAACAACACCACGCCTGTTACGCCCTGGCCCGGCCCGAAGGCATGGAAGTGGCTGTAGACGATGGTGGCGCCGGCGGCCAACGCTGCCTGGCGCAGCAGCGCCTCGATAGCATCGCTGTCGCACAGCAGTGCGCGCGCAATGCCGTGCAGGTCGGCGACCAGGTGCGTGCCGGAATGCTGCAATTCCGCCGGTATCACTTGTGGCCCCCGCTGCCCCAGGAGCCGCCGCCCGAATTGGAACTCCAGCTGCTGCCTGAGCGGGAATTGCCGCCACCCCGGTTCGACGACAGCATTTCACCCCAGCTGGCAACCACGCTGAAAAAAGCCACCAGAAGCGCATAGACGATGAAGCGGGAATTGTTCATATGATTGGTATGGTCGTCAGTCCTGCATCATGCTGATGATTTTGGCCGGCAGCCAGATCGCGGCGGCGGCAAACGCGGAGTAATGCCAGGTTTCGTCGAAGTCGAACATCAGGGGAATGAAATTGACGCCGGCGACCCCGTAGAGGAAGTACTCGGCAAGTTTCATGATATCGGTCTTGGGCGCCAGCACTGCATCCGGAATTGCCAGGCCAAACCAGGCCCGCAGCTGGTCTGCGCCCACCGGGGTCGACCACGACCAGCTCAGTTCTTCCCCGGTGCGCTCGGCGGCCAGGCGGTTCTTGCCAGCCTCGTATTCGACTACCTGTGCGGTGTCGCCGGCCCGCACCTGCCAGTTGAAGGCGCCGACCGCAGCCACGACCGTCGCCGCATATTCGTAAAGCTTTTTGTAGGCAAGGTCGCCCACCTTGACGGTTTCACTGGGGTTCCATACCGGCCAGTCGTCCTGCAGCCTGGAACGCTGCCAGCCCTCGGCAGTTTCGATCAGCCAGAGGAAGCCGCCACGCGGGCTGTACAGCTGGTATTCGGTCCATTCCTCGCCCTCATCGTCGCGGCGCAGCATGGCGCCGATCACCTGGTAGGCGGCGCCGCCGATATTGCCCTTGGCGCCAAGCTTCAGGGTGGTGTCGAACTGTTCCATGCGCTCGCCCGCCGCCAGCACGGCGGCGACATCGGTCGTGGTGTCGACCGGCGAACGGCAGCTCGGACAAACGATCTGTTTGGTCACCCCCGGCACCCAGCTGAGGCTGCCGCCGCAGGAAGGGCAGGCCAGCGGCTGAACACTCTTGGTGTACTTGCCGGCGCTGTCACGAACCGTATCGTCGTCGCGCAGCAGCTGGCACTTCAGCTGTTCCAGCGTCACCGCCTGGCCCGCATAGACCTTCGGCGCAGACCCCTCGGAATAATCGAGCGTGACGAAGCTGCGGCCGCTACGCAGGTCGGCCACCTTCGCCTGCCAGCCGGCGCCCACCGAAAACGGCAGCTCGCCCTCGCCGCCGGTGCACTGCGCCGTGCGCACGTCGGCGGCGGTGCAGACCTTGCCAAGCACGTTGTAGGGAGCGCCAATGCGAATTTGCTCGAAAGCCGGCAACGCACCCGTGGCTTCCTTTTCCCCGGTGAGCGTGTACTGGCCGCCGGACTCCGACAGCCAGCCGGCGCGGCCATCGCCATACATCACATACCATTCGTTCCACAAGCCGGCGGCATAGCGCAGCTGGATGCGGCCGAGCACGGAAAACTCCTGGCCGCCAAAGCTGCCGGAGGTACCGACCTGCAGCGGCGAATAATCCTCCAGCACCGCCGACATCTTGCCCATGTCGCGCACGCTGTCGGCATCCTTCAGCAGTGCGCTCTTGCAGTAGTCGCATACCGCCATGACCGAGGCATGCGACTTGAACTCGACCGGCGCGCCGCAACTCGGACAGGAAACTTTCTGCATGTAAGGCGCCTTCTAGCCGATCAGTTTTTGCAGGACCTTGGCCTTGGCATCGTCATAATCGGCCTGCGAAATCAGGCCCTTGTCGAGCAAGCCCTTGAGTTGCTCCAGGCGGACGGCAGGCGAATCCTCCGCTGGCGCCGCAGGAGCCGCTGCCGCCGGCGCTTGCGGCGTCCCGGGCGCGGCGCCAGCGCCGGGTACGTTGCTCATGCCCAGCCCTTGCGCCATCGCCTGGCCCATGGCCATGCCGGTGGACAGCCCGGCGCCGATGCCGGCCAGGCCTCCCTCGTTTTGCGCGGCCAGCGGAATCGCCTCGGCGGTCTGGAAGCGGGTATATCCCGTCATCTTGTCGGCGGAAAGCCCGCCTTTCATGCCGGCGCCGATGCGCGCGTCCAGCGCCTGCTGCAGCTGCTCCGGCAAGCTCAGCGTGCCGACGTTGAATTCATCGAGCCCCAGGCCATAGCGCTCGAACGCGATGGCCAGATCACCCTTGACTTGCTGCGCCATCAGGGTCTGGTTGGCCGCCATGTCGAGGAACGCGACGTTGGAAGCGCCCAGCGAGGTGGCCATGGAGGCGAGCATGATGCCCTGCAATTGCGACTCGACGTCATCGCGGGTATAGATTTCGCGCGTGCCGGACAGTTCGGTAAAAAACTTCTTCGGATCGCTCACACGGTAGGAAAACATGCCGAAGGCGCGAATGCGGATGGCATCGAAATCCTTGTCACGGATCGTGATGGCCTGCGGCGTGCCCCACTTGCGCCCGGTCTGGATGCGCGTGGAAAAAAAGTACACATCCGACTTGAAGGGCGAGGCGAACAGCTTGTCCCAGTTTTTCAGGTTGGTCAGGATCGGCAGGGTCTTGGTGGTCAGCGTGTAGTTGCCGGGACCGAACACATCGGCCACGCGCCCCTCATCGACGAACATCGCCAACTGCGATTCGCGCACGGTGAGCGTGGCGCCATTCTGGATTTCAAAGTCGGCCATCGGGTAGCGCCACGACAGTACGCCCTCGGTATCCTCGTTCCACTGCAGGACGTCGATAAACTGCTTCTTGACGAAATCGAAAATACCCATGATTGGCCTCTCTCGGGTTAAATGACGTAAATGGCTTAGGGGATGACTACGCTAAAAAATCAGGAAATGCAGGCGGCGTTGATGGCGCCCACCGAAATGGCAATCGCGCCCAGCAAGCCGCCATAGGCGACATTGCCCGACTCGATATGCTCCTTGGACATCTTGATGCAGCGGTCCAGCACCAGGTATGCCAGCAGCTGCAGCACCAGGGCAGCGGCCGCCCAGGCCAGGAATTGCGGATAGCCGGCGGTATGCATGATGGCCGACACCACTGTCAGGGAAAAGCCGACGATCGCGCCACCTAGCGTAAATGCCGCGGCAATGTTACCTTGCCGAATCAACAGCACTTCGTTGAACGGGGTTACCCGCGTGTAAATGACAAAAAATACTGTCAGCAAGATGCCGGAAAGCGCGAGATAGATCAGGTAATTGGCGAAAGCTGGCAAGGAGTTCATGAATGGCAATCCCGATGTGAATTGCCACTATACTAATCGAAAATGCCTTCCCAGCCATAACCCCGGCGGCCCGGCTGTCGCAAGAAATGCACATTCGGCAAAGGCAGCAACCCCGGCAAACACCACCTCCGATGACCCGTCATATCCTGATTTTTTCCGTCTTCGTGGTTGCATCCTGCGGCCTGGCCTATGAACTGGTCGCCGGCGCCCTGTCGAGCTACCTCCTGGGCGACTCGGTATTCCAGTTTTCCACCATCATCGGCTGCTACCTGTTTGCCATGGGCGTCGGCGCCCACCTGTCGAAGTACGTGCAAGATGAAGACGTGCTGGCGCGCTTCATCGATATCGAACTGGCGGTCGGCCTGATCGGCGGCCTGTCGGCAGCAATCCTGTTCCTCACTTTTGCCTGGAGCGGCGCGCCATTCCGCACCATGCTGTACGTGCTGGTATTTATGGTGGGCAGCATGGTCGGCATGGAAGTGCCGCTGGTGATGCGCGCCCTGAATGCGCGCCAGACGGCCTTTTCCGAGCTGGTCAGCAAGGTCCTCACCTTCGACTACCTTGGCGCGCTTGCCGTCTCGGTGCTGTTTCCGCTGGTGCTGGCGCCGCAGCTGGGCCTGGTGCGTACCGCCTTTTTGTTCGGCATGTTGAATGTCGCCGTGGGCCTGTGGACGATCTACCATTTTCGCGCCGAGCTCACGCGCGCTCCGGGTCGCGTGGTGCGCGCCGCCGCCGTCATGAGCGTGCTGGTTGCCGGCTTCATCGCGTCCGACCGCCTGGTGCGCTGGGGCGAACAGGCCATGTCCGGCGACCAGGTCGTGTTTTCCACCGCCACGCCCTACCAGCGCCTGCTGCTGACGCGCTGGAAGGATGACTTGCGGCTCTACATCAACGGCAACCTGCAATTTTCCTCGCGCGACGAATACCGTTACCACGAAGCGCTGGTCCATCCGGCGCTCGAAGCGTTGCCATGGGCGCGCTCGGTGCTGGTGCTTGGCGGCGGCGATGGCCTGGCGCTGCGCGAAGTGCTGCGCTACCCGCATATCGCGCACGTGACGCTGGTCGACCTGGACCCGGAAATGACGCGCGCCTTCGCCACCCGGCCGGATCTGGTGGAACTGAACCGCGGCGCACTGAAGGATCCGCGCGTGACGGTGGTGAACGCCGACGCCGCCATCTGGCTGCAGGGCAGTGCGCAAATCTTCGATGCCGCCATCGTGGACTTCCCCGACCCCTCCAGTTTCGCGTTGGGCAAACTCTATTCGGTGCCGTTCTACACGCAACTCAAGCGTCACGTCGCCGCCAACGGCTTGATCGCCGTGCAATCGACCTCGCCCTTCTTCGCCCCGCACGCCTACTGGACCATTGACGCCACCCTGCGCGAATCGGGCCTGGCCACCTGGCCTTACCACCTGTACGTGCCCTCGTTCGGCGAATGGGGCTTCGTGCTGGCCTCGCCGCAATTGCCCTACACACCGCCGACCAGCTACCGCCTGCCGCTGCGCTACCTGAACGCCGAGACGACCCGCGCCATGTTCGCCTTCCCGCCGGACATGCAGCGCCTGGACATGGCGCCCAACCGCTTGAACACGCAGTCGCTGGTGCACGAATTCGAGCGCGACTGGCGGCGGGTGATGCGCTGATGGACCGCCGCAGTTTCCTGCTGGGTGCGGGCGGCGCCGGCGTCCTGGCGGCGGCGTCTGCCGCCGGTTACTGGCGCTGGCAGGAAATCACGCCGCACATCCATGCCGCGGGGCGAGCCGAAGGCCACTTCCTGCGCGACTTGCGAGGGCAGGAGGCGCTGCCGCCGCCATCGGCGCAGATCGACACCGATATCGTCATCCTCGGCTCCGGCATCGCCGGCCTGACCGCGGCCTGGAAACTGCACAAGGAAGGGCAGCACAACTTCCTCGTCATCGACGGACCCGAAACCTACGGCAACGCCGCCGGCATGAAGCTGGCCGGCTATGCCTGCCCGACCGGCGCCCATTACCTGCCGCTGCCGGCGACCAACGCCTTCCACGTGCGCGAACTCTTGCACGACACCGGCATCCTGCTGCGCAACCCCACAGCGGCAAAACCCTATTACGACGAGCGTTTCCTCCTGCACGAGCCGCAGGAGCGCATCCTGTATCAGGGCCGCTGGCAGGAGGGCGTACTGCCGAAGGAAGGCGTGCCGGCGTGGGAGCTGGCCGAGCACGAGCGCTTTCATGCCGAGATGGCGCGCATCCAGGCGCTGCGCGGCGCCGACGGCCGCCGCCTGTTCACCCTGCCCAGCGCACTTTCCTCGACCGATCCGCAGTGGCTCGCGCTCGACGGCATCAGTTTTCGCGCATGGATGGGGCAAAATGGCTTTCGCGCGCCAACCCTGCACTGGTATGCCGATTACTGCTGCCGCGACGATTACGGCGCCGGCGCAGACCAGGTCTCGGCCTGGGCCGGCCTGCACTACTTCTGCAGCCGCGGCGGCCAGGCAGAAAACGCCGCCGACGGCGCCTGGCTCACCTGGCCCGGCGGGCTCGATCCGCTGGCCGCCGCCCTGGACAAGGCAGCCGGCAGCAGGCGCCGGCCCGGCACGGCAGTGTCGCTTGAGAAAATGGCGACGGGGGTAGAAGCGCTCTGCTTCGTAGTAAAAGATGGCAAGCCGCAAACCTACCTCGTGCGCGCCCGCAAGGCCATCTGTGCCATGCCGCTCTTCGTTGCCGCGCGCGTGGTGCGCGACATTGCCGGCTATGGCCTCGATGCCGCACGCCACCTGCCGGCATATGCGCCGTGGATGGTTGCCAATTTCCTGATGAAGAGCTTCCCCGAGGAACTGCCGCACGCGCCACTGTCCTGGGACAATGTCGTCTATGGCGGCAAGGGGCTGGGCTATGTCGTCTCGACCCACCAGGACGTGCGCGTGGCGCCCCCGCCCAAGACCGTGCTGACTGCCTATGTCGACATGTCCGCCATGGCGCCGCAAGCGGCGCGGCGCTGGCTGCAGGACGCCCACCCGCCAGACTTGCTGGCCCTGGCGGCAAGCGACCTCCGGGCGGCATACGGCCCGCGCTTTGCGAGCCTGGTCGAGCGCGCCGACATTACCCTGCGCGCTCATGCCATGGCCAGCCCGCGCCCGGGTTTCCGTGGCAACGCCGGCCTGCAGGCGCTGCGCAGCGTGGATGGCCCCATCCTCTTTGCCCATGCCGACCTGTCGGGCTTTTCAGTTTTCGAGGAAGCATCCTGGTGGGGCTACCAGGCGGCCCTGCGTGCGCTCGCCTGAAGCCGCTATTTTCCGAACAGGCCTTTCAGTTTGTCCTGCAGTTTCTCACGCGCCTTTTCCTTGATCTCGGTCTTTTTCTCCTCGATCTTTTCCTTCGCCGCTTCCTTGGCCAGCCCGGCAAAATCGATGCGCCAGCCGATGGCGGTAAACGGCCCGGACAGCCGTACCGGGATGGTCAAGCCTTTCAGGGCCTGCAATTCCGGCCCGCCCTGGCCCTGCAGGGTGGACACCACCGTGACCTTGGCGAGGTAATCCAGCCGCTCCGCCCCGAGGTCGATGTCACCGGCGCCGCCCAAGCGGATCAGCGGCGACTTCAGGTTCAGGTCATCGTTGCGGGCCACGCCATTGGTGATGCGGAAGCTGCCGGTCAATTCGCTGAAGTCAGTTTTTTCCGCCACCGAACCGGTGCCGGTTTCGTTCGCCTGCTGGCCGCGCAATTCGCCGATTTTCGCCTTGGCCTTGCGGATCGATTGCGCCACGTTGATGCCATGCACGGCGCCTTCGCGCAATTCCAGCCGCGCGCTGCCGTTGACGCTCTTCTTGATCTGGTCAAAGCCGCCGCCGGCGCTGGTGACATCCAGCGTGACATTGCCGCGCCCATCGATGGGCTGCTTGTCGATCGCATCCTTGAGCAAGGGGCCGACATCGATGCCGGTCAGGCTCTGCTTCAAGGCAAAGCGCGGCGCCTTGCTGGCAGTGGCCGATACCGAGCCGCTGGCGCTGCCGCCGTACAGGTTGGCCGCCAGGGGACTGATCTCGATTTTGCCGTCGCCGGCATGCAGGGTGGCGCGCAGCTTCGCGGCCTTGATATTGTGGAGGGTCAGGGCGCCGACTTTGAGCGTGCCGCGCGCGCGTAACTCGCGCAGGGGTGACAGGTCGATGCCCTGGGCCGCCGCCGCCCCAGCGGCCGGCCCAACTGGCTTGCCAGCCGGTTTTGCCGCTGCAGCAGGCGCGGCCCCCTTGCCCAGGTAACGATCGGCATTGATGCGGTCGATATCGACATCGAAGGTATATGCCGCCGGAGAAAACGGCGCCATGCCGAATTTCGCGTCAAAACTGCTTTCATCGAGCTTGCCCTTCAGAGCCGTGGAGAGGCTGGACTTGGCCAGGTCGACGCTGGCATTGCCGGCAGCATTCAGCTTGAGGCTGCCGCCGCCCGGGTTCGGCAGGACGAAGGCGGCGACAATCGATGGCAAGTCGATGCGCTTGGTCTTCAGGTTGGCGTTGAATGGCGTGGTGAGGTTACCGTCGATGGCCGTGTCGCCCTGCTTGCCGGCCAGCGCCAGCTTCAGTTGCGGCGACTGGAACAGCAGCTTGTCGATGTCGCCGCTGACGCTGCCGGCCAGCTTGGCGGTGGCATCCAGCTTGCCTTCCTTGATGGCCACATCCAGCACCACTGCGGGCAGCCGGAACGCCTGCGGCGAACCCTCGAACGACGGTGCGCTGAAGGTGGCGCGGATGTTGCGCGGGCCTTCGGCCAGCTTCGCCTCGCCGCTCAGCTTGCCGCCACTCGCCGCTTTGTCTGTGAGCGCAAGCTTCGGCATTTCCAGGCGCATTTCCAGCGCTTGCGCCGCACGCTTGCCACTGGCGGCGAGCTTTACGCCATCCAGTGCAAAGCGCTTTGCCCCCGGCTGCAGGTCGGCATCTCCGGAAAAGCGCAACAAGGCATCGGTGAATTCCAGCAGCTTGCCCTTGATCTCGGCGTTTGCCCCCCGCAGGATGTAATGCTTTTGCCCCAGGTCGATGGTAAAGCCGCTCTTGATGGCCACCCGCGCGTCGACGGCCGGCGCATTGCTTTTCACATTGGCCGAGAGCGTCATCTGGCTGGGTGTGGCATTGGCGATCTTGCCGGTTTTAAGATCGAGTTCGGCCAGCGCCACATTGCGCTTTGCCTGCAAGTCGTCAAAGCTTACAAGGGCATTAGTGATCTCGACGCCGGAAATATCGAAACGGAAGGCTTCTGCCGTCGGCTGCTCTTTTGCTGGCGGTTCCGGCTTTTCCGGCTCCTGCGCCAGCAAGTCGTCGAAATTGGTGCTGCCATCGGCATTGCGCCGCAGGCGGGCCTGCAAGCCATCGAGGCTGATCTGATCGACCACCAGCTGGCGGCGCAACAGGGGGATCAGCGCCAGTGAGACGCGGGCTTGTTTGAAGGAGGCAAATTCGGCGCTGCCTTGGTGCTCGGACAGGCTGACCTGGCCCAGCTGCACGCCGAGTTTCGGAAAAAAACTCAGCTTGATCTCGCCCGGGATTGCCAGCGCGCGCTGTTTTTTCTCCGCCACCAGGCGGATCAGTTGCGGCTTGTAATCGTTCGGATTGAAGGTGGCGGCAAAGATCGCGGCGGCGATCGCCGCCAGGGCCAGCAATGCGGCAAGGACGAGGGCAATGATCTTGAAAGCTTTTGGCATGAGGATCCCCTTGCGTGATGGCATAGCGACGGCAAGTACAGTGTGCCAGAAAAATCCCGGCCATTGCGGGCAGCGCGCAAAGTTACGGATTCAAAACTCTTTTATAATCTGATTCGCTCCGAACCATCCCCATTCATGCCACGCGCTCGCCACCAAGCCAAGTCCGAATGATGCCTTCCCCCCATTCATGGGATTTGTCTTGCTGACCATTCTCGGTATTACCGCCCCGATATTTCTGCTGATTGCCCTTGGCTTTGCCGCCGTGCATAAAGAGATGCTGGCCCGCAGCGACATGCGCGGATTGGGATATTTTGTCATCAATTTCGCCTTGCCCGCGCTGTTGTTCAAAGCGATGTCGCAACGCGCGCTGGCCGAGATGGTGAATATTGAACTCATGCTGGTCTACACGCTTGGTTCGCTTGCAGCCGCCGCAATCGCCCTGGCGCTTACCTGCGTGGTTCAAAAACGCAGCTTGCGCTCAGGCGCCATCGTCGCCATGGGGATGTCGCTGTCGAACAGCGCCTTCATGGGGTTTCCGGTGGCGCAGCAACTGATCGGCAAGGAAGCCGGCGCCATGCTGGCGCTGTATGCCGCGGTCGAAACCATGATCATGCTGCCGCTTTTGTTTACGCTGGCCGAGATCGGCGAAAACGGTCAAGGCCACTGGACCACGGTCATGGGCGGCATTCTCAAGCGCCTGCTGAAAAACCCGATGATCATTGCCATCATCGGCGGCGTGGCGTTTTCCGCCAGCGGACTGGCCCTGCCGGTGGCGTTTGCCCGAGCCATCGACATGCTTTCCAGCGCATCGGCGCCGGTTGCGCTGTTCTGCATTGGCGGCACGCTGGCCGGCCTCAGCCTGAAAGGCATGACAGGCGACATCGGCATGATCGTTGCCGGCAAACTGATTTTGCATCCGCTGGCCGTATTCTCGATTTTCCTGCTGCTGCCCTTTGACAACCAGGTACTCAGAACGGCAGCCATCCTCAATGCCGGCATGCCCATGCTGAGCATCTATCCGATCCTTGCCCAGAAATATGGCAAGGAAGGCATCTGCGCTGCTGCCCTGGTAGTCACGACAGTCATGTCATTTTTTACCATTAGTGCACTGCTGTGGCTGACCGGAGCCGGCTAGCGGCCCCCCGGTAACTGCAGCCCCGATCAGATGGCTTGCTCGGCGCTGCTGGCAGTTGCGCTGCTGGCAGCCGTGTTGCTGGCGGCGGCATTGGCCGCTTTCAGCGCCTTGGCGGCTTCGGCCTTGGCCCGGGCATGCGAAGGTGGCAGGCGACGCAGCGTGCGCAGCGCCTGGACATCATGCAGCACAATGGCGCGCTGGTCGACGGAAATCAGGCCGATGGCATTAAAAGCCGAGAAGGTGCGGCTGACGGTTTCCAGGGTCAGGCCAAGGTAATTGCCGATCTCCTGGCGCGTCATGCGCAGGTTGAACTGCTTGCCCGAATAACCCATGTCGGCGAACCGCTCCGACAGCGACACCAGGAAGCGCGCCACGCGGGCTTCGGCGGAGAGCGAACCGAGCGTGCCGATCAGGCTCTGCTCGCGCACCAGTTCGCGGCTCATGACGCCATAGATGGCGGCTTCGAGTTCGGCGTTGGCGCGCCCAATGGTCAGGAATGCCTTGAAGGGCACCAGGATGATTTCGCAGTTCGACAAGGCCACGGCCTCGGTCGAGTAATGCTTGCCATGGATGCCGTCGATGCCAAACAGGTCGCCCTTCATCGGGAAGCCAAGCACCTGCTCGTTGCCGGATTCATCGATAATGACCGATTTGAGGAAGCCGGAATAAACGATATACAGCATGTCGAACGGCTGGCCGATGGTATGTACGCGCTGGCCAGACTTGAATTGCATGTGCTGGAACTGGAATTCATCGTGGAAGCCGCCAAGCGCTGAGGGAATGCGCAACAGGTCGCATACCTCGTTCAGATTGGACCACAGCTTGCCTTGACGTTGCGCCGCAGTGCTGACATTGCGCACGCTGGTGGAAGTGGACCTGATGTCGGAGATTGGCGTGTTCAGCATGATGATTTCCCAGTTGTTAGAGTTAAAAGCGAGGCAGAGCTCCTTGCTGTTCTTTGCATCGCAGCAATCGATGTATTGGATTATGAAAATTTCCTGACTTAACGGAAATCAGGCGCTCGCTGAAACACTGGGTAAGCAAAGCCAATGGGGATTAAGGAAATTCCTACCCTCGGCATCAGCCCAAGATGCGGGAAAAAAATCTTTCCGGCCATCATCACACGCTGCTAAAACACTGCGAGGGCATAAGGCATGGGGCTTTGGGGGGTATTTGGAAAACCGGCATTTGCTTTAGCGGCTGCCCGGTTTTGTAGGAGATTCAATGACGTAACGCCAATTGCCAATGGCTTAACAGTGACGTTCGTTGGCAAATTAATTTTATGAAATTTGTAGCGATTTGAACGCAAAATGCTGCAAAGCAATTTTTTTACGCCTGTTTCGATACCGCACAGCAAGGATTGCTGACGTATTTACAGATCCGGTCAATGCTGCGGCTGCAAACGCAGCAATTGTCCGCGGCTTTCATCCGTCAAGACGTATAACAAGCCATCCGGACCCTCGCGCACATCGCGAATACGCTGTTCGAGCTCGGACAACAATTTCTGTTCGCGCACTACCTTGTCATCGCGCAGTTCCAGACGTGCCAGGTACCTGAACTTGAGGGAACCGACCAGCAAGCTGCCCTGCCATTGCTTGCCATAGCGCGCACTGCGCAAGAAGGCCATGCCCGAAGGGGCGATTGACGGCGTCCAGTAATGCAGCGGCGGCTCCATGCCAGCCTTTGCAGTAAGGCCGGCGCCGATTTTTCCGCCGCCATAATTCTCGCCGAAGGTAATCACTGGCCAGCCATAATTTTTGCCCGACTCGGCGCGGTTGATTTCATCGCCGCCCTGTGGACCGTGCTCAGTCATCCACAGCTTGCCATCGGCACCGAGGGTCGCCCCCTGGCTATTGCGGTGGCCATAGCTCCAGATCTCGGGCAGGGCGCCGGCGCGCTTGCCAGCGCCGGCAAACGGGTTATCCGGCGGGATGCTGCCATCCTTCCGGACGCGCACGATCTTGCCGTGATGATTGTCCAGCGTCTGGGCATCTTCCCTGCGGCTGAAACGGTCGCCCAGCGTCAGAAACAAGGTGCCATCGGGGGATTCGACGATACGGCAACCGAAATGTGCACTGCTGTGGACCTTGGGTCGCTGGCTGAACAATACCTTCACTTGTTCGAGACGACGGCTATCCGTGGACAGCCGTGCCGAAGCCAGCGCGGTCGAATTGCCGCCCGGCCCTGCTTCGGCGTAACACAGGTAAATTGTTCGGTTGGCGGCAAAATTACTGTCCGCGAGCACATCGTGCAAGCCCCCCTGGCCGCCGGCGTCGACCTCCGGCACGCCCTCGATCGGCGCGCCCAGCGTACTGCCCGGCTGCACCAGCCGCAAGCGTCCGGGGCGTTCCGTCACCAGCATGCGCCCCTGGTCGATGAATGCCAGCGCCCATGGATGCTCCAGCCCGCGCGCCAGGACCTCGACCGCCGGATTGCCGGCAGCGCCGGTCTGGCCAGCAGCCGGCGCTGCCATGCATAGCAAGCACAGCAATTCGCGACAGCGCCTGACGAGCCATGTGCTGCCGCTCACAAAAAACGGGAAAAGGGCCATGGTCTTCTCCTTGCGCAATTTGGATACCTCCATCGCCAGGCCGCCTGCAAGAAGCATGCAAGAGAGGGCACATCCTGCGCCCTTGCCTCAGGATAGCGACCTATAGTTTCGCCAATATCAAGCCAGCTGTTCTGCTGGTTGGAAACTGGCCAGAAATTCCTCTGCGGGCAACGGCTTTGAAAACAGGTAGCCCTGGCCATAGTCGCACCCAGCGGCCACCAGCAGGCGGCGCTGCTGCTCGGTTTCGACACCTTCGGCAATGACTTGCATGCCAAGCTTGTGAGCCATGGCAATCATTGCTTCGGCAATCACCTGGTCATTGGGATTTTCCGCAATGTCGCCGATGAAAGATTGATCGATCTTGAGAAAATCAATATCGAATTTGCGCAAATAGGACATAGAGGAATACCCCGTACCGAAATCGTCGAGCGCCACGCGGATGCCGCTGTTGCGCAATTGCAGGAGCTTGCTGACGACACTGCTACGGTCTTCCATCAACAAGCCCTCGGTGATCTCGATCACGATACAGTTGGCCGGCAGCCCCAGTTGCTGCAAATGCTTGAGCCAGCTTTCCTGGGTGGCACCAGTATAGAACTGGCGCGGCGACTTGTTGACGCTGATCTGGATTGGCTTGGCTCGGCTGCCGGCGGCCTCCCGCTTGGTTTGCCAGCGCTTGGCCATGCTCGCCGCTTCGTAGAATACCCAGTCGCCGATCTCGCAGATCAGGCCGGTTTCTTCCGCCAGCGGAATGAATTGCGCCGGATTGATCATGCCCAGTTGCGGATGGCGCCAGCGCAGCAGCGCCTCAGCCTTGGTAACGGTGCCGTCGGCCAGTTCGGCAATCGGCTGAAAATACACTTCGAACTGGCCGGCGGCCAGCGCCCCATGCAAGTCGCGGATCATTTGCTGGCGTTGCTGGGCATGGCGCTGCATGGCTGCGGTAAAAAAATTGAAGCAGCTGCGGCCATTATTTTTTGAAACGTACATCGCCTGGTCCGCATATTTCATCAGCGACTCGATATCCTGTCCATCGTCCGGACACAGGCTGATGCCGATACTGGCTGTGACATAGGCGTCATGCCCATTCAATGAGAATGGCGTTGCCAGTGTCTTGATGATTGCGGCGGCGATCTGTTCCGCGCGCGACGGGTCGTCCAGATTCGGCAGCACCACGGCGAATTCATCGCCGCCCAAGCGTGCAACGGTGTCGGATGCGCGCACGCAGCTGCTGATGCGGTGCGCCGCCTCGATCAGCAGCTGGTCGCCGCAATCATGACCGAGGGTATCGTTGACTTCCTTGAAGTGATCTAGATCGATGAAAAACAAGGCCAGCCTGTGGCCGGCGCGCTTGCTCCGCTTCATTTCCTGCGTCAGCCGGTCGAACAGCAGGCGGCGATTGGGCAAGCCCGTCAATACATCGTAACTGGCCTGTTTCCAGATCAGTTCTTCGGCATTTTTCCGCCCTGTGATATCGGAAAACATCGCGACATGGCGAAACACCTGGCCCTGTGCATCGAGCAGGGTATTGATCGAAAGCCATTCGGCATAAATTTCGCCATTCTTGCGGCGGTTCCAGATTTCGCCCTTCCATTGCCCGGTCTCACGCAGCGAGCGCCACATTTCCTGGTACAACGCAGGATCATTGCGGCCGGAACTCAGCATTTTTGGTGTCTGGCCGATGGCTTCTTGCGCGGAGTAGCCGGTCATTTCGGTGAACGCCGGATTGATGGAGATGATGCGGTTGCCTGCATCGGTGACCACAATCGCTTCTGCGGCGGCTTCATATACAGAGGCTGCCAGCTGCATTCTTTCCTCGGCCAGCTTGCGCTCGGTCTGGTCGGTGTGGGTGCCGACCATGCGCAGCGGCATGCCGTTGGCGTCGCGTGAGGCCACCATGCCGCGTGTCAGGATCCATTTCCAGCTTCCATCTCTGCAGCGCATCCGGTATTCGCTGGTGTAATGCTGGGATCGCCCCGCCATACAGGCTTGTTGCTCGGCTTGCACGCGCGGCAGGTCTTCCGGATGCACCAGCCCGACCCATTCGCTGTGCGCGTCGCCGATCTCGTGTTCGGCATAGCCAAACATTTGCTTCCAGCGCGGCGAAAAGAAGACC
This sequence comes from Janthinobacterium sp. 17J80-10, assembly GCF_004114795.1. Taxonomy (NCBI): domain Bacteria; kingdom Pseudomonadati; phylum Pseudomonadota; class Betaproteobacteria; order Burkholderiales; family Oxalobacteraceae; genus Janthinobacterium; species Janthinobacterium sp. 17J80-10. The sequence continues at coordinate 327,338 of NZ_CP035311.1, read as the reverse complement.
CTGTCATCCACCAGGTTCCAATCCCATACCCCGTCACCGGACCCCTCCAGCGCAAAGCTCCAGCGCTCCTCGCTTTCCTGCAAAGCCCGCCGCGCCTGGGCGCGCTGCAGGCTGGCTTGCCGGCGCCGTACCTGCAAGATGACGGCCAGAATGATCAACGCCAGCAGCGCCGGCAACACGATCAACAGGATCAGGCGGGTTTCCCGCTCCCATTTCAGCAACACGCGGTCACGGTCGAGGTGCACCACCACCAGCAGCGGAAACAGGCGTGACGCACGAAACGCCGTCAGCATCGGTACACCGTACTCGCCGGTGGCCTGGTCGTAGCTGCCGGACTCCGTCTCGGACAGGTTGTCGGGCACCTGCGACTCGATATGCCGCATCCCCGGCACGATTGCGTCCTGGGTCGCCATCAGCATGGTGCCGTCATAGCGCATTACTTCCACCAGGCCCTGATTTGCCGAAAGCTTGCGGCTGTAGCTGTTGAGGAAATAATCGGGATTGACGGCAGCCAGGAGCGTGACCTGCGTTTGCCGCCCGATCGTCTTCATCACCGGAATGAAGCTGAGGCCGTCAAAAGCCTGCGCGTTGGCGACGTCCATTGGATGTCCATCGCCGAAATCGCGCCCGATCCACGGACGCCCGATGCGCAGCATTTTCTGCGTCGCGCCTGCCGGCGCAGATAGTCGCCGAAGTTGACGGCCAGGCCAAGGTTACGCGCGTTCGAACTGGCGACGATGCGCCCCGTGGCATCCACCAGGGATAGCGAACGTAAATAGGGGGCATGCCGCAGCACAGCGGAAATCTGCCTGGACAGATCGGACGAATCGGCGGGGAGCTGATTTGCATCGAACACATTTGTCAGCGTCAGGTCGATTGCATTGAAGGTCTGGCTCAGGTGTTCTTCGAAGGTAAGTGCGTACAATTCGCTGATCGTCAGGTTCAGGGCGATCGACTCGGCACGCAAGCGTGACAGGTACAGCGCGGTGCCGCCGAGTATGCCCGCCACGAGCAGCAGCGACAGGCCGACCAGGCCCCATCCGGCAAACCAGGCGCGTATTCGGTTCAGCATAAGATGCGCTCGAACGACGACATCAGTCGACCACCACGATCGGCGTCAGCCGGTGCTGCCTGGCAGCCGCCAGCAGACGTCCGTCACGCTTTATGTCACGCATGAACGCCTCGACGCGCGCATGCCAGCGGTCGTCACCCGGCCGCACGGCATAGGCATACGACGTCAGGTGATAGGCGCTTGGTGGCGATACCAGCCGCGCCCAGTCGGACGTGGCCAGCATGCGTTGGCTGTACGGGAAATCAGTCATGAATACGTCGGCCCTGCCCGACTCGACTTCCTGTTCGCGCGCAAACGGCGTATCCAGCGCCACGAGGGTTGCCGACTTAAGCTTTTCGCGCATGACCGGCTCGTGGTACGTGCCCTTTGCCACGGCGACCACCACGCCGGGCTTGTCGATATCGGCCCAGTCACGTATGCGCCGGTTAAAGTGCGTCGTGATCGCGTAGATATCGCTGCGCAGGTGTGGCTTGGTAAATTGCAGCTGCCTGGCGCGCGCTTCGGTAATGCCGATGGCGAACATCGCCACGTCGCAGCGCGACTGGCTGACATCATCGATCAATTGGGCAAACGAGCTGTCGATAAACTGCGTCTGCACGCCGAGGTCCTTCGCAAATTCACGCGCCAGGTCGATGTCGATGCCGGACAGTTGCTGCGTTTTCGGATTGCGATAGGTAATGCCGTAATAATCGGGCCAGATGCATACCCGCATTGCCTTATCGGCAAGGACTTTGTCGAGCGTGCTGTCTTGTGCCGCCCCGGGGAGCGGCCATGCAAGCGTTAGGGCTGCCGCTATCGCGGGCAAGGCAATCCAGGTTGAAGGCCGCTGGCTGCGCCGATGACGGGCGCGAAAAAAGGAAAACATGGGAATCTTTATCGACATAGGAAATCATTTATTTCCCAGTGCATAGTATAAAGTAAATTTCCCTACAGCAAGAATGGTTAAGTGCCAGTTACCTTAATTTAACGTTGCGATCCCCTTTGCCGGCAGCCTGCGCTGGCGCGCCAGCGCGGCTTACGACGGCGCTGATCACGCAGCGGGGCTGAACAGTGCCTTGACCTCCCGCGGCTGGCAACGCCAGTACTGCGGCGGCGCGGCCACCTGGGCACCCAGTTCGGCTGCCGCATGCCAGGGCCAACGCGGGTCGTAAAGAATGCCGCGCGCCAGCGCCACCATGTCGGCCTGGCCTGATGCAACGATTGCCTCCGCGTGCTGCGCTTCGGTAATGAGGCCGACGGCGATCGTCGGCATGCCGACTTCCTTTTTCAAATGGTTGGCAAAGGGCACCTGGTAACCGGCGCTGAGCGGGATAGCCTGCTGCAGTGACAGGCCACCCGAGGAGACATCCAGAAAATCGCAGCCGCGCGCTTTCAGGGCTGCGGCAAACACCGTGGTCTGCTCCAGGTCCCAGCCGCCGGCGACCCAGTCGGTCGCCGACACGCGCGCCCCGACAGGGCGCGCGGCGGGAAATGCCGTGCGCACCGCCTCGAACACTTCCAATGGAAACCGCATGCGGTTTTCCAGCGAGCCGCCATAAGCATCTTCGCGCTGATTGGAAAGCGGCGAGAGGAACTGATGCAGCAGGTACCCATGCGCCGCATGCAGTTCGACTGCATCAAACCCGGCGCGCGCAGCGCGCGCCGCGGCAGCCGCGAAGGCCTTGCGGATGCGCGCAAGGCCCGCCGCGTCCAGTGCCAGCGGCGCTTCATTGCCGGGCGTGAAAGGCACAGGCGAGGGCGCCCAGGAACGCCAGCCGCCGTCGCCGGAAGGACGCAGCTGTCCGCCCAGCCACGGCGCAAGGGTGGATGCCTTGCGTCCGGCATGCGCCAGCTGCACCGCAATCGGCATAGCCGAATGCCGCCGAACTTCCACCAGCGTGGCGGCAAGCGCCGCCTCATTCGCATCCGACCACAGGCCGAGGTCCTGCGCCGAAATGCGGCCATCGGCTTCGACTGCCGTGGCCTCGGTGATCAGCATGCCGGCGCCTGAAAAAGCCAGCTGGCCCAGATGCATCAAGTGCCAGGAATTGGCGTTGCCATCCTGCGAGGAATACTGGCACATCGGCGCAACCACGATACGGTTGGGCAGTTTCAGCGTTCCAAGTTCAATAGGGGTGAAAAGGGCACTCATGGATTAGCAGTCTTCTTTTTGATAGGCAGGCGATCATTGCCCGGCAGGGGACGGCTGCGCCAGCAGCCTGTCGATCTCGCGCAGCAAGTCCTTGTCCGCAGGCCCCGTCATGCTCGAATATGCGCCAGCCACCTTGCCGTCGCGCCCGACCAGATATTTATAAAAATTCCATCCCGGCGCCTTGCCGGCGGCGACAGCCAGCTGCCGGTAAAAGGCCGACGCCTGCGGCCCCGTGACGGCGCTCTTGGCAAACATGGGAAATTTCACGCCGAAGGTATTTTCGCAAAAGGCGCCGATTTGCTGGTTGCTCCCCGTTTCCTGCTTGAAGTCATTGGAAGGGAAACCCAGCACCACCAAACCTTGCGCCTTGTGGCTTGAATACAATTCCTCAAGGCCCTTGTATTGGCCCGTAAAACCACAATAGCTCGCGGTATTCACGACAACCAAAACTTTGCCGCTGTACTGGCAAAGCGACTGTGGCTGATCGTCCTGCAAACGCGGGAAAGTGTGCTGCAGCAGTGGTGGGCAAGAAACACCATCAGCGGCGACGGCGGGGCTGGAAAATCCCTGTGCGCAGCACATCAGGCTGACAATGCTGATGATCCGGATAAAAGACATGAAAACCCCCGTTTATTGCTTGGTCTGTGCTCTGGTGCAATGGCTAGTATGGCGCATTTTTACAAACTTGCAGAAATTGGTGGCGCGCACTGCTTGCATGCCAGCATCCTGATTCCCAATCCCTTCATTTCATTACGGTTTTTCTCGAGCAAGACCCCACGCCATTTTTTTGAAAAGGCGAGTTAGACAAATTATTCATTGAAAGTTGTCAGCAACAGGAATGTATTTGATATGAATTAGAAATCAAGGTTGAACTTGCGCTCTTTCGACGTTGTTGACGAAACCGACACGCCGGCATTCAGTCTGATTTGTTCCTCCTCAGTGACATTCCCGTCTTTTGGCCAGAGTGTCGTTCTGTTTTATTCTGTTTGATATTCCACGGAGATAACTATGAAGAAACTGAAATTGGTCACTTTGCTTGCAATGCTCGGGATTGCGAGTGCCAGTTATGCGCAGAGCAGTTCGGAGAGCAGCATTTCCAGCACAACCGACCCGGCGAAAGCGGCAGCTGTCGAACAACGCGCTGAAGAGTTACGCATGCAAAAGGAAAGGGGCGACAAATCCGCAGGCAGCAGCGCCGACAGCAGCGCCACCGGTGCGTCTTCCATGGATACAGACAAGCAGACAAAGCCTGCCACCAAGAAAAAACACAAAGCCAAGACTTCAAAACACAAGTCTGCCAGCGGCGCTACAGCAGGCAGCAGCATGGATAGCAGCGGCTCCTCAAGCCAGCCTGGCAGCAGTGGTTATGGCAGCAGCACGGGTACGCCACCGGAAAGCACGCCATCCAGCAGCGGCAGCATGCCATCGTCCAGCGGTTCTTCCGGCTCCGATAGCAGCAGCGGCGCTTCCAGCAGCACACCGTCCTCCAGCGGTTCGTCCGGTGCCGACAGCAGCAGCGGCAGTTCCAGCAACATGCCGTCGTCCAGCGGCGCGCCCGGTTCCGGCAGCACCAGCGGTACCAGCAGCATGCCGTCGTCGAGCGGCACTTCCAGTTCGGACCGCACTACCACGCCTGCGACACCTTCAAGCAGCGGCAGCCGTTAAATTTTCCCTTTCCCGGCTGCGAACCCGTTGTTCCTTGGCTTGCACAGGAGCAACGGGTTTTTTAAATTTCCAAGCCTGCCAGCTAAAAAGGCCCTAGAATGCCTTTTCAGATAACATAAAATCAACTTCGGCAGTCCTTGATTTCTCCGCAATGAAAAAATGGACGATTAATCAACTCGTGTTGACCGGGTTTCTGGCCGCCGTGCTCTTTCTGGCGTTGCTGGCAATTATTACCTGGGACAGCATGATGATCTCGGTAAAAACCGGTGCAAAGGATGCGCACAGCAAGGCTGTGCTGATTGCCAGCGAAAAGATCAGTTCAACCATGGCCATGGCAGTCGCCGCGCATCGCGGTTACATGCTCAGGGCCGACAACTCCTCTCTGCTGCAACATGATGCGGCGCTCGAAGCGTTGCACGCCTCCCTGGCAAACCTGGATGAACTTGCACGGGATGATATCCCCTTGCAGGCGCATGTCCGGCAACTGCGGCAAGTGATCCCTGAGCGCATCGAAAACATGCGCCAGGCGCGGCTGGACTTGGGTACGCAACGGGTGTTGCCGCACATCGATGCCGGCAATGCCCATAACGAGCGCATGCAGGACATCCTGAGTCGTATCGCCATCCATGAAAGCCAGCTGCAGAAAGGCTATGCCAAGGTCGAACGCGACACCATGCGGCGCGCGCAGACAAGCGCGGCACTGTTGCTGGTATTTCTCGCACTGCTCCTGAGCGGGCTTTACCTGCTGATCTACCGTCATGTCCAGCAAGACGCCTCGCGCATGGAACTCGAAAGGAACGAAGCGCTGCTGCGGCAGATCCTCGGACTCTTGCCGGTCGGCGTGATGGTGGTCGGGCGCGACAACACGCTCAATCTTGTCAATCCGGCCGCCCACGATATCTGGGGCACCTCGCCGGGCGAACAACTGGAAGTGCCGGACTCATTCCAGGCATGGCACACCAATACCGGTACCAAGGTCGAGCACAGGGAATACGGCGTGGTGCGTGCGCTGCGCCATGGGGAGACTACGCTCAATCGCGAGTATGAAATACTGCGCCCGGATGGTCAGCGGCGAATCCTGCGATCCTCGTCCATGCCCCTGCGGGATAGCGAACAACAGATCCTCGGCGCCATCACCGTCAATCTCGACCTGACAGATCTCAAGCGCACCGAAAAAGCCCTGCAGGCTGCGCACGACGCCCTGGAAGCGCGAGTGGCAATGCGCACACGTGAGCTGGTGGTGGCCAACGCCCAGCTCAAGTCGCAGATCGAGGAGCGCCGGCGCGCCGAAGACGCGCTGCGGCAGACGCAGAACGTGCTCACGATCGCACAGCGGGTAGCCCATGTAGGCAGTTGGGAAATCAACCTGGCGACCCAGGAAGCCCAATGGTCCGACGAATTTTTCCGCATCTGCGGGCTGGAGCCGGGCGCGGTCAAACCCACGATCCCTGCCGGCTTTGCGCTGATCCACCCAGATGACAGGCGCATGATTTCAGCGGTGGTCAACGCGGCGGTGGCGGAACGGCGCGAATACAGTGCAACCCTGCGCGTCGTGCGGCCCGACGGCAGCATCCGTCATGTGCGCCTGCAAGGCGACCCGGTGCCCAGCGGCGACGCGCCGCCAACCATCCTGATCGGCTCGATGCTCGACATAACCGAGCATACGCAAAACGAAGAAATGCTGCGCCAACTCGCCGTGCACCAGGAAACCATCAAGGAAGAGGAAAGAAAGCGCATTGCGCGCGAGATCCACGATGAAATGGGCCAGAACCTGATGGCCTTGCGCATCGATGTCTCGATGCTGCATGCGCGCACCGCCACTACGCATCCGCGCCTGCACCGCAAGGTCGAAACCGTCCTGACCAATATCGACAACACCATCAAGAGCGTACGCGGGATCATCAATAACTTGCGCCCGGCCGTGCTGGACCTCGGGCTGTACGCGTCGTTCCACTGGCAAATCCAGGAATTCAAGCGCCGCACCGGCATCGCCTGCGATCTGTTCGCCAAGGCCGATGAACTGGATCAGGGCCTGACCGAGGAGCAGACCACCACATTGTTCCGGATTCTTCAGGAATCGCTTACCAATGTGGCCCGCCATGCCAATGCCATCAGCGTCAATATCTCCCTCAACCGCAAAGGCGAGCAACTCCAGATGCGCATTTCCGATGATGGCGTCGGCATGTACCCTGGCGACCGTCGCAAATCGAAATCCTTCGGCCTGATCGGCATCCGCGAACGCATCAGCGCCATTGGCGGCGAGATGACGGTGGAAAGCACGATCGGCCAGGGCACTGTCCTGATACTGTCGATTCCTCTGCAAAACGGGCTGCCGTCAAAAGCGGGACAGCAACCAAGGCTACAGGCCTGACCCTGCACCCAGTCGTGCCGACTGCCGTCAGGCTTTGCTGGCGCTGTGCGGCGACAGGGGCAACGACACCGTCAGTGCCAGGCCCTTGCCTTTTTCCGTGACAATCGACAAGCTGCCGCCTAACGCCGATACCCGCTCCTGGATGCCGATCAGGCCAAAGGCTTTGGCCTTGCGACGACAGGCAGGAAAATTGCCGACGCCGTTGTCCGCCACGCGCAAATGCAGGCCATGGCGGTTACCATGCAGGCTGACATCAACCCTGTCCGCATTGGCATGGCGCGCGACATTGGTAAGCGATTCCTGCAGAATGCGCAGCAAGGCCAGGGCATGGGCATCGTCCACCGTGAATTCGCTGCGATCCGTGCAGAGCATGCAAACGATGCCGGTGCGGCGCTCAAATTCCTGTATCTCCCATTCGAATGTGGCAACAAGTCCCAGGTCAAGCACGGCCGGGCGCAAGTTATTGATGATCACGCGCACATTCTTGATCATGCTGTCGATATTGTTCAGGGCGGATTCGACCGTAGCGTCGATTTCCGGCTGATCGGCACCGGCGGCGCGCTGCATCATGAGGACATCGATGCGCAAGGCCATGAGGTTCTGGCCAAGCTGGTCATGCAATTCGCGTGCAATGCGCTTGCGCTCTTCCTCGATGATTTCGCCGGTATGGTGGCCAAGTTCGCGCAAAAGTTGCTGCGACTGCTGCAGTGCCTGCTCGGCGCGACGACGCTCGGCAATTTCCGCAATCAGGCGTACGTTAATTCTCTGCAACCTGGCTGTGCGCTCGTGGACCCGCCTGGCGGACTTGGCCACCTCGATGCCCTGTTCCTCCAGCGCGCACTCGTCTTCGACGGCATCGTCCGCTTCGGCGAGGATCGCCGGATTGGCTTCCAGGTTACGCACGTCATCCGAAACATGATTCGGAGGAAAGACCGGAGGAACCATGAGAAATAACGTTGGGAGTCAATGGAAAGCCCATGAGGACTTGCAGTGCAGCCGCCACAAGAGACCAATAGACCCGCGAACGCCATATTGGTTGCATGCGCCAACGGGACCGGGCGATTTGCGCTCCCGATCGCGGCGCGCCACAGCCAGAATCGTCCAACCCTTCCGTTTTTAGGAAGTAAATATTCCGATAATTTCTCTTTTTATATGAGGCAGCGGGCACTATCATATCGACCTAAGTGTCATAGGATTATCTGTCTTGTCTTTAATCCCTGACCGAATGACGGCCATGGTGGCCGCTTTCCAAATCGCAAGCTTTTATTCTGGAGATCTGCATGAAAACATTATTAACGGCAATGCTGGTTGGCGCTCTGACGCTGACCATCGGCCTGTCCAGCGCCGAGGCCAAGCGCATGGGCGGCGGCGGCTCATTTGGCAAGCAGTCGCAAAGCGTCAACCGCCAATCCTTGCCGCCATCGCAAAACCAGGCGACCAATGTCGCCAAGCCGGCGGCGCCTGCCGCAGCCGGCGCGGCTGCAGCGGCCAAGCCGGCCAGCCCGTGGAAAGGCATCCTCGGCGGCGCGCTGCTGGGTCTGGGCCTGGGCGCCCTGCTGTCGCACCTGGGCTTGGGCGGCGCCCTGGCCAGCGCCATCAGCACGATGCTGATGATTGGCTTGCTCGCTGCAGCGGCATTCTTCATCTACCGCATGATCAAGCGCAAGTCGGGTGGTCCTGAGCCGCTGCGTCCGGCCTATGCGAATGCCGGCGCCGGCGCTGCCGGACCGGGCTTCAATACGCCCAACATCGGCTCGCGCCTGGAACCGTCGCAACCGGCCGCCTTTGCTGGCGCGCCGCTGGCCTCGGGCGCCGCTGACACTGCCGATAACAGCACTGCCGCCTTTGGCGTGCCGGCTGACTTCGACACCACCAGCTTCCTGCGCCATGCCAAGACGAACTTCATCCGCCTGCAAGCGGCCTGGGATAGCGCCAACGTCAACGATATCCGCGAATTTGCGACACCGGAAATGTTCGGCGAACTGCGCATGCAATTGCAGGAACGCGGCGCGTCCGCCAACCATACCGATGTCGTCTCGCTCAATGCCGACTTGCTGGGCATTGAAACCGTGGGCAATGACTATCTGGCGAGCGTCAAGTTCGACGGCATGATCAAGGAATCCGACAATGCCCCGGCTGCGCCGTTTGCCGAAATCTGGAACCTGTCCAAGCCGCTCAATGGCCAGGGTGGCTGGATGCTGGCTGGGATCCAGCAAGTGAATTGATTGCTGCTTCGCAGATAAAAAAACGCCCGCAGATGCGGGCGTTTTTCATTGGCGCAAGCGCCCTGGCAAATCGCTGCTGGCTTACGCCGCGACCACCAGCGCCACCGGGTCGCCGTCCATCATTACCTTGAATTCGCGCACGTCGTCGATATCCAGCTCTTCGCGCTCCAGCAAGCGCTCGACCATCGCCGCCATCACATGCTGGTGCGTGGTAAGGAGGGCGGCCGTATTTTGCTTGGCATGCGCCATGATCTGCATGGCTTTCTGCTCGGCTTCGTAGCGCAACTGCGGGCTGGAATCCTCGTCGATGGTCAAGAGGCCAAAGTCGGACATGCCATGGCGGCAGACCAGGTTGCGGGCGATTTCGGAGGCACGCGACAGGTCGTCATCGGCGCCGGTAGTCATCGAATCCATGAACAATTCCTCGGCCACGCGCCCGCCCAGCAAGACATGCAGGCGGTTGACCAGGTCGGTACGCTCGATCAGCAACTGGTCCTTGGCCGGCGTCATGAAGGTCTGGCCGAGCGATTGCCCGCGCGGCACGATCGACACGGCGGTCACGGGATCGGTACCGCCAGCCATCGCCAGGATGGCATGGCCGCATTCATGGATGGCCAGGCGGCGCCGGCCATCCTGGTCGATCAGCGACAAGGTGGAGCGTCGCTCCTCGCCCATCAGCATGACATTGCGTGCGCGCAAGACGTTTTCCAGGGCCACTTGTTCTTCGCCGTTCTGCACCGCGATCATGGCTGCCTGGTTCATGACGTTGGCCAGGTCTGCGCCGGAAAAGCCGATGGTCTGGCGGGCGATTTCGCCGTAATTCAACTGGTCGGCAACGCGCACCTTGCTGCCGTGGATTTTCAGGATCTGTTCACGTTCCCTCAGGTTGGGCTTGCCGACCTGGATGCGGCGGTCGAAGCGGCCCGAGCGCAGCAGCGCCGGATCGAGCGAATCGAGGCGGTTGGTGGCGGCCACGACAATGACGCCATTGTTGTTTTCAAAGCCATCCATCTGTACCAGCAACTGGTTCAGGGTGCTGCTCATTTCGCGCGCCGCGGCCGAGCCTTCATTCATGCGGCGGCCGCCGACGGCATCGATCTCGTCGATGAAGAGCACGCAGGGCGCCATGGCACGGGCGCGGGCAAACAGGCGCTTGATTTTCAGGGTGGAAACGCCGACGAACATGGAGCCAAACTCGGAACCATTGGTGGCGATGAAATTGGCGCCCGATTCGCCAGCCAGCGCTTTCGCCAGCAGGGTCTTGCCGGTACCCGGGTCACCATACAGCACCACGCCGCGCGGGAAATTGGCGCCGATCTTTTCATACACCTCCGGATCCTTCAGGTAGCTGGCAATTTCCATGAGATTGCGCTTGGCTTCCTCGGCGCCGGCAACATCGGCAAAGCTCACCTCGGTTGCGCGCTTCTTCTTCAGAAACGGCAGCGCCAGCGGCTCGGGACGCGAGGCCACCAGCCCGAACAGGCCTAGCACCGCCAGCAACACCAGCATCGGCAGCATGGTTTCCAGGTTGATCGCACGACGATCGATTTCCACATTCGCGCCCTTGGCAGTGAAACGGTTGGCCGCTTCAACGTCCATGGTCGGCAGCTCCACGGTATAGCGCTTGCCATCCTTGAGCCTGACCTCGGCCTTGCCGCTGTCGCGATTGGGCGCGATGGTTACCGTGCCCACCTTTCCGGCATCAAGGTCACTGGCAAAGCTGCTGTAGGTTTGCGTGACATGATGGGTATGCTGAAAGCCGAAGTAGGCGGCAATGGCGCCGACGAGGGCCAAGCTGGCAAAGGCGATCAGCACCTTGCGCCAAAACTGTCGTCGCTTGATGCTGGAAATGCTGCTGGACATGAATAAATTCTCCTGAAAGCAAGAGGAAGGAAGGCAATATTTGCCTGCCAAAAAGGGGATCTGTCGTTAGTCCACGTTCTCTTGCTGCAGTTCAATTGGAACAAGGCGAAATGCCGGATTTTTTGGGGAAATGCGCCAAAAAAGCCCACCAAATGACAACAATTGAAGAGAATGGCAATTAAAGGAAGTGATGCGAGGAACAAACCTAGCCGTGCGGAAACAGAAAAAGAGCGCACGGGCCGGCAAACGCGCCGGCCCGACGCCGATCACATAGGCAATTCTCCATCGCCCAGCGTTTTCACGCTGGTAATGGCATAGCCCTTGGAGGAAATTTGTTCGATCGGATCGTCGATGGAAAACTGCGGCAGGCGTTCGACGCTGTCATCCAGATCCATGCTGCGCTCGGCGGCCTCCCAGTCGATACTGGTGGCTTCGTCCGGGATGATATTGCCTTCAGGCACTGCCAAATAAGAAAATTGACCGCCCGTTTCCGGACGGCGATAGATATCGACACGCATAGTATTCCCCTTGTCAAAATTAACCCTTATTTTGACTACCGAGGCCTACAAAGGTTGCGGCATTTATGTCGGGTTGTGAACGCCCGACAGGTGGATTTCAGTCTGACTTGGCCAGCAGGGTGAAATGCTCCACCACCGGCGGCGCGGCAAAAAAGGGACCGACCAGCGCGCGCCAGGCCGCAAAGGCCGGCGACTCGCGAAAATCCACAGTATGGTTTTCCAATGTTTCCCAGAAAATCATCAGGACATAACGCTCTGGGGACTCCATGCCCTTGTTGATTTTGAAGCCCTTGAAACCTTTGGCCTTGGCGATGATGTCGGTCACGCCATGCTGGATGGCTGTGTCGAATTCACCCTGGCGGCCGGCCTGGATGCGGATATCTGCAATTTCAAGAATCATGAGTAGCCTGCTTGCAAGTTAAAACCGCAATTATGGCATTTTCGAATGAAAGCAATGCTGGCTTAAGGAAGGCTTGCACCAAGTGAGGAATTTTCGTCCTGATGTGGGTATATTTGGCAATTGTAATTTTCTACACGCTATGCCTGACGGTATCGGGCATGTTCATTTTTCAATATAAAAGGAAATATCATGAACCAACATGCCGCGATCCCGTCTGCGCCCGCCATTTCCGGCACCGGCATCCTCTGGCTCAAGCTCTCCGGACTGATCTACAGTGTGTTTCCTCAAGCAGGCGAGAACCGCCAGGCGCGCATAAAAAAAGGGCAAGCCTTCCTGGCTTGCCCTTGGTCGCACGCGGGGCGCTGCTGCGATCAGCGACTTACTGCGGGCAGGCACCGATCACGTAATACCCCGGCTTGGTCTGGGCCAGAAGGGCATAGTTGAAGATGGTGTACAGCCCGATGGTCTGGTTCGAACCCTTGGCCTTGGCAAAACCGAGCGAGTTGACTGCGCGGCCCTGCAATACGTGGGTGTAATTGCTCGAATAGTGCGCGGTGCATTTCCAGCCATCCTGTTGCAGGGTGGTTACCGACACCGGGGGATTCGAGCGTTCGCCTTCACCTGCGGCGTTCACCGTGGATACCGCGTACTGGTAGGTGGTGGCAGGGTCAAGTCCGGTATTGGTATAGGTGGCTGCGGTAAGCGGTGCGGACGTCACTTTGACACCATTGCGATAGACGTGATAACCGCTGGCGCCTGTGACGGCATTCCAGGTCAGGGTCACGCTATTGGTGGTGGACGCCGCCACGATGTTGCCGGGTGGCGGCAGTACGGCGACCGGTTCGCCGATGCTGACGCTTGCCTTGCAAATCGTCGAGCTTGCATTGGCATTGTCGGTCGCGCTCACCGTCACTTCATATTTGCCATTGGCGCCCGGGGTATACGTCTTATTCAGGCTGGTGCCAGTACCGGTGATTTCGTTAAACGATTTCGGGCCGGTATACGCGACCTTGTAGCTGGCAATCACGCCATCGCTGTCCTTGGCTGCAGCACTGACGGTAAAGCCGCTGGTGCCGGCAGCTTCCGCCTTGCACCACTCGATGACCGGCGACTGGTTGCCGTCGACCTTAGGACGGCGATTGTTGTCGATCAGCCAGCTGAGCGCATACTGGGCGTAGTTCATGCCTTTCTGCGCCACCCAGACGCCGCCCTTGTTGACGTCATTTTCCTGGCCGCTGCCGGCCGGCCAGGCATGGCCGACATTGTAAATGCGGGTAAGCGACAGGGCGTCCTGCTCGGCCACCTTCGACTCGCGGTGCTCGCCCAGGAATTCCGCTTCCGCCGTGGCGTTATTGTTCACCTTGACCGCCGTGCCCAAAGCGCCGCCGACGTAGAGCTTTCTGAACATTTCAGCATTGATGGTGCTCCACTTCTTGCTCACAAGCTGAAAGGTGCCGGGGCAGTTAGTAGCGCCCGCAGAAAAGGCGCAGCCCGGCAGTTCGGCATTCTTGTCCTTTTCGCCGTAGGTGATGTTGGCGATCTGGGTGTTGAAGTGCTGAAGCTTGTCCGTCCCGGCCAAGGCCTTGCATTTCGCCAGTGCGGCATCGGCCGTGTAGGAGATTTCCCCCTCAACCTTGACGGCCTGCATCTGGTCGCTGCCCACAGAAGGACCCGCCACGATACCGACACCGGCAATCACTTCCGGTGCCTTGCACGCGGTCAGCATGGCAACCGACGCGCCGGACGACATGCCGCTGATATAGACATGACGCGGATCGATGTTCAGGGCCTGGCGCTCGACGAGCGTCTTGGTCAAGGCGACGAGATTGGCGACATGGCCAGAACCGTCACGCGCGCCATCGTAATCCCAGCATTTGGTGGATGGGAACAACGGCCAGGGCTTGCTGCCCACACCCGGCACGACCACGACGGCACCCTTTGCTTCGGCAGCGGCAGGCAGATTGCCCCACTGCTTGAGCTGGTCATTGCTCTGGTCACAGCCATGCAATACCACCAGCAGAGCACGCTTGCCGCCCACCATCGCGGTGGTGGGCGTATAAATCCAGGTTGGATGCGTGGACAAGGTTTCTGGTTGCGTATTCCAGCTGCCGGCAGCCCAGGCGGCCGGTGCGGTCAGGGCGCTTGCGCCAAGCAAAAGCGTCAAGCTGATTCTGGCGATATGCGTGCGTACTACCGAAGGGTGCTTCAATGGCATTACAGGTCTCCATTTTGATCTGCAGGATTGGAAAGGGGCGCATCGTCCCGGCTTTGACTGCCGTGTTTGATGCGATAGCAATAGTCGCCTGCCGCTTTTTCTTGCATCGCAGCATTAGCGAAAGTTGATCGTATGTTAATTATTATAAAGACAACAGTCAACGAATTCTGATATTTTTGTCAGAAAAATCCTACGGCGAAATGAGGAATTTCCTTAACGCAAGCAATTACTCGCGAACAAGTACTGCGTCATGAACGAACAGGCTGCTGCGGATCGCTTAATTCTGGGGGAGGCTGCAAGTAATCTTGCAAGGATTGGGGAAAGAGGAAGGAAAAAATCGAGAGGATTGCACGCTGAGTGCCGATGAAAACGAAGATGCGTTCGCACAGTGCGAACGCATCGGTTGCGGGGAATGCTGCGGATTAGCGTGTGCGGCCGCGGCGCACCAGGTTGACGACCATCAGAAGGATGATGGCGCCGAGGAAGGACACCAGCAAGGAGCCCAGGCTGAAGTCATTCTGGTTAATGGTCCCGGTGCCAAATAGCGGAGCGAGCAACCAGCCGCCCAGCAATGCACCGATGATCCCGACCACGATGTTCAAGATCATGCCCTGCTCAGCATCGGTTTTCATGACAAGACTCGCCAGCCAGCCGATGATACCGCCTATTACTATCCAGATAATGAAGTTCATGTTGTTCTCCAAAAGAGTATGCAATGTCATCTCGAAACAAGTCGCCTTCTAACCGGCCACTCTAGGGATGCTAGCAGGCGAACTCACTCTTCGGGATAGGACATTGACTGATTGTTAGGTAAGAAAACAATACGAAAAAGCCATTAAAATAACGAGCAGAAATGGTTCTTCGTAACTTCACTACGACAAAATTTTATTTAGAAAAAGTTTCAAAAAAATATCCTTCAGACTGTCCGAGCGTTTGAGGTTGCGCAGGATTCATTCACGCTCGCAACGGCTTCTTGCGGCGGGGAGCAAGCATCGTTTTCCGGCAACTCTGCGCACCGCAACGGCAAGCATAGTCGCGCTTGACTGCCGCCGTCTGCCTGGCGTCGAGCACGAGCCCATAGTCATAGCCCAACTCCTCACCCGCGGCGATATCGTGCAGCGCATAGATAAAAACCCGGCCATTTTCTTCGCGTGCTTCGCAATTCGGCTCGCATGCATGATTGATCCAGCGCGCGTTGTTACCGCCTGCATCGCCATCGATCATGCGGCCGTCTTCCAGGCTAAAGAAAAAAGTATGGTGCGGGTTTTCCGGATCGCGACCATGGCGTTCGATGGCCTGCTCTTCGGTGATGCGCTCGCCCTTGTATTCAACGAGGCGTGTGCCGGCGGCGATTTCGCGGGCCGCAAATACACCCCGGCCGTGGATACGCGAGCCCCTGACGACGAAGGCCGGTCCCCGGCGTACATTGGCTGACGAATCTGGCGTCACGGATATGGAAGCAATGTCTTTGTACATGGTGGGAGTTCTCCGGGAGCGGCATTCATAGGATCCGAAAAGGCAGCAGTGTACAGCGAATGATGGCAAATGGCATGCCAATCCAGCAATCCCCGTCAAGGTCATGCAACGACATTGCCTGTTAGTGGTTCGACAAACGGCCGCAAAATTTGCAACACGCGCGCCGACACCGTGAAAAAAATTTCTGGATTCGCGTGCATTGCCCGCCTATTTCAGCCATCATATTTTCATTGCTGTGGAGAAATGGAAATGGCTGTATCAATCATCATGCTGGAGCGCCGCGCACGCTATCTGATGGGCGCCGCTGCGGTCGTCGCCGTCGCCACACTGGCGGCATTTGAAATGGGCTGGATCGCAACGGCCCCGCACTACAAGGAAAATGCCTGGTACCTGGTCGGCGGCAACGCCAGCTTTATCGTCACCAGCGAATACGCCGACGAAGCGGCGTGCCGGCGCGAAGAAAGCGCATCATCCGTGTGCCGTCCCGGCAAGGCCTTGCTGGAGGAAGCGCAGGCCGTGCGGCCCGGCCAGGGGTAAAGATGTCTACTCACCCTGCGCGATCGTCGTCTCCGGCTGGAATTTCAAATGGCCGATATAGGCCAGCGATTGGTGGGTGCGCATGGCAGGCACATCGCCTGCGCGCATGTGCATGATGTCGGCGGGACTGACCCAGCGCGGATCGGCTTGCGTCAAAGGCAAGCCGGCCTGGCGGTAGGACTCCAGCACCAGCTGGGAGCAAAAGAAACGGTCATTGCTGGCGGTACCGAGCTGAATCGTGGCGATGCCATGCAGGCAGGCGTTGCGTACCACTTCCGGTATCAGCGGCAATTCGCACAAGCGCCGCTGCAGGGAAAATGGCGCTTGCAGCACGATGCCGACATGGTCATACGGCTTGCCGACGTTTTGCATGGCAAAGCGCCGGATCGCTTCGCCATGTTCGGGACGCAGCTCGGGATGCCGGAATACTGCCACCACCGCTTCGTCACCAATCACTTCATCGAGCCTGCGCACGCGGACGCCTTGACCCACCGCCTCGACAATCTGCTGATCACCCACATACAGGGACGCATGGCTGACCGGCGCCAGCGTCAGCAATCGAATGCCGATCGACGGAATGCCATTGGCAGCGGATAACAGGATATCGCCCGGCTGCAGCATGTCCCCGGCGATCAGCTGGCCGCCGTTGCGCGGGGTGAGCGCGGAGTTCTGGAAACGCAACAAGGGCGACCCGGCGCCACTGGATTCAGGCACCGGCTTGATGCTGGTGGCGCACCCGGTGCAAAGGGCAAGTGTGAGCAACAGAGCAGTCAGCCGCATGCGTCGATATCCTTTTCATATGCCGATGCGGCATTGTCCACCATAAAAAAACGGGCCGCAATGCGGCCCGTTTCTGTCAGCGGGGAAGCTGTTTACTTCTTGGCGCGGCCGGTAGCCTTTTCAGCAGCTTGCGTGAATTGCACAGTAGCGGAGCTGAGGTTGGTTTCGATGGCTTCGACGGCTTGCTTGGTGGTCTTGGCCAGTTGCTCGTAGCCAGCGTTGGCGTTGCCGATCATCGACTTGACGATGGCGATCACGTTTTCCGAACCAGCCGGCGCGTTCTTGGCAACGTCGTCCACCAGGGCAGCAACCTTGCGGCTGGTTTCAGCGATCTGGGCTTCAGCAGTCTTGGTGATTTCAGCCTGTGTCGAGGAAGCGATATTGGCGATATGGCGAGCATATGCAGCGGCTTTTTCAGCGTTCGGCTGGGCTTGTGCAGCAGCCAGCGAGAAGAATTCTTGCGGATCCTTGGCAGCCAGCAATTGCTTTGCCGTTGCGTTGGACTCTTCCAGGGAAGTCTTCGCAACAGTCAGGTTCAGGTCGATCAGCTTCTCAACGCCTTCGAAGGCTTTGCTGGTCAGGGCGGTCACCAGGGCGAGCTGGGCTTCAACGTTGGCTTTGGTAGCGGCGGAAAATTGGTCTTGGATCGAAAACATTTTGCTTCTCCTAAATAGAGGGGAACGACAGTAGTCGGTGGGCAGCGCACGTTGTGCACCGCAACAATGGCTATTTTAGACCCGTCTTTGTTTTTGTCAAGGAATTTATTGTGCGTCGCAACAAAAATTTTATTTCGTTGCTCAATCCACACATTGCGGGGCCCGCAAGCTCTCTATGGAAATAATTCCGTGC